>NZ_FUXI01000059.1 GCF_900167335.1 Pilibacter termitis
ATCCATAGACCTAAAATAGAAGAACAAATAAAAATCGGTGCGTTCTTCTCCGCCCTCGACCACCTCATCACCCTTCATCAGCGTAAGCCGAGATTCTATTATTTTTTCATCACCAAGTGAATTAGCTAAGTCCTGAAAGGTATCGCATTACAAGGTCATTATCTTGATTTTCAAGTTCTTTGATAATGTGCATATAGACTTTTTGCGTAGTGGTGATAGATGAATGACCAAGCCTGCGAGAAACGCTTGCAATTGACACACCAGCAAACATTAGTAGCGAGGCATGAGTGTGGCGTAATCCGTGAATTGTAATTTCAGGAATACCTACATTTTTACAATGCCTTGCTAATCGTTTGTTTGGCGTGGAATTGCAAACATAACCATTAACAAAAATTGGTTGATTGGAAGTTTTTCCTTTTATCAATTGCTGAAATTGCATACTTAATTGCCAATCAATTTGAACTTTTCGGATAGAAGATTTATTTTTCGTCGGCTGAAATCCAGTATTTGTTTTATAATCCCATGTTTTATTAACCGAAATCGTTTGTCGAATAAAATCAAAATCATCTGGTGTTAATGCGAGAGTTTCAGAAAAACGAAGTCCTGTTTTAGCAATCAATAAAATGAGCCAATCCCAACTAATTTCAGGAGTTAATTTTAGGTCACTTAATAAATTGTGAACTTCAAATTGATTGAGATATTTTTGTTTCTTCGCTCTAGGAATTTTCCCCTTAAAAATCGCTTTTCTCGTAGGGTCTCTGTCAATAAGTCCTTCATCAACAGCGTCCAAAATTGCACCTTTGACTTGATGATGAAAATCAATGACCGTTTGTCGCTCATGAGTAATAGAAAAATCATTGAGTAATTGCTGATAAGCAGTTCTATCAAAATCTTTCAGTTGCAAATCAGGAATTAATTTTTCTAAATGTGTTTGAGTGTTATGATACTTTTTCAAAGTAACTTCACGAATCGCTCCAACTTTAAAAATTTTCACCCAATGTGCAAAGTAGACATGAAATAACGTTTCTTGATTGATTTTATTTAACATAGTATTTTCTCCATTCTTTTTTGAATAAATGATGAAAACAATAAACAATCTCGGCTTACGCTGATGAAGGGTGATGAGGTGGTCGAGGGCGGAGAAGAACGCACCGATTTTTATTTGTTCTTCTATTTTAGGTCTATGGAT
>NZ_FUXI01000001.1:0-38553 GCF_900167335.1 Pilibacter termitis
CTCAAGTTGGTCTTGAGCTTCCGGGCTTTTTCCGTGTAATTCCCTTTTAGGATTCGGTTGCCCAACGCGTCATACACATAGAAAATCTGTTTGCCCCATGTCGAGCTTTCCTCCGTCAGTCTGCCCTCTACGTCATAACGATAAAGCGTGACTTCACCGTTGGCACTTTGTTTTTTGCTGACGTTGCCATTGTTGTCGTACTCATAGGTCGCCCCGCTCTCGCCTGTGATTTCGTTCAACTGGTTGTCTGCGTTGTGTTTCCATTCGCTTATCCCCTTGAACTGACCGTTCACGTCAAGTCTTGTTGCCACACGGTTGCCTACGTTGTCATAGAAATACTGCGTGACTCGGGTTGTGTTCCGCTCTTTCTCTGTTACTTTGACAAGCTGATCTTCCTTGTCGTACTCATAGCTACGGTCAAGTTTGAGTTTTGGATAATTCAACATTTCTCGTGTCAAATTGCCATTTTCGTCATATTCGTAGGTTTGTTTCGACAATTCTTTGCCTGTGGTCGAGAGAATCTTCGATTCACTGACTTCGCCTGTCGGCAAGTAGCTGTAAAGAGAAGTCGTGCCGTCTGCGTGCTGAATCTTCGTGATTTGTCCCATACCGTCATAGCTATACTCGGTGACTTTGCCTTTATCGGTCACTTTCGTCAGCTGGTTTTTCTGGTCGTATTCATACTGGACGTTCGTGCCGTTCGGGTATTGTACTTGCGTTCTGCGACCATACGCATCATAGACATAGTGGACTTCGCCCATGTCACTGGTCGTAGCTTGAGTCAAGTCGCCAAATTGATTGTACGTGAACGTCACCTTGTGCTTGCTTGGGAGTTTCTCTGCCAATTCTGGCACTTCATCTACTTCGCCAAAGTCCACCTCTTGCGTTTTCTCTGCACTGGTCAAACGATTCCCGTCATCATACGTATACACAAAATCCTGTTGTTTCATGCGTTTGCCGATTTGACGGTTCAACTCGTCATAACCGTAAATAATCGACTCCCCACTCGCTTTTTTATTCTGCGTGAGTTGACCGTCCAAGCGATAACGGAACGTTTCCTTACGACCATTCGCACTGGTCAGGCTTTCCAATTCCCCAGTTGGAGAATACTCCATAGTGGTCGTGCCATTATTGGCATCCGTGATGTTCGTGAGGTTGTCTTGTTCGTCATATGCATAGTGTGTCGCTTTCCCTAGGCGGCTCGTCGTCGTGGTCAAACGATTGGCTTTGTCGTAGGCAAATTGTTGCTTATTGCCCTTGGCATCCATGATGGCTGTCACATTGCCATTGCCGTCATGCGTTTGTTGGGTGGTAAACCCTCGCTCATTGGTCGACGTTGCCAATTGATTTCGCTCGTCATAGGTTTGTTTCACCATGCCATGGTTGGCATTGGTCGTCTGCGTGACTTGATTGTTTTGGTTGTACGCAAAACTTGTCGCATACTGGAGGGGATCGATTTCTTTGAGCAGATTGCCCACCCCGTCATACTCGTATTTCGTCACCGCTCCAGTTGGTGCGGTCAATTCTTTGACATTCCCCAATCCGTCATACACGAGCTTGGTCGCATTGCCTCGCACGTCGATCATCTGGGAAATTCTATCCAGATTGTCATA
The DNA here is from genome assembly GCF_900167335.1 of Pilibacter termitis. Classification (GTDB taxonomy): domain Bacteria; phylum Bacillota; class Bacilli; order Lactobacillales; family Streptococcaceae; genus Pilibacter; species Pilibacter termitis. The sequence continues at coordinate 1,614 of NZ_FUXI01000001.1, forward strand.
CGTGTACGATACGTTCGTTTTATCTGGATACGTCAATTTTACCAGTCGCCCTACTTTATCGTAGTCGTAGCTTGTGACTTGCTTGCCAGACTTCACTTCTTTTACGACTTGACCATACGAGTCATACGAAATCTCGCTCAGAGGTTGTTTATGCACATTGTCTGTGGTTTTGATCAATTGTGAATAGGAATCGTAATGGTAGTTCTTCACATACCCTTTCGCATTTTCTTCACTTTTCAAGGTGCCGTCTGCATGGTACGTGTAGCTTGTTTTTGCCCCTGTTGAGTCAATCGCTTCAAGTAATTGATTTTTCAAATCATACGTGAAGTGACTGGTACGCTGAAGTGGGTCTGTGGTTTCGATTAGATTGTTGGCTGGGTCGTATTTGTACGTAGTAAGATTGCCTTTAAAATCACTCTCGCTTACTTTTCGACCTGCTGCATCATAACTCGTGGTTTGTTTGAACCCTTTGGCATCCACTGTTTCAATCCGTTGATTCAACGCATTGTATGCATACGTGGTCGAATGCCCTTCGCCGTCCACTTCTTTGATGACATTGCCGTTGCCGTCATAACTGCGTTTGGCAATGGCACCATTGGCATCTTTCGTTTGGGTCACTCTGCCCAATGCATCATAGGCAAACGTAGTTTTTCCACCATTTTCATCTCTGACTTCGGTCAGTTGAGAAAGGGCGTTATACGTGTAGAATTTGTCTTTGTTTTGTGCATTGATTTCACGCACGAGGTTGCCGACGTTGTTGTATTCATATTTCGTCACGCCATCATTCACTCTTTTGGCTTCGATCAGATTTCCTCGAGGGTCATAACGGTTTTCTTCGCTCACTCCTTGGGGTTTCGTGGTTTTAATGACTCTCCCCAGTGCATCTTGTGTGTATTCCGTCTTGTTCCCTTGAATATCTGTTGCACTCACCTTTTCGCCAAAACGGTTGTAGGTAAAGCGTTCGACTCGGTTTTGACTGTCGGTAATACTCGTCAAATTGCCTGAAATATCATACGTGTAACGTTCTTTTTGCTTGGTCGTATCTTCCACTTTCGTGAGACTCCCTGCTTTGTCATACGAATACGTCGTGACCACACCCATTGGGGTCGTTTCTTTGATGAGCTGATGAAGGAGATTGTACTCATACTTCGTCACACGACCAATGGTGTCGGTGAACGTCGTCACATTGCCTACTTCATCATACGCAAAGCGTGAAACGTTCCCCAGTGGATCCGTGACCGTTTTGATTTCACCTGTTGGGGTATAAGCATAGGTGGTCGAATTGCCCATCGGGTCAATTTTTTCTACCACTTGCCCATTTTTGTCATAACGGTATTGTTCAATGTCACCTGTTGGGGCGATTTTGGTTTCCAGTAAGTTCTGCTTGTTGTAGGTGTATCGAGTTTCTTTCCCACTTGGGTCGATTTCTTTGAGTTTATTGCCCACGCCATCATACACATACTGATACTGACTGCCGTCCGCAAGAGTTGTCTTGGTTACATTCCCCTCGCCGTCTGTTTCATAAGTCGTTGAATTGCCTTGTGCATCTTTGCTTTCTTTGACAAAGCCTGCCACATCAAAGGTAGTCGTCTCTTCTTCGTTCAACGCATTCCTAGATTTCGTTAAATTGCCACGCACGTCAAAGGTTTGCCGACTCGTGCGGTTCTCACTCGTGTTTGCGACGTTTTCGCTTTTCGCATTGTACGTGTAGGTCGTCTCTCTGCCGTTTTTCTCGGTTTTCTTCGTGAGATTGCCTAAATTATCGTACTCAAAGCACTCTGTCGCATTGTCTGGATACGTAATCTTGACGGGCAACCCTTGGGTGTTGCGAATATAGGTCGTCTTCTCCCCATTCGCATTCTCGCTTTCTATCAAAAACCCATTCATATCATAACGATACGTGGTCACACTGCCGTTGCCTGCCATCTCTTTGGTCAAATTCCCCAACGTGTCGTACTCATACTTGGTGGTACTGCCGTCCGCAAGGGTCAGCTCGACTCGCTGGTTGAGTGCATTGTATTTCATTTTCTTGAGGTTGCCAAGAAAATCACTTTCTTCTAGGACATTGCCGTTGCCGTCATATCGGAACGTTTTCTTGCCCCCTACGGCATTTTCTTCTTGGATCAACTGCCCAATCGCATTGTACGTATAGGTTGTTTGGTTGCCATTAAAATCCGTTTCGCTCGTCTTGTTGCCCTCCGCATCATAACGATACGTTTTGAATTGTCCGTTGAAATTACTTTCTTTCACCAATTCCCCACGGGCATTTCGCTCAAAAGTTTTCGTGTTGCCTTTGCCGTCTGTCTGGGTAAGTAAAAGTCCGTTTTGGTCGTAAGTGTAGCTGAAAATCAACCCCAAAGCATCCGACTCGCTGGCGAGATTGCCTTTATTGTCATACGTGTACGTTTTCGTCTCGCCTTGAGGATTCGTTTCACTCATTTTCTGACCTTGTGCGTTGTACGTGTACGTTGTTTGGTTGCCTGCCTCATCTACTACACTTGTCAAATTCCCTTTCGCATCATACGTGGAAACCTTTTGTTTCCCTTGACGGTTCGTTTCAACAAGGGGTTGTTGGAACGCATTGTACGTAGTGCTTTCACTTGTGCCATCTGGATAGGTTGTCTTCGTCAAATTCCCATAGTGGTCATACACATACGTTGTTTTTTGTCCTTGACGGTTCACGTTTTCAAGTAGCTGATGGTTCGCATTGTACGTATTGGTTTCTTCCTTGCCGTCAGGGTACACAATTTTGGTTGGTTGGAAGTGGTCATTGTAGGTCGTCGTTGTTTTATTGCCGTTGCCATCTGTGGTGGTCGTCCTATTTTTATCATAAGACAGTTTGACCGTATTGCCTGCTGCATCTGTTTGTTCGACCACACGGTTTTGACTATCATATTTGTTCGCATAAATGACGTTGCCGTCATGTCCTTTGTAGCTCGTCATGCGGTGTTCGTTGTCATACTGATACGTGAACGTTTTGCCTGTTGGGTCAACGACTTTCACAAGATTCCCTTGACTGTCATACTCATAGGTCGTTTTACTGCCATTGGGTGTTGTAAAACTCGTCATGTGTCCGAGTTCATCCCATGAAAATTGTACTTTTTGACCATTGAATAACTGAATGTCTTTGACATTGCCTGTTTCGTTGTCATACGTGTAGGTTTTCGTTTGCCCTTGGGTGTTGCGAATAGTGCGAATTTGCCCCATTGCGTTAAACGTGTAGGTCAATTGTTTTTGGGTATCTTCCAAAAGAAACAAACGTTTTTCTACTTCCCCTACCACTTCTTTCGTTTTGACAAGCCTAAAGGGCACCGTGTCTTCTGGTGAATACGTGCCGTTGGCGTTGCGTTGAAAGAAAACTTTGCCTCCGTCCTCTAAACTCAACATCATGCTTTTATCTTCTAGCTGTGTCAACTCAAGAGTAGTGTTCACACTCCAGTTTCGCCCAACAGGACTATCCACTCCTTGCCCCATCGCGTTGTACGTGCGTTTGAGCTGTTCTTCTTTCTCCAAGTCATACCACGTGGCATCGGTCATTTCATAGAGGAAGTTTCCACTGCCTAAGTTAATCGGTTCAAACCCAAATTGACAATGTTTTCCACGTCCCATGGCAAGTGAATCCAAGCGGATTTTCTCTGCTTTTGAAAGCGGAGCTGGCGTATAAGCTTTCCCTGCGTTTTTCTTTGGATTGCGAATGAACACCAAATTGCCTTGCGTCAACAATTCGTCTTTCATATTGTTGTCCCGCATAAAACTTGCACGATGTTTTGTTAAACCGTAAAACGCAAGCAAACGTGGCAACGTGTCTTGGCTTTTGATTTTATAAAGTTGGAAGGTGTCATACGTCTTTTCCGCTTTTTCTGTCGTCCCATTCTTCTCAAACGTGACGGTGGCCTCTACCTTATACAAATGATTTTCTTTTAACACCGTCGTCAACAAATCGTTCGTTTGCCAATTACTCGATAAATCTTTGTATTTTTGGGCATCTTGAAAAAGAACAGGATAATTCGGATACAAATAATCTCGCCCAATCGCTGGATCCATGCCTGAATAAGCGACTTTGTTATCTGTTGTATCCACCACACGATAATTAATTTTCGCATCTGGTCGACCTTTTCCGTCCATGCCTAAGGCGGAAAACTGCACCAAACCGTCATTGTCACTGCGAACAAAGGGACGCAAGGTAAGGGTCGTCTCACGAAGTGGCATATTTTTGTCAATCGGTGGTTTTTCTCTATGGCTCAACACCACATACGGCTCTGCCCCTGTATACCCTTTGCCACCAAACAATTCAGCGATCGAGTAAGGTTTTTCATGTACCGTATTTTTTTGGTTTCGCACAAGTAAGCCATTGTTTGCCAACTCGCCATTTTTCCATTGATTCGCCACAATCGTAAAATCAAAGTCTACCCAACGATTGTTGACATCAATCTTGCCAAGTTTGGTTTCTTTGCCGTCCTCGTATGCGGGAGAGCCGACAGGACTTTTGAGTTGCGAAATAAATTTATCGTAAGTGAGCGTGGTCAAGGAACCGACATTTTTTGTCAAAGGTGCCGCTTCATACACACGTGTCACAATATTTCCTTGGCTATCTTTTGCCCGATCTCCCCAAAATCCTGGTGCACCGATTCGTTTCAATTTCAACGTTGCATTCATGATTTCATGCGTTTTGGCGACCTTTTGAAATTCTGCATTAGGGATATTCAAAATGCCATACGTGATGAAATGTGCCGCACCGTCATCTCCAGATAAATAGCCGTCATCGTAGCCAATCATCATATAATTTTGAAAATAATAAGGCAATTTATCATCATATTGACGAATACTTGTACTCTCCACACCGTGAATCGTAACGTTCGTTTCCGTCATTGCACGCATGGAAACTTTTGCTTGTTTCACTTCTTTCAGTGTTTCTTCTTTGATTCCTGTGACAGAAATCGTGTTGGTTTTCTCGTTGAACAAAAAAGATAAAGGCGTGATAATACTTCCATCTAAAGATTCTAAGGTCGGAGAAGTGATCACCGCTTTGACTTCTTCGCCTTTCAATATCGTCATGCCTATACGATTACTGACCACTTTTTCCCCTTCTTGTAATGAAAGTTGATAGGTAATAGATGTTTTCAGCGTTTCTTCTGAAACAAATTGACTCACCGTTGTCGATTGTGGTTCTTTTGCGACCTCGGTCACGACAGATTTCTCCGCATTGGAAAGCAACACTTTGTCGTCTTTTTTCTCTTCCACTGTCAACGTTTCATTGGGGATAGAGAACGCAAGCACACTTGTTTCATCTGAAATTTTGAGTGGTTGGGTTTCCTCTAATGTTTTCGGCACTTCCACAACAGTTGTATCTTTGAAAACAATCTTTTCCTTTTTCTCCTCCGTCACCGTTTCGATTTCTTGTAAGAGACCGCTCTCATCTTTTTCATGAATCGGACGAGTAAACAAAATCGTTTCCCCTTCGCCTGTTTGTGGATTGACAAACGTTTTGGCATATTCTGTTCGCTCTTGAATGTCTTCTACTTTCCCACTTTTCTCTTCCGTTTCTTTCACTTCTTCAAGCGTGTGTTTCGTTTCTTTTTCAAACGATTGAACAATTTCGTCTGAAATTTCCTTCGACTTTTCTGGAAGAGTCGGCTCTTTTTCATTCTTTACTGAATCATTCAATTTTTCTTGTACATCTTTGGGTAAATCTTTTTCTGTCACTTTGTCTTTGGACGCTAAAGGCTGATTCTCTCCTTGCGTTTCCTCCGTTTGAACATTCGCTGAGATCGGGAGGGCATGCCACGGAAAACTCAACCCAAATTGAAACAACACAACAGAAGAAATGACCCCTTTTTGTAGGATTTTCTTCTTCATTTTCTTCTCCTCATTTCTTATTCTTTCAATTGTTCTTCTTTTTGTTGAATTTCATCATACAACTTCTTGGCTTCCTCTTTCTTTCCATAGTAAAGCGCATAGCCAACATCGTAAATCTGTTTTCCTAATTCTTCATACGTTGTATAAATCTTCTGGTCGTCTTCACTCAAAAGTTTCTTTACCGCACTCCCTCGAGCTGTCGCCCCTATACTTTTGAATTTATTGCCGACTTTCTTCAAGTCCAAGGCATATTCTTTTTGTTGAATGGCACCGTCTGCTTTCATATCCGTCCAAAGTTGATAGTTTTCTTTGAAATCAGTTTCTAGGTTATACACACGAGAGTCAATATCCCCAGCTTTCGGTTTTCCACAAGCCGTCAAAAGCAGACAGAAAGAAAAAAAGAAAAATAAGCTAGATTTTTTCATCTTAATTCACCTCCTTTTAAAAATGAACAGAGAATTTCAATCGTTCAGTATATTTCAATTACAGGGTCTATTTTAAAGGAAAACTAGGGGAATAGCAATGAAAATGGGGAGTTAGTTTTCTTCATTTTTTAGATAAAAAATGTAGGTTAGTTGCTTTAGGGAAAATTAACTATAAAAAGCAACAAAGTTTTTTTGTGTCACGCCAAAAAAAGAAACAAACATTCGCTCGTTTCCTCTAAATCTTTCGTATATCTATGCGGGGAAAGGGACTTGAACCCTCACGTCCGTAGTTGGACACAAGATCCTTAGTCTTGCGCGTCTGCCAATTCCGCCATCCCCGCGACAACAAAAATAATTATAACACAATTGAAAAAGAGTGCAAGTATTTTACATATTTTTTTCAAAAAGAGCATGAGATTACTCTTCTCACACTCTTTCATTTATACAAATACTAAAATCAATGAAAATAATCCAGTTTATAGCTTTTCTCGCAGTGAAGAAACACTACTTCCTACACCGAAAATGGACTCCCAATCTTTTGTGAAATCATCTACTGCTTTTTCGATAGACGGCATGGAAAATGCTTGCTTGAATAAATCAGCTGGTAATGTCGCAGCGGCTGCTCCTTCTTCTATTGCAGCATTGACTTGTTCTACATTTTTAAAACTTGCTGCTAAAATTTTCGTCGTCGAATGTGTACGAGTAATTTCTTCGCTCAACTCATGGATCACTTGTCTTGGATTGATATTGAGGTTTTCCATTCGGTTAAAATAAGGAGCAATATAATCTGCTCCAGCAGCGATTGCTAAATACCCTTGAAATTTAGTATAAATTGCCGTTGCCGTAACGTTTACTCCACGTTTTTTCAGCTCTTTCATCGCCTTTAAACCTACTTCATTTACTGGTACTTTAACGAAAACATCTCGGTCAATTTCTTCTAAAATCGCCTCTGCATCTCTTAGTATTCCCTCATAATCTTTTGCAACCACTTGAACGTGCAACGAACGATTTGCACCGATAATTTCTCTAATTTTTTTCATATGAGCGAAAAAGTCAATTTTCCCCTCTGCTTTGATAATCGTTGGGTTACTTGTTACTCCTGAAATTTCAAGTGAATGAACATATTGCGTTATCTCTTGAAGTTTCGCTGTATCTAACATAAATTCCATTTTTTGTTTTTCCTTTCTGGGAAATCTCGAAGTGATTTCTTATCTTTCAAGTTTTTCATTAAACTTGTGTTCTATGAGGTGCTTTGTGTCTACTGTGTAGCCTCCTGAATGCCTCTCTTTGCTTTTTTGTCTAGCTACAAGAGGCTGAAGTCTGGCAACTGCTCACAATGTCGCTTGCAACTTACGTTGCAAGTAAATAAACGACATGGTTCGCTGTTGCAGACTTCAAAACGCCCCTTGTAGCTTTTCTTTTTGTCTAGCTACAAGGGGCAGGAGCTGGGTCGATGTTCGCAATGCCACCTGAAACTAACGTTTCAGGCAAGTAAATGGCATGGCTCTCTACGACCACCTCCTGAACGCCCCTCTTTGCTTTTCTTTGTCTAGCTACAAGGGGCTGAAGTCTGGAAACTGCTCACAATGTCGCTTGCAACTTACGTTGCAAGTTAATAAACGACATGGTTCGCTGTTGCAGACTTCAAAACGCCCCTTGTAGCTTTTCTTTTTACCCTAACCCTTCGATGTTTACTGTGAAATTAGCTTTTTCAAATAGTTCCTTTATTGCTTGAATTTCCGCTGTTTCAAGCAATTTCGTGTCTTTCATTTTGTATTCCCAGCCTAAATATTCATATTTACTACTTCCATATTGATGAAAAGGAAGTAAGTGTAGCTCGTTTATTTTTTGTTCGATCAAATAATTTCTTATTGACAATAGGTTTTCCTGACTCGTTGTGTATTCTGGAATGAGCGGAATACGTGGAAGTAGTTCTACTGTTTCATTAAAAGAATTGGCGAGTTCAAAGTTTTCTTTGATGAGTTGAATGTCTGAGCCAATCACTTTTTTCGAAAGAGCTTTATCAAAAATTTTCAAATCGAAAAGTAATTGTTCCACATATGGAAGTAAATTTGCCAAACGATCCTTTGGAAAACAGCCTGTTGTTTCTATCGCTGTATGAATCCCTAGACTTTTCATTTCACTTAGAAATTCTTTTGCAAATTCTGACTGCATCAATACTTCCCCACCAGAAAGAGTCACTCCACCGCCAGAAGCACGAAAGAAAATCTCATCTTTCAAGATTTCCTTTGTCAACTCTTCAACGCTGTACCATGTACCTATTGTCTCGCTTTTTCCATTTTTATTCCACACGATCGGTGCGACTTCTTTTCTTGATTCTGGATTGGCACACCACGGACAAGCAAGCGGGCAACCTTTCAAAAACACAATCGTGCGAATGCCTGCCCCGTCATGAATAGAATATCGCTGAATGTTGAACACTAGACCATGAATTTCCATAAATACCCCCTTATAATTCATGCTCCACACGTGCAATAATGTCATCTTGAATTTGCTTGTTTAAATCAACGAAAAACGCACTATATCCAGCCACACGAACCAACAATCCTCCGTATTTTTCCGGATATTTTTGAGCATCTAACAAGGTTGCTTTTGATTGAACGTTGAATTGCACGTGTTGAATTTTTAGCTTGGTAAAAGCCATTAAAAAATCGGCAAATTTATTCAATCCTGCTTGACCAACTAGAGTGTTCGGCTGAAATTTTAAGTTTAGTAAACTTCCATTGACTGTTAAATAATTATCTAACTTGCTGACTGATTTTAAAACAGCAGTGGGACCTAAACGGTCACGAGCAACCATTGGCGACAAACCTCCGTCTGCCAATTGTTCACGAGCTTTTCGACCGTCAGGTGTCGCACCTACCGCCTCGCCTAATGGAATGTGTGCCGAAACAGTATAAGCTCCTGCAATAAATTGTCCTCCACGAGCATTGGTATATTTTTCCAATTCTTTTGCATAATGACGGAACAATTTCATCGCAATTTCGTCCACTTCATCATTGTCATTGCCATATTTGTCAAAATCTTGAATGAGATGTGTCGGTAAGTCGCTATATTTTCCGTCAAAATTGCTCTCCATTGCGTTGACAAATTCGGAAAATGACATTTCTTGATTTTCAAAAATCATTTTTTTGAGAACATAAAGTGAATCACTCAAATTCGCCTCACCAATTCCTTGAACACCAGAAAAATTATAGCGTCCGCCACCATTGGTAACATCTTTTCCGTTTGCCAAACAATCTCGAATAAGTACGGAAAGAAAAGGGGTTGGAGCGTATTCTTTATGCCCAACATCTACAATATTCGCACCACTAGCTACCAACTCAACATAATAGGCAATATCTTCTTTGATAACCTCAAGCAGTTGTTCGTACGTCAGATGTTTCTCATACCGCAATTTATACATGGATAATTCCATAATCCTTAGCAAATTGAATAACGCAATATCATGAAGTCCGTAAGTTCGCCCCGGAATACTCGTTTCTACACAACCAACGGTTGCATAATCTCTTGCATCATCAAGCGAAACACCTTTGCTCAAAAACGCAGGAACGCAGACTTCGTCATTAAATAACTGCGGAATCCCTGTGCCTAAGCGGATAGCCTCACACGTTTTCAGCAAGAATTTTCTTGGGATCAATTCATTCATTCTGACGGATAAATTAGGCTGTGGCAATAAAATTTCATGGTACAATTCTAACATCACGTAAGACAATGGATTGACTGATGAGTGACCATATTCATCTAGTCCTCCTAGCACAACGGTATAACCTGTTGGAAATCCTGCAAAGCATTTCGCACTGCTTTCACTTCTTAGCAAGACTACGTCATTCGTTTTAACATAAAAATCACCTAGCACTTCATAGAGAAATTCTTCACTTTCTCCATTTTCAAGTGATTGTTGATAAAACGGATAAAGATATTGATCCATTCTACCTAGCGAGAGTGAAGAGGCGTTTGACTCATATTGCCCAACAATGCTTGTCATCCATAATAATTGCAATGCCTCGTAAAAACTCTCTGGCTTATCTTGACTTAATTTTCGGCACATTTCCGCCATACGCAGTAACTCATTGGCACGAAGTGTTTCTTCATTTTTTGCCATTTCTTCTGCAAGAGTGGCATATCTCAAAAAATGTCGCTGCATCGCCAAGAAAATCATTTCCCCTGCCTTGTAAAAATCATTTTCTGGTTGTTCACTTGACAATTTCCCCAATAAATCTACATAATACTGCACACCACGAGATAAAATCTCCGGGAAATCCATGATAATATGCCCTTGCCCTTTATCCGTCTGATTGAGCTTAAACACTTCATCTTGCAAAGCCTTTTTCAACTCATCAGTAATTTGAGCTGTAATAAAATCTTTCATTGACTTCCCAGCCCAATACGGGTACAACTCTTCCATATAAACTTTTTTATCCGCCTCGGTAAATTCAAATTGATCTTGAGGGCGACTTTCAATCGTGTCAATTTCTTTGACAATCCAATAAGGATCCATTTCAGGTGAAAGAATCCCAGACCTAGCACGAATGGTACGGTTTCCTACTAATAATTCTCCTGTACGAATGGTAATTTTCACATTATCCAAAATATGTGCAACCGCCATTGCTCGTCGCAAAATAACAGGAAGCCCCTCGGTTTCTTTGTAGGACTCTGTATATAAAATGGCACGTTCAAGAGAAATTTGTCGTTTTTTCTTGAATAAATTCTCTTTCATCAGCTGAATCCGCTCGTTCCCATTGGTGAGAATGGTCGAGAGATTTCTTTCTTTTTCGACTGTCTGCATATGTTTTCCTCTCTGTAACCTCATTTTCGAGGTTTTCTCTTTCGAACTGGATACCTCTAAAAACTCCGTTTGAGTCAAAATTATCAATTAGGGGGCAACGTAAGTTTTTTAGAGGTATCCTTATACAAAAGTTTTTACAAAATTGAAATATCCAAATCGAAATCTTCTTCTTCGACCAATGTTTGCTCAGTTTCTTCGACTTTTGATTTTAGTAGTACAACCATTCCTGTTGTTACCGCTACACCTCCAAGAGTGGCGATTACATACATGAATGGATTGACCGCAACAGGTAACACAATCCAACCACCCCAAGGTGCAGGATTCCCTGCTCCAAGAAGCATAGCAAGAGATGCTCCCACAGCTCCGCCAGCAATATTGGCAGGAATAACGTGTAACGGGTCTGATGCTGCAAATGGAATGGCACCTTCTGTAATTCCTACCATCCCCATGACAAGTGCTGCTTTCCCTGAGTTTTTCTCCTCAACGGTAAATTTTTTCGGAGCCACAATGGTTGCAACCCCCATTGCAAGTGGTGGCACGCAAATTGCTACACCAATTCCAGCCATAATGGTCAACGCTGTCGCACTTGGCATGCCAGTTGCTTTGTCAATCGTTCCCACCATTGCTGTTCCAAAACTGAATGCTACTTTGTTAATCGGACCACCCATATCAACAGCAATCATTGCACCAAGCACTAAACCTAACAACACCAAATTTCCTGTTCCCATGCCTTCAAGCAATGAAGTTAAACTTTTCATCATGAATGCAATTGGTTTTCCTAACACCCAATACATCAACCCGCCTACAATCAATGTACCAGAAAGCGGAATAACGAAAATTGGCATGAGCGAGCGGAGATTAGAAGAAAGTTTGATTTTTTTCAAAAACGTTACAACAATTCCTGCTAAAATCCCTGAGAAAATTCCTCCGATAAATCCTGCACCAAGATTGCTTGCAACAATCCCGCCGATTACACCCGGTGCAAGTCCTGGTCTGTCTGCCATAGAAAATGCAATATAACCAGATAAAATCGGCACCATAATGCCTAGTCCTGCAATTCCAATGTTCGCAATATCTGCTAAAATTCCTTCACTCGGAACAGCTGCATTTCCCGTCAAAAGTACACTGACTGCCAGCAAAATGCCTCCTGCTACAACAAATGGAATCATATAAGAAACACCTGTCATTAAATGTTTTCTTGTGTCTTTCAACAAATCTATTGTTTCTCTCATTTCCTTTCCTCCTCGTCTAACCTAATTTTTCGATTAATTTTTTGACAATCAGCTCACCTTTGTTAATGCAATCCCCCGCACTTACACGAACGACTGGTTTGCCTTTGAACCGCTCTTCATTTTTTATCCCTATATTATTGGTCAAAATGACTGCTCCTGCTGCTTGAATCGTCTCGCTTGTCAATTCATTTTCAATTCCGATAGAGCCTTGAGTTTCTACTTGAATTTCAACACCATGTTTTTTTGCTGCTACTTCTAAACTTTCTGCTGCCAAATAGGTGTGTGCCACACCTGAGGGACAAGCTGTTACTGCTACTAATTTCATGTTCTTACGCTCCTTATGTTTTTTTAGTATGTTTTATTTCATCGTAATCGTTTCCATGCTTTCGTTTAATAATTGGACAATTTCTTCTTTGTCTGTTGAAAATTGTAATTTTTTACGAAACTCTTCATGGATAAGTTTTCTTGAAAGACCTGCCAACATTCGCAAATGCTGGTCGCCTTGATTTTTTTCTGGTACTGCAAGTAAAATAATCATCTCCACAGGTTGATTGTCCAGACTTTGCCAATCCATTGGCGAGGACAAACGACCAAATGCAATACTTACTTCTTTGACGTGTTCACTTTTTCCGTGAGGAATGGCAATACCAAATCCAATACCTGTCGAAGTCAAGTTTTCACGTTCTAACACGCTTTCTATATACCCACAGCGACAATACAGACGTCCTTCATCTGCCATTTTTTTTGCCAACTGTTTCACAACCTCCTCCTTTGTATTCGCTGTAATAGCAAAATCAACTAAATTCTCCTCTATTATTTTCATATAAAATTGTCCTTTCTTCTCATTTACTTCGTAAATGCTTGAAACTTCATTGTTTTAAAGTTTTTCTTTTTTTCATTTCCGTTAAAAACGTTTTTACTCTTTCTTTTGTTGAAATGACTTTGTAGATTTCTGATAGTATTTCTTTAATTTTCCCTCTATCTTTTTCAGCAATGCCAATTAGAATGACTGCTTGCACTTTGTATTCGCTCCATTGAATTTCCTTATCCAAAATGAGCAGACTAATTTGTGAAATATGCACATTTTTTGGCGTTGCGTGTGGGAGGGCGACACCTGTTGCAAGTGAAGTATTACCAAAACTTTCTCTTTCAAAAACATCTTGACGAAAAGCACTATTTACCTTTTGACTTTTTTCTAATTGGTCAATCAAAAAGTTTAGACATTCGTTTTTTTCCTTTAGATTATTTTTCACATAGATAGCATTCGTATCGAAAATTTCTTCTAGCTTTTTAAAATCAATGTCATTTGTTCGTTCATTTTCATGATTACTGAAAAAATTCTCCGAATAAAGCGTAGAAATATTCCGCAAATCCTCTTGTGTAATCAAAGGCGACACTTGGACGATTGGTTTGTCGATTGCTTCTAATTTTACAGAGGAAATAATAAAGTCTATTTGTGATAAATCATTCATTTCCAGCTGTCGAACCGTTGTCGTCTCTACAATATCCTTTTGTGGCAACATTTTCCTTATTTTATTGATCACAAGCTCTGATGTGCCAATTCCTGTCGGGCAAACAATCAATATTTTTTTACCAAAATCTTTCTTCTCCATAGAAACTTGAAAATACACCGTCAAAAATGAAATTTCGTCATCATTCAACGTCAATTGCAAACGAGATTCTATATCGTCTAACGCATAACGCACTGCATCAAATGTCAGCATGTATTGTTCCTTGATTTCTTCTAGCAAAGGATTTTTCAAACGAATCCCTGTATTGAGTCGGTACAACATAGGCATAAAATGCAATAATAAATGTTTTTTAAGCGTTTTATCCTTGAGAAAATCAATTTGCAAAATCTCACTCATATTCTCCATGAGTTGTTCCACAATGTTTTCAATTCGCCTATCTCGCTCATCTATTGTCGCTTTTGTACGAACACCTTGAGAAACAATCAATTTCACAAGTCCCTCGACATCTTCTTTGCTAAAAGAAAAACCAAGAACATCACTTCCGTCCTCCAGAAGTTTATTTGCCAAATAATAAATTTCAATTGACTTGATTTGTTCAAAAAGAAAATCTTTCTCAATCTCTAATGAATAACCTTTTTCCAAACGATGAAGGAAAATCAGTAAATGTATTGCAAGAGATTTTACATATTGAGAAGGAAGAGTAAGTTCACCAGCCGAAGAGATTTCAAACACCTTTTGAAAAACAAACTTGCTCATTTTTTCACCAAAAAATGTATAAAAAATTGTTTCTCCTTGCTCCTCGAAATCGTCATTCTTTAACTGAGCCAAACATAACAGAAATAAACTTCGGCGAATATTTTCCTCGCTATCTTTCACATATGTGCCATGTTTAGTGCTTAACAAATGAATTTGGAAGTTCCGCTGAATCTTCTCCAAATCTTTTTTAATGGAAGTAGAGCTGATAAAATATTTGTCCATTAATCGCTGATAAGTAATGACCTCCTCATCTAAAAGTAACATTTGAGAAATTTCCATTTGTCTTGTCTCTGGCAATAGCTCAAGCATTTCAGACTCTTGATAATCTAAATTGCTCAATCCCCTAATTCTATTGACCTCGCCAAGCAATTTTACTCCTTTCCGTCTTTTTCTCTCTAATGCTACAAAAAAATCTTGCGAATTTAACCATTTGCCCAACTGCTTTAAATCGTCATACATCGTCCGTTTAGAACAATGCGTTTTTCTTGCCAGCTCCTCCAAGGACATAAAATCCTTTTTCCATGCAAGCATATTTAGAAGCTGTTGTTGTCGTTCATTTAATTGCTGCATAACCTTCCCTCCGTAAAACTAATATAGCATAGTATAAAACTGTTTTATAACACATTCAATTGCAAATTAAAGTTTGCAAAAAAAGATATATTTTTTTAAAGTACTTCTTAAAACAAAAAAATAGCCCTCAAGATATATTCTTAAAGACTACTTTTCCGTTATTTCTTTGCTTTCAAGGGTCTTGTAATATAAACTTCGTCATTAAAACCTTTTAAAGCATTGTAAATTCGTTTTGCACGATTTTCTTTTTTTACTAAGCAAAAAACAGTTGGCCCACTTCCGCTCATTAGACTTACGTCTGCACCGAACTTTTTCATGGCTTTTTTAATCTGTTCAATTTCTGGATAGCGATCAATCGTTACCGACTCAAGCGTATTGCCCATATGCTCAATCATTTTCGGATAATTTTTCTCTTCTACTGCTTGTTTGATCAGAAAAATGTTTGGATGAAAAGCACTCGAGGTGTCAAGTGCTTTAAACACACTTCCTGTTGAGACACTCATTTTCGGTTTCACCATGATAATATAACAGCTAGGCATATCTTCAATTTTTTCCACAAATTCGCCACGACCTGTCACAAAAGCAGTGTTGCCATAAATGCAATAAGGCACGTCACTACCAATTTCAGCACCAATTTCAGCTAATTGAGCCTGAGATAATTCTAAATTCCAAAGTTTGTTCAACGCACGCAACGTCGCTGCACAATCACTTGAACCACCCGCTAAACCTGCTGATACGGGAATATTTTTTTGTATGTGAATTTCCACACCAGTTTTCACGTCAAAGCGTTTCATCAAGAGTATGGCTGCTTGATAGGCATGATTGCGTTTATCTGTTGGTAAAAAATTGCTATCAGTTGTAAGGACAACTTTCTTTTCAGAAATCCCCCTCACACTCACATAGTCGCTCAAGTCCACGCTTGCCATAATCATTTCCAAATCATGGTAACCGTCCTCACGTTTCCTAATTGCATCAAGCCCAAGATTGATTTTCGCTGGTGCTTTTTCGATGATTTCCATGCTACATTCCTCTTCTCTATATTTTCACTTCCATATATTTTAAGGGCAACTCTGAAAACTCGCACTTATCCTAAATTGCTAGTTTTCCGATTTTTTTCGTCCCTCTTCGCTTTTCTTTGTCTAGCTACAAGGAGCAGGAGTTGGGTCGCTGTTCGCAATGCCACTTGAAACTTCGTTTCAAGTGAATGAACGACGTGGCTCACTGCCACAGACTTCAAAACGCCCCTCTCCGCTTTTCTTATTGTCTAGCTACGAGGGGCTGAAGTTTGGCAACTGTTCGCAGTGTCGCTCGAAATTAAAGTTTCGATGCTAGTTTTTCAAGAATCTTTGATTCTTAGAAAGACTGTATGCGAAACGAAGTGTACCAGTAAATAAACGACACGGCTCACTGTTGCAAACTCCTTAACGCACTTCTCCGCTTTTCTTTGTCTAGCTACGAAGTGCAGGAGTTTGGCAACTGTTCGCAGTGCCGCTCGAAACTTCGTTTCGAGTATATAAACGGCACGGTTCACTGCCACAGACTTCAAAACGCCCCTCTTCGCTTTTCTATCCCCCACATAGCTTTCGTCAATTTCCTCGAAAACAAGAAAAACAGCTCGCAAGCTGTTTTATAAGTTTTTATAAAATAACCCCTCTTACGTGACAACTATTATTTATATTGCTCTTACTTGACCATAGTAATGAAAAGTTTTCATTGGATAGCGAAGTTGACCATTTTTTTGATGTGTTTCAAAAATCTTCGTTAGGTCACGAATGAATTGGAAGCCCTCTAAACTATCCGCTTTTGGTGCATAACTACTTGACAAATTGCGATGAATAAATCCTTGTTTATCGTAAAAAACAGGGTTTTGGTATTGTTTTCTCAAAAATGAACCACCAAAAAATCGTTGAATTTCTTGAATATCTGTTCTCTCCCAGAGTTGCTTTGCCTTGGGGTGAAATTTTTCAATTGCCAAAAGCGTTTCTTTGTGAACTTCTGCGTTTTCTTCACGCACATTCCAAATCAACGATACCCAGCCATTTCTTCTAAGAAGTCGTTGAGCCTCTTGCCTAAATGCAGTAATATCAAACCAATGAAACGCTTGCGAAGCAACAATCAAGTCAACCGAAAAATCAGGAAGGTTGATTTTCTCCGCACTAGAAGAAAGAATATCAAGTTCTTTATATTCTGCTAAATTCTCTAGTAATTTCTTGTGCATTTCAAGATTTGGCTCACTAGCGATCACTTTTTGCCCAACGCCATATTCTAGCAATTGCTTTGTCAAAATTCCACTTCCAGCTCCAATATCTAAAACTGTATGAGGATGCAAATTGGACAAATCACGAAAAAGTGCTACTGGATACATTGGACGTCCAGCATCATAAAACGCTGATTTTCCAGTAAATTTTTCCTCTGACCTCATTCTCCTCACTCCCTTCTTCGAGCTTTGTGAGCAACCATGCTTTTTCTCTACGTCCCCGACAAGACTCGAACTTGCTACCTATCGCTTAGGAGGCGATCGCTCTATCCTGATGAGCTACGAGGACTTCTACTTATGCGTATTCACATACTTTGATAGTATCAGAAAAATGAGGAATGTTCAAGGAATAGCAATAAAAAAATGGAATCCCCCCTCTCTCCTTCTTTCAATTTTCAATACCATACAAAAAATATCGCATAACAAACACCGAATAAAATTTCAGTTTTCATGCGGTAATTTCATTCAAACCATTCGTTTATTTGTGTGTTCTATCTCTCTTTATATTCCCTATAAATTTTTGTCAAAAAACGTTCAAAAGCTACCATGATAAGTACAAGAATAAATACAATCTCTAGGCTTTCCTTGCCATAAAATAGAAAAAATAATAGCAACAAAACTAGTCGTCTTTTGTTTTGAATGTATTCTTTTGTTTCTAAAAATCCAAGAAAAAAAGCAATCGGTGTTAAAATAATATGACATAAAAACTTCCTTAGAAAATCATTCATTTTCTCTCCCCTTTTTTGTCTAGCTACGAGGGGCTGAAGTTGGGCAACTGTTCGCAACGTCGATCGAAACTTCGTTTCGAGTAAATGAACGACGTCGCTCACTGTTGCAAACTCCTGAACGCCACTCTTCGCTTTTCTTTTTTTAGAGGTCCCTTATCAAATAAATTTATTCACCCTGCCTGTTTTTTCTCCTAATAAAATCTCCTGCAATGCTTTTTCCACGCAGCTCACTACCTTTATCGCATTTTCTCTTGCAAGATTCGTGCCATGATAAAAACTATAAGAAATATCTGCTCCTGCTAAAATCGGAAGGTCGTTATCATTATCCCCCATTGAAATCGTAAAATAACTAGGTATATCTAAAATACTCGTCATCAACGTCTGATAAGTTCGCCATTTATCTGCTTTCTTATTGTTCACGTCAACATAAATAGAATTTTGCGTTGCCAAAACACCTAAACTCTTTTCATTGATTAACTGCATAAATACTTTAGCGATTTCTTCATTTCTCATCGTGTAATTCAAACTCACAATTTTGTTTTTCACCATCGAAATTTTTTGCTCCTTGATAGGTCCACTCCCAATTCTTTTAAGGCTATTTACCAAAAGATGTTTCTTTGGAATATCGACAAAAAAT
The DNA here is from genome assembly GCF_900167335.1 of Pilibacter termitis. Taxonomy (GTDB): domain Bacteria; phylum Bacillota; class Bacilli; order Lactobacillales; family Streptococcaceae; genus Pilibacter; species Pilibacter termitis. Next base: position 20,357 of record NZ_FUXI01000001.1, read on the forward strand.
AACACTTCTTCATGCCTATCCATTACCACCGCTCCGTTTGAGCAAATGACATAATCATGGAAATCAATTTGATATTCCTCTTTCGTTTTCAAAAAAGATTCTCTACTTTTCTCTGTTGAAATAACAATTAAGTCCACAATTCGCTTTTTTTTAATTTCCGTGAGAAACTCTCTTGTTTTCTTGGAAATTTCATGATGACGTGTAATTGTTTCATCAAAATCTGTAAGTAATACTTTCATTTTCGCCACTCTCTTTCTGTTATCTTCACCTAAACCAGTGTCTATTTATTGCGTGAAAAGGATTGTTGTTATTTTTTCCATTTTTCATTCTTACTTCAAAAAGCGGTGCTTTCTCTTTTTCTTCCACACATAACACAACAAAAAACACTCATTTTTATTTTTTTTCACAAATTTAATTTTATTCTTCTATACCTATAAAATCATTGTATTATCTTATAAATTTCATGGTAAATTCTTTTACTATCAACGATAAAAACTTCACTGCGACCAAAACAAAATTTTTAAAGGTGCCTTAATTCACTATTTTTGCTCTTTATACTATAATGAAAAAGGGATTGTTCTTATTTTATTTTTTCGCTAGAAAGGTTTATAAAAATGGATTCGATTTACACAAAAAATGACTGGGAAAAAATCCAAGAGACGTTATCTAAAGTGACAGGTTTTTCTATTATTATTTTAAATTTATCAGGAAGATATTTGTCTAGCACTTGTGCTTGCCAAAAATTCTGCTTAGAAATTCGCAAAAATTTTGAGTTAAAAAAAGTTTGCGAGCGAAGTGACCAACAATGTTTGGCACATTGCAGAACAAGTAATCAATTTTATATTCATCAATGTCCATTTAATCTACTCAATATCGTGTTTCCAATCCACGTGCAAGAGAAACATATCGCTTCTTTATTTGTCGGACAAATTAGGCTTTCAAAACAAGATTGGGAGCTACTCAAAAAAGAATTTCCGTTTTCAACAAGTTATTCTCCCAAGTATGAGGAAATTGCCAAGCAATCTAGTCTTTATCAAGACATTTCTTCACACACTTTAGAGGAAATTCAAAGTTTCATTCGCCTTTTCCAAGAGTTAACCCGTTCCATCATTCCGAAAATTATTGAAGAAAAAAGCGAAATTACGCTTCAAAAGGAAATTGAGAAGAAAATGCTCGAGTTAGAATTTGCAACAACGACAACGCAAGAAAGATTTGAGTTTTTATTAGATTATTTACACCGAGAAAGAAAAAAGAATTGCACCTTAGAAGAATTAAGCGACATTTCTGGATTAAGTAAAAGCTATATTAGTATGTTATTTCCAAAAAGAACAGGTTATCGGTTTAGCGAATATTGCCAACGACTCAAAGTAGAAGAGGCGTCTAAGCAATTAAAAAACACCACTCTGCCCATTCAAGACATTGCAATGGAAGTCGGTTTCTATGACGTGAGTTACTTCAGCAAAATTTTCAAAAAGTACAACGGATTAACACCGAAACAGTATCGAAATCAATGAAATGAAACAATAGAAAAAGAAAACCGCAAAAACTTCAGTTGAGAAAATGAAGTTTCTGCGATTTTTTTATTTTACTAGGTTTATCCTACGTTTTTTATCTATTACGCATTAAAACGAGAATCGTCTTTAACGTTGTAGAAAGATTTCAAGCCTTTGTATTCTGCAACATCACCAAGTTGGTCTTCAATACGAAGTAATTGGTTGTATTTCGCAATACGGTCTGTACGTGAAAGTGAACCAGTTTTGATTTGACCAGCGTTTGTCGCAACTGAGATGTCAGCAATTGTTGAATCCTCAGTTTCACCAGAACGGTGAGAAACTACTGCAGTGTAGCCAGCTTCTTTCGCCATTTCGATTGCTTCAAATGTTTCAGTTAAAGTACCAATTTGGTTTACTTTGATAAGGATAGAGTTTGCAGCTCCCTCAGCGATACCACGAGCCAAGTAGTCAGTGTTTGTTACGAAGAAGTCATCACCTACTAATTGCACTTTGTCGCCAAGAACTTTTGTAAATTCTTTCCAACCTTCCCAGTCGTTTTCGTCTAATCCATCTTCGATAGAGATGATTGGGTATTTAGAAACTAATTCTTCATAGTAAGCAATCATTTCTTTTTCAGATTTCAATTCCCATTCTTCTTCTGGTTTGTTTGCAAGTTTACCAAATTCGTAAACACCTTTTTCTTTGTTGTAGAACTCACTTGATGCAGCGTCCATTGCAAGAACAATGTCTTTCCCAGGAACATAACCAGCTTTTTCAATTGCTTCGATGATTACATCAAAACCTTCGTCGTTTGATTTCAAGTTTGGTGCAAATCCACCTTCGTCACCAACAGCTGTTGAGTAACCTTTTGCTTTCAAGATTGAAGCAAGAGCGTGGAATACTTCTGCACCATAACGAAGTGCTTCTTTAAATGTTGGTGCACCAACTGGCATAATCATGAACTCTTGGAAGTCAATAGAGTTATCAGCGTGAGAACCACCATTGATAATGTTCATCATTGGAGTTGGCAATACTTTTGTATTGAATCCACCAAGATATTGGTAAAGAGGTACTTCAAGGTAGTCAGCAGCAGCACGAGCCGCAGCGATAGATACACCAAGAATAGCGTTTGCTCCTAATTTACCTTTTGTTGGAGTGCCGTCCAAAGCAATCATTGTACGGTCGATTAATTGTTGGTCGCGTACATCGAAACCGATAAGAGCTTCAGCGATAACATTGTTTACGTTATCTACTGCTTTTTGAACACCTTTCCCAAGGTAACGAGACTTGTCTCCGTCACGCAATTCAACTGCTTCGTGTTCACCAGTTGATGCACCACTTGGCACCATACCACGACCGAATGCTCCAGATTCAGTATAAACCTCTACTTCGATTGTTGGGTTTCCACGAGAGTCAAGGACTTCGCGAGCGTAAACATCAGTAATTAATGACATTGTTGTATCTCCTTTGAGTTTGTTTTTATTTAAAGAGAAATTCTCTTTATGACAGTTTTAATTGTATCGCTTTTTCGATTTGTTTTCAATGAAAAGAATAAATCATTTTCAGTTGATTTTCATTTATTTTACAAAATCCAATAATGCTAAGAATGATTCAGCATCTAAAGAAGCTCCGCCTACTAAAGCTCCGTCTACATTTTCTTTGCTCATGTATTCTGCCACGTTTTCTGGTTTCACAGAACCACCGTATTGCACACGTACTTTTTCAGAAACTTCTTTTCCATAAAGTTTTTCAACAGTTGTACGCACCACGCCACAAGTGTCATCAGCAATTTCAGCCGTTGCAGATTTCCCTGTTCCAATCGCCCAGATTGGCTCATAAGCAATCACCAAGTTAGAAACTTGTTCTGCTGTTAAATCTTTCAATGCAGCAGTAATTTGTCCTTCTACCCATTCAGCAGTTTTTCCTGCTTCAAATGTTTCAAGACTTTCACCACAACAAATAATTGGTGTTACACCATTGGCAATGATTGCTTTTGCTTTTTTGTTAATGTCTTCATCTGTTTCATGGAAATATTCACGACGTTCGCTGTGACCGATGATGATATATTCAATACCTAAATCAGCAATAGCAGCAGGTGAAGTTTCACCTGTAAACGCTCCAGCATTTTCAAAATAGCTGTTTTGTGCAGAAAGTTGCAAATCAGTTCCTTGACGAAGTTCGTTCATTGATGCCAAGAAAAGTGCAGGACTTCCAATAACAGTATCTACTAATTCTTTTGAGGGAATGTTATTTTTTACTGCCTCAACAAATGCTTGTGCTTCTGCCAAAGTTTTGTTCATTTTCCAGTTTCCTGCGATAATTGGTTTTCTCATGATGATACTCCTTAGTATTTTTTCTAAAATATATAGTCTTTTATTTTCATAAAGCTGTTCAGTTGGAGAAAATTTGCATCTAAGACAAACTTTCTCCAACTTTTAGCAACTACTACTTTTATTTTTCTGTCAATGCCGTAAGACCTGGAAGTTCTTTTCCTTCTAACAATTCCATTGATGCTCCGCCACCTGTTGAGATCCATGAGAATTTTTCTGCACGACCAAGGTTGATTGCTGCAGCTGCAGAATCTCCGCCACCGATAATTGATTTCACACCCGGTTGAGCCACGATTGCATCCATTACACCAATTGTTCCTGCTTGGAAATCAGGGTTTTCAAATACTCCCATAGGACCGTTCCATACAACTGTTTTTGCACCTTCTAAATCTTTTACAAATTTCGCAATAGATTTAGGACCAATGTCAAGACCAAGGTATCCTGCATCTACTGCTTCACCTTCTGTATCTTTAACGTCTGTATAGTCTGCAAATGCGTTTGCTTCTTTTGAGTCAACTGGCAAGATTAATTTATCTCCAGCTTTTTCCATCAATGCTTTTGCTAAATCAAGTTTATCTTCTTCCACTAAAGAGTTTCCGATTTCAATTCCTTGTGCTTTGTAGAATGTATACGTCATTCCACCACCGATGATTACTTTGTCTGCTTTTGCAAGCAAGTTTTCGATTACACCGATTTTATCTGATACTTTAGAACCACCAAGAATTGCAACAAATGGACGAACTGGTTTTTCAACTGCCTCTTGAATATAAGCAATTTCGTTTTCTAATAAGAAACCAGCTGCCGCTTGAGAAACATTTGAAGAAATCCCAACGTTTGACGCGTGAGTACGGTGAGCTGTACCAAATGCGTCATTGACAAAAATATCGTCTCCAAGACCAGCCCAATATTTTCCAAGTTCAGCATCATTTTTTGATTCTTTTTTACCATCAACATCTTCAAAACGAGTGTTTTCTACTAAAAGAATGTCCCCGTCATTCAAAGCACTAATGGCATTTTCAAGGTCAGCTCCACGAGTTGCTCCTGGGAATACCACTTCTTTTCCAAGTTTTTCACCAAGAGCTTTTGCAACAGGTGCAAGAGATTTACCAGCTTTGTCTGCTTCTTCTTTTACACGTCCTAAGTGAGAGAAAAGAATCGCACGTCCACCTTGTTCCAAAATATATTGGATAGTTGGAAGAGCAGCTGTGATACGGTTGTCGTTTGTAATTACTCCGTCTTTCAATGGAACGTTAAAGTCTACACGTACCAATACTTTTTTCCCTTTTAAATCAAGGTCTTTTACTGTTAATTTCGCCATGAGTAGATACCCCTTTTTTTATATTTTTTGTAATTGCTTTTCGTAAAAAAACAGGGAAGCGACGCGCTTCCCCGCTGACAAGTTCTGTCAAACAAACTCAATCGAATTATTTTTCGATAAGGCTTGCGAAGTGTGCAACTGTACGAACCAATTGAGCAGTGTAGCTCATTTCGTTATCGTACCAAGAAACAGTTTTCACCAATTGAGCATTGTCATCACCAGTGATGATTTCTGTTTGAGTCGCATCAAACAATGAACCAAATCCGATACCAACAATATCGCTAGAAACGATTTCGTCTTCGTTGTATCCGTAAGATTCGTTTGCAGCAGCTTTCATTGCAGCATTTACTTCGTCAACTGTTACTTTTTTGTCTAAAATAGTAACAAGTTCTGTCAATGAACCAGTTGGAACTGGCACACGTTGAGCATGACCAGAAAGCTTACCGTTCAACTCAGGAATTACCAAACCAATTGCTTTTGCAGCACCAGTTGAGTTAGGTGTAATGTTTTCTGCAGCAGCACGTGCACGACGAAGGTCGCCACCACGGTGTGGTCCATCAAGAGTCATTTGGTCACCAGTATAACCATGAACTGTTGTCATAGTACCAGCTTTAATTCCGAAGTTTTTGTTCAACGCATCAGCCATTGGAGCCAAGCAGTTTGTTGTACAAGAACCAGCAGAAATAACAGTTTCAGTTCCGTCAAGGATTTCGTGGTTTGTGTTGAAAACAATTGTTTTCACATCGCTTCCACCAGGAGCTGTGATTACAACTTTTTTCGCTCCACCTTTAATGTGAAGTTCAGCTTTTTCTTTTGTAGCGAAGAAACCAGTAGCTTCAAGAACTACGTCAACACCGTATTTGTCCCATCCGATGTTTTCTGGATTTGGCTCTTTAGAAACAGCAATTTTTTTACCGTTTACTACAAATCCATCTTCTTCGATTTCAACTGTTCCGTCGAAACGTCCTTGAGTTGTATCGTATTTCAAAAGATGAGCCAACATTTTTGAGTCTGTTAAGTCGTTGATTGCAACAACTTCTACTCCGTCAACGTTTTGGATACGGCGTAATGCCAAACGACCAATACGTCCGAAACCGTTAATACCTACTTTTACTGTCATTTGAAGATTTCCTCCTTACGAAAATCAAAAATATATTTATTTTAAAGGGGCGAACCCTTTTAAAATCTCATTTGCACAAGCCTCATCTGTGATAAGGATTGTTTGTTTTGGGGCATTTTTCATATAAGCGTTAATTACTTTCGCTTTTGATTTGCCACCTGCTATTGCAAAAATCAAAGGGATTTTTTCTAGCTGTTCTAATTGTAGCCCTATTCGGTGCATTTTGTAAACTAATAGCCCTTGTTCATCGAAAAAATAACCAAAACTTTCTGCCACTGCTTTTTTCTCTTTTAAAAGTCGTAGCGTTTCTTCGCTCATTTTCCGCCTGCGTGCCATATACATTGCTTTACCAATCGAATGAATCACACAACCAGATTGTCGTATCAATGTCAGCACTTCTTGAATAGCTGGCTCTTGAATGAGCAACTCGTACGTGTCGCTTTTGACTTGTTCTGGCACATATAAAGCTCTATGCGTACCATGCGTTTTGGTTGCCATAACCGCTGACACCGTATTCGCCTGCACATCTACCGCCTCACCAATACCGCCACGTGCTGGTACAAAAATATTATGACGTTTATCCGTTTCTAGCCTCGTCAAATTTTTTGCCACTTTAGCAATCGTACTACCGCCCATGACTGCAATGATGTTTTCACCTGTTGGCAAACGGTCATTCAGCAATTCTGAGAGATTGGCACCAAATTCTTCCAATATTTTTTCCTGCACGTCACAGTCACCTGCAACGACAACTGCCTGTTGAATACCAAAATGCTCTGCAAGACGATTTTCTATTTCACGCATCCCGAACAAACTATCTAATAGTTTTTCAAGTTCTGCATAGACTTCATTCCCTTTTTCTGTCAAACGCATTCCACTATTGTTCATAGTAATCAAGCCAGTTTCCTTTAGGAAATCTGTTTCACCACGCAAGACACGCTCTGTCAGCCCCACCTTTTCACAAAGGTTACGTCTACCAATCGGTGCAAGCCAGTAAATGTTTCGTAAAATACGAAATCGCTGATTCATCTTATCCAAAAGGTCTGGTGCAATATATTCAAGTAATTTCCACTCATTCTGCATTCCTTCACCTCGTGGACATAAAACGTCCAACTATGACATTTCACGACCCGAACAGACTAAAAATTTTTGTAAGTTCCATTTCTTTCGCTTACATTCATAATTCTACCACTTTTTTCCTACCTTGTCAATGAAAACGTATGAAAAAAATGATAATTTTTTAATAAGAATTCTTTTAATAAATTCAAGAATTTAATTATTTATTCACTAGAAAAAAGCAGATAACCGCTGGTGTGAGTGCGTTTATCTGTTTTTGTTATCCACCCTAACGGAATCGAACCGCTATTTTGAGAACCGGAATCTCACGTGATATCCATTACACTAAGGGTGGCAACTCCAATAGTTTACTAAATTTCTGAAGAAATTTCAATGTAAAAGTTAAACAAGTGTGTGTCTAAATTTTGGTTAAAAGTGTTTTTCTCAATAATATCGGGATTTAAGAGGGCTAAAAAAAGAAAAATCAAAGAAAAGTTCACGATTTTGCCAAACTTTCCCTTGATTTTTATAATTGACTGTTATAAAATAATCCAAGTTGAGTTAAGCACTGCTATTGCTTTGCTCAATAGAAACTATTTTAACAAACTTCCCCTGTAAAATCAAGATTTTTTAAATAAAAATAACATCATTCCGTTATTTTCCAAAAAACACACACCTTAATTATTCCCTCTTCAACTCCCCCAAAGTCACCCAATCCCTCTCACCACGATAAAATTTCTCCAATACTTCGCCAAATACTCGCTCTTCTGGAGCGATTACTTCAAAAAGTGTCATGCACGACTTTACTTTTTTATTGTCTGGATAACCCAAAATATGCTTAGGGTTGCGGTATTCTAACGATAAAAGTGCCGTTGAAATTTCGACTAAACGTTTCTTTAGGAGTGGGTTGTCCCAATAAGCAAGCCCTTCCGCTTTGTTTTCAATGCCGTAAAATTTTGCTACCTCGCTTGCTCCTAATATTTTTAGTTGCGGAAAAATATACCATATCCAATGCGACATTTTACGTCCTGATTGAATTTCAAAAAGAGCTTTTTCATATTCACCGTCATCTTGTGCGATTAAAAAACGTTCAATATTTTCAACCATTCCCTACTCCTTTACAAGCAGACAAACAGCCTCAGCAGCAATTCCTTCTTTTCGCCCAATGAAACCAAGTTTTTCGGTTGTTGTTGCCTTCACATTCACTTGTTCTCGCTCTATTTCACAAATTTTTGCGATATTTTCTTTCATTTCTTCAAGATAAGGTTTCATTTTCGGTGCCTCAGCAAGTATGGTAGCATCAATATTAGAAACTTTGTATCCAAGAGATTTCACACGAGAAAAACTTTTTTCAAGCATTACTCCACTTGAAATCCCCTCGATACTTTTGTCATCTGGTGGAAAAGCGTGCCCAATGTCCCCAAGAGCGGCAGCACCTAAAATGGCATCTGTAATCGCATGGAGCAACACATCTGCATCACTATGCCCTAAAAGCCCCAATTCATATGGAATTTCCACGCCTCCAATGATACATTTTCTATTTTCTACTAACTGATGAACATCTATCCCATGTCCTATTCTAAATGAACACATCAGCTTCCACTCCTATCCAAATAACTTCCCATAATCTCAGCAAATGTTTGAAGATTCAAGCTCTGAATATAAATTTCACCTGTACCATGAAAGGTATTGACAATTCCTTCTCCTGTACCGATAGATTGGATCCAACCATTTTCCGTGTGAATATTGTAATCAAGAGAAGTAGACCATGCGACAACGTGAGCATTATCAATGGTGAGCGATTGATTTTCAATGCTGATTTTCTTGATTGAGCCAAATGTATTCGCCAAAAGAACACCTTCACCTTGTGTCGTCATGACGAAGAAACCGCCTTGACCACCAAATAAAGATTTTCCGATAGATTGACTTTCCATTGTATAACTTGCAGAGCCGTCCATTGCAAGAAATGCTCCGTCATTTAAGCGATATTGTTGTTCGCCCAACTCAAGAGCTACTACTTGTCCGGGTGTTGACGGTGCAAGAGCAATCACGCCGTCATCTGCACTGGAAATAGCTTTTGTAATAAACGTAGACTCACCACTCACCGCACTTCTCGCCATTGCTTTAAATAATTTCCCTACACCTGTTCCTTTTGCATTCAATTCCGTGTTAAGTGTCACACTTGGTGTATGATAAACCATACTTCCTCGTGAAATATAGACACTTTCTCCTTTTTCAAGTCCAACCTCAACAAGCGGAAATTGCATATTGCTGTCAATCGTGTACTTCATTCTATTATCCATTTTCTTCTCCTTTTGCCCTTTTATTATTTAAAATCGCCTCACCTAAAATCAAGTCTTCTGGTGTGGTCAATTTTATATTTTCATAACTTCCATTCACCATTTCAATCGTTGCCTCTGGAAAATATTCTTCGACAAGCGAAACATCGTCTGTTCCTAAAAAGTCGTCTTCTTCTGCCCAGAGATGTCCTTGGTAAAACATTTGTCCTCTGATCATTTGCGGAGTTTGTGCGCCATAGAGTGCTTCTCTTGGCACCGTTTTTGCAACTTTCTTATTAAAAACTGATTTTATCGTATCTTTGACTGGCACACCTAATAATACTGCGTGATTTTCTTCAAGTGCAAGGCATAAATCATCTATCTGCTCTTTTCTCACAAAAGGTCTTGCTCCGTCATGCACTAAAATTGCGTTCTCATCATTTTTTATCGCTTTTACTCCCGCATAAACGGAATATTGTCGTTCACTTCCCCCCACAACAAAGCTCACTGCTTTTTTACTTTGTGGCACAAGTTTTTTCAACTCGCTCATCTCAGATGTTTTTCCTACCAAAATCAAATGCACGCATTTTTCATCCGCTAAGAAAAGGTCAATCGAATAGCTCAAAATTGCACGATTGCCCAATTCTAAAAACACCTTATTTTCCTCACTCTCCATACGTTTGCCACTTCCTGCGGCTAGGAGAATCGCTTCGTATTTCATCTTATTTCTCCCTGTTTTCAATCGTTCTAGTAGAATGTGTCGGTTTAGCAAAAATCATTTTTCCTGCATTCGTTTGAATAACGCTCGTTACGACAACTTTTAATTCTTTGTTCATAAAGTGCTGCCCGTCTTCCACGACAATCATCGTACCGTCGTCCAAATATGCCACCCCTTGAGAGCGTTCCGTTCCGCTTTTCACAATCGTCACTGTCATCGCCTCACCCGGTATCACGACAGGTTTTACGGCATTGGCAAGCTCGTTGATATTGAGAACAGACACTTTTTGAAATTGTGCCACTTTGTTCAAATTGAAATCATTGGTCACAACAGCAGCACCCCACATACGACCGAGTTTGAGTAATTTTTCGTCTACTTCAGTGATGTCGTCAAAATCGCCTTCGTACATTTCAACTTCAACGTCCTCTAGTTTTTGCAAAGCATTTAAAATGTCTAGTCCACGACGTCCACGCACACGTTTGAGGTTGTCGCTTGAATCTGAGATTTTTTGTAACTCAAACAAAACAAAATTCGGAATGACAATCGTCCCTTCCAAAAATCCAGTTTTGGCAATGTCATAAATTCTTCCGTCAATAATCACGCTTGTGTCAAGCAATTTGACGTTTGCCACACTCTCAAGCAATTCACTTTCGACTAACTCCTCTTTTTGAGGTTCTTCAATGTCCACTTGCGTTTTCTTTTTCCCTACAAAAGTTTTTACCAACTCTTCCTTGCGAGAAATTCCCACACGAAGTCCGAAATACGCTAGTAGTACAATCAAAATAATTGGCAATATCGTACTGATAACTGGAATATTCAAGAAGAATAACGGAAGTGATAGTAACGCTCCTGCAAGCAATCCTATCAAAAATCCAAGCCCTCCAAATAACAACGCCTGAAGTGAAATTTTGGCAATTTTTTTATCTGCTCGATTCAATCCATTTACAATATTCCCTGCAAATGCAAAGGATAAAAATAAAAATATAATTGCTCCTAAACTTCCATTTGTAAATGAGTTGTCAAGCAACTTCCAATGGTCATCGCCTAAGAGTTTCCATACTCCCGGCAATAGTCCTGTCCCAAGGCTTGCACCAATGAGGACAAATATAAGTTGAATCATTCGTTTTTGCATAATACCCCCTCTTTCGTTTAAAAGGACAAGGGTGGGAAGAAAGAAAATTTAGCTACGTTTTTTCTCCCACTCTGTCATAATAAAGCACCCTTTAAAACTCACACTTCTCGGAGTTTTAAAGTTACTCTTAACGGAAAACTTTCTCCACAACCTCTGAAATGGTCGATACTGGAATAATTTCCACATTTTTTACATTTTGTACGCTTTGTGCGTTATTTTTTGGCACGAAAATACGTTTAAACCCTAGTTTTTCCGCCTCATGCACACGTTGTTCAATTCTTGTCACACGTCTGATTTCGCCTGTCAAACCAATTTCTCCGATAAAACAATCTGTTTCTTGCGTTCCTTTTTCCTTATAACTTGAGGCGATTGCAACAGCAACGGCTAAGTCAATGGCTGGCTCTACTAATTTTACGCCCCCCGCACTTTTTAAATAAGCATCTTGATTTTGCAAAAGAAGTCCAACACGCTTTTCCAAAACTGCCATAATCAAACTCGCACGATTGTAGTCAATTCCTGTGGTAGTGCGTTTTGCATTGCCAAAAAGTGTGGGAGAGACAAGTGCTTGAATTTCCACTAAAATTGGTCTTGTTCCTTCTAAAGCTGCAACGACTGCCGAACCTGTGGCATTGGCAAGACGTTCTTCTAGGAATACTTCACTTGGATTGGTTACTTCGACCAACCCTTGTGTGTGCATATCAAAAATGCCGATTTCATTCGTTGAACCAAAACGATTTTTCACCGCACGTAAAATACGGAATGAATTGCTCCGCTCTCCCTCAAAGTACAGCACTGTATCCACCATATGTTCAAGCATTCTCGGTCCTGCAATATTGCCTTCTTTTGTCACATGACCGACAATGAAAATTGCTATATCATTGGATTTCGCAAGCTGCAAAAGTTCTGCTGTAATCGATCGAATTTGACTCACCGTCCCCGGAATCGAGTCAATATCCGGCAAGAGCATTGTCTGAATAGAATCAATCACCACAAACTCAGGCTCCATACGTTCGATTTCCATGCGAATATCGTTCATATTGGTTTCTGCATAAAGGTAAAAATCATTTTCTTCTTCGGAAAGTCGCTCACTTCTTAACTTAATCTGATACGCACTTTCTTCTCCTGACACATACAAAACCGTTCCATGCTCACTTAATTGCTTGGAAACTTGCAAAAGCAAGGTAGACTTCCCAATCCCCGGGTCGCCTCCGATTAGCACCAAACTTCCCGGCACCACGCCACCGCCTAGAACACGGTTAAATTCTTCCATGTCGGTTGCAACTCTTGGCGTTTCACGGTATTCCACTTCTTCAAGTTTCATCGGCTTACTTCTCTCGCCAGACAAACTCACTCTTGCACCACGTTGCTCTTTTTCATCTCTTACCACTTCTTCAACAAGTGTACTCCACGCACCGCAATTCGGACAACGTCCTAAATATTTTTGCGACATGTAACCACATTCTTGACAAAGAAATATACGTTTCGCTTTTTTTGCCAAATAATCTCCCCTCTCCTACTTAATTTCCTGTGCTACCAAAGCCACTTTCACGCTCTGTTTCTACTTCGTCATTGTCTGCTTTTAAAAATGTATGGAAAATTCCTTGTCCAATTCTCTCCCCTTTTTGAATCATGACAGGCGAGAAACCAAAATTAATGAATTGGAACATAATATGCCCCTCATTGTCTGGATTGTTATAATAATCCGCATCAATCACGCCTACACCATTTGCCAACAACAAGAAACGCTTGAGTGGGTTGCTCGAACGATTGGCAAGTTGTAAATATTCGTCTTCTTGCATATACGATTTTATCCCTGTGGCAACAAGTGTTGGCTTGACACTTTTGTCTGATTCATTGGCTGTGGCAAGAGCTTTAATCGTACTCCAACCTGCTTTTATCCCCGTAGACCAAATACTTGGAATTTCCACATCTTCTGCCGCCTCAAAATCATACCCCGCTGCGTGTTTTGTTGCACGAGTAGGCAAGTGAAGATTTTGCTCACTATATTTTTCGATAATTTCAAAACCTCTTTTTCTCATGTTACACCTCTTCTAAGTATAGTTTGTATCTATTTTATCACAAACAAAGAGAAAATTTCGAGCTATTCCCCTTTGAATATTGGAATTTATGATAAAATATAGGAAATACCTATTTTTTAGTACAAATTCCTAGTTTTTGTATTGGAGGAAATTATGATTTCAAAAAAAAATAATATAAAATTTTGGATAAAAGAAAATGGTTTGTTCGCATTTCTTAGCTTTTTTATTCCACTCAGCGTTTTATTTTTCGTCTATTTGTCAATTGGCATTTATTGGGGAAGTACAAGAACTGTGTTGGCAAGTGATGCGTTTGCTCAATTTTCCAATTTCCATGCAAGTTTCAACAATATGTTACATGGCAAACAAGGTTTACTCTACTCATGGAATACCTCGCTCGGACTCAATTATTTGTCGCTTGTCAGTTATTATCTTGGTGGTATTTTTACACCACTTGTCTTTTTCTTTAAAAACGAAAACATACCTGACGCACTTTATTTCATCACCTTACTCAAAGTAGGAGCGAGTGGTTTTTCATTTTGGCTTTTAGCAAAAAATTTAGTCAACAAACTCTCACGTTGGGGGATTTTATTGATGAGCCTCCCTTATCCTTTGATGAGTTTTGCTATGAGTCAAAGTGAGTTGATTATGTGGCTAGATGCTTATGTTTGGCTCCCTTTAGTCGTGTTAGGGATTCATCGCATTTTAAACGGAAAACATACGACTTTGTTATTTTTTAGTTATTTTCTTTTATTTCTCACCAATTTTTATTTTGGCTACATGATTGGAATTTTTACCTTTCTTCTCTATTTGGTCAAACTTTTTGGGAATTTTAAGGAATACAAAAAAACGATTCTCCCTTATCTTCGCTCAACGATTTTAGCGATTCTCTCAAGTACAATCCTTACCTTGCCTGTCTTTTTAGATTTGAAAGAAAATGGCGAGAAATTGAGTAAAATTAGCACATTCAAAACCGAGGCGACACAATTTTGGGATATTGTTGCCAAAAACTTTATCGCCTCTTATGACGGAACAAAATATGGAAGTGTCCCTTTCGTATATATCGGTATTCTGCCACTTTTGCTTGCTATCTTTTATTTTTTAAGTAAAAAAGTAAATTTCAAAGAAAAAATCGGTTTTTTCTTGATTCTTTCTCTTTTTATTGCAAGTTTTTACATTGAATGGCTCAACTTAGCATGGCAAGGATTTCATTCGCCGAATATGTTTTTATTCCGTTTTGCCTTTTTGTTCTCGTTTCTCATCTTGTATTTGGCAGTACAAGCATTTGACAAACTAAGCCAAACGGAATTTCCAAAATGGCTTGGAGTGATATTGGTTACTTGTGCAATTTTTGGTTTGGTCTATGCGACAGCAAAAGAAAGTTATTCCTACCTGAGCGTACAGATTGTCATTGTGACATTTTTATTTTTCGTCCTTTATTTTCTAGCATTTGCTGGATTTGAGTATTTGAAAATGTCAACCAAAAAAATGTTCTTCGTCCTACTTTGCCTTGTCACTATCGAAGGATTTATCAATACAAGCGGTATGATAAACGGAATTTTGGACGATTGGAATTACGCTAGTCGTGGACTATATGCTACGCCACACTTGCCAATTCAGACACTTGTTGACCGTGCTGAAAAGGATCGTAAAGAATTTTCCAGACTTGAAAATCTCGATTCCATTTCACCAAATGATAATCTAAATTTTGGCTACTCTGGCATTAGTTTCTTTAGTTCCATTCGCAATCGACATTCTAGTCATTTCATGGATACGCTTGGTTTTCGTAGCGAGGGAACCAATTTAAATATCCGTTATGACAACAATACCATTTTAATGGACAGCCTGTTTGGAATTGAGTACAACATTGCCAAAAGCAACGTGAGAAAATTTGGTTTTCATTCACTTTCACAAAGCGGAGAGTACAAACTTTTCAAAAACGAATACTCACTTCCGCTCGGATTTTTGACAAACGAAGAGATTTACAAAGTAAAACCAATGCCAACGGACAATCTTTACAACCAAAAAACACTATTCAACACGCTTTCTGGAATGGATCAAAATTATTTTTCATTCGCAACACTGAATGTGGATAAAATGGATAATACGACGGTTAAAAACAACAAAAATGGTACGGTTACTTATAGCGAAAAAATAGGAGATGTCGCTAAGAAAATTTATTTTTCAGCTGAAATACCAGCCGACAAACAAGCATATATCAGCCTATTTGCTACAAATCATAGCGAAATTGGCTCTAGCACTGCTGAACTTAAAATCGAAGAGGCAAGTGCGAAATCTCAAATAGATATTACAGGGCAATATTACAATATCGGTTATGCCGAGAAAACAAAAAAAGTACATTTTTCAATCGAATTTTACGGAAGTCCAAACGTGACCGTAGTTGAACCAAAACTTCTTCTTGTCGACGTACCAGCATTTACAAGTGCTGTTGAGCAAATAAAAGCAGATGCCGCAACAACAAAAATTGGCAACGAGAGTGCTGAAATGACACTTACCGCAACAGAGGAGAAAAATATCCTTTATACAACCATTCCTTATGACAAAGGGTGGCAAGTGACAATTGACGGCAAGAAAGCAAGTATTAGAAAAGCACAAAATGCCTTTCTAAGCGTAAAAGTGCCAAGCGGAAAACATACGGTAAAATTCACCTTCCTACCAAACGGTATGCGTTTTGGAGGAGTGCTGTTTGTAGTTGGCATGATACTCTTTTTCCTAACAGAATACCGGAAAAAGATTAGCGAAATTTTGCTAAGCCATAAGAAAAAAGAGGATTCCTCAAGTTAAACATTCAAAAACTCTATGTTTTTCACTTGAATTAAGGTAAAAAACATAGAGTTTTTTTGTTCTCCTTTCAGTCTATTACGCTTGAGCATATCCAAGTACATTTTTTTGGAATGGTGTTAAAATTTATTTTAGAGGTGCCCATAAATGATTTTATAACACTTAACATTGGAGGTTTTTCTCATGGAAAAAGGAACAGTAAAATGGCTTGATGGCAAAGGGTATGCTGAAGTAATTGATGAAAATGGCGTTGATCGTATGCTCCATATCGGAAATTTACCACTTGAAATTGGGCAAGAAATCGAATTTGAAAGCAAAGGTGCAAAAAACGAGGATTTAACTTTACGTGTGAGCGGATACGCTGTTGAAGTGAAAAAATTAACACCTGAGCAACGCATCGAAGTGAGCAAACGAGTGTTTCATGAAGAAGTTGGTAGCTAATGCTAAAAAAGCGTACAGTTTTTGGGCTGTACGCTTGTTTTTTTTTGATTAACCCTACCTCTAAGCAACTACCAAAGTCTGACCTACATAAATAATACCGTCGCCCAAACCGTTTAATTCTTTTAGTTGTTCGATAGTTAAGCCGTGAGCTTCTGCAATTCCCCAAAGGGTATCGCCTGATTTTACTTTGTAGCTTTGAGAAGTTGATTTTTGTTCTACTTCTTTTGTTTCTGTTGCTTGAGTTTCAACATTTCCTTTTTTGACTACTACATCTTGACCTGCGTAAATGAAGTCATTTTTAATGTTATTCCATGCTCTAAAGTCATCTGCTGAAATGCCATACTTCTCACTAATAGCTGAAACACTATCGCCTGCTACGACAGTATAATGTTCATCTTTTGGTACTTCTGGCTCATCAATTGTAACAGGAGTCCCTGCAACAATTAGCTTTTGACCAATATAGATAACATCTCCTGTCAAGCTATTCCACACTTTTAACTCACTAACAGATACATTATTTTCCTTGGCAATTTTTTGAAGATAGTCACCTGCTTCAACTGTATAATATGTCGCAGTTTTTTCATCAATTTTGAGTGTTTTCACACCACCACCAGAAGTTCCTGTATCAAAGCGTGTAAGATCATATTTTTCAATAATCTCATTTAATTTAGAGGCATACGTTGGATCTGTCGCATAACGACCTTGCAAATATTGCGTTGCATCACGATAACTTGTCGTGTTTTCTTTCCATGCTCCAGAATAATAAGTACCCATTGAAGTACGCAAAAGTCGAGCATTGTCTTCAAAACTTTCTCTGAATGACGGATACGCACGAAAATCTGCATTAATAGAGACCCATTGTCCTCCAACATATTCCATTGTACGCATTGAAACGCTTTGACCTTGGTAACTTCCTTTTATACCGAATAGATTGTTATACGGAGCTTGAGAAAGCGTGCTACCACCCCAGCCACTTTCAAGCAACGCTTGTGCAACCATAACAGATGCATACAAACCATTTGCACTTGCAACATCTTTTGCATAACCACCCAATTGATCAACATAAGTCGAAGTTGAGGATTGTGCATAGCCAGTTTCTTGTGCATTTACTTTTTGTATGTTCATTAAAGCAGAAGGTGCAATTACTGAGCCTAACGCTACTGCAGTCGTTGCAAGTTTTGCTCCTCTTTTTAAATTTTCATTACGATTATTACGCTCAAGACGCTTTCGTCGTTCTTTTCTTGTTTGTCTAGTCATTCAAACCACCTTTTCTTTTTATTACCCGAAGTTCATATCCTATTCTATCATACTAAAAAAATCGAAAATTAAAAAGCAAAAGTATCATTTTTTACACAAATGAAATATTTCTGTCATAAAAATAATGATTTCCCACTTAAAAAACCGTTTTGGAAAGAAAAAATTTGCAAATTCGCTCCTTTTTCTAGCTACGATTAAATAAACGACATGGCTCACTG
>NZ_FUXI01000001.1:39013-170237 GCF_900167335.1 Pilibacter termitis
CAACTGTTCGCAATGTCGATCGCAACTGACGTTGCGATTAAATAAACGACATGGCTCACTGTTGCAAACTTCAAAACGCCCCTCTACGCTTTTCTTTTACGCAAAAACTCTATTTGCAAAATAAAAAAACTCTCCTAATCTACATCATGTGATACAATAAAATAAAAAATCCAAGGAGATTCTTGTGAAAAATAGAAAAAACTATCAATTAGCCGCCAGTTTTACATTGTTAATTTTTGTTATTTTAGGTTATACAATCAAATTTTACGAGCAAAACATTCTTCCCATTGATACACAAATTCAAAGTGTTATCCGTGGGGTTCGCACCCCTTTTTTAGATGCGTTTTTCATCAACTTTACCAGTTGTTTCAACCAAATTCAAGGGGGCGTATTGCTCATTTTGGTCTGTATTCTTTTATTTCTCGCCAAAAGAAAAATGGAGATTGTTTGGTTACTAACTTCTACTGTTATTCTTTCAGTCGTTGCTAACCCATTACTCAAACACATTTTTCAGCGAGAAAGACCTTCCATTACGCATTTAGTCGTGGAAACTTCTTTTAGTTTCCCGAGCGGACATTCTGTTTTTGCAACGTTATTTTTTGGGAGTTTCTTTTTCTTCTTTCCTTTATGGATAAAAGATAAAATGAAAATGGCACAAACCATTTGCCTATTTCTGCTCATTCTCGTGCTTATTAGCCGCATTTATGTTGGTGTGCATTACCCGAGTGATGTTCTCGGCGGATTTCTTTTGAGTACGAGTTGGCTGTTGTTTACTTATCCTTATTTTGAGGAAAAAAGATTTGTTTGGCGTTTTAAAGGGTTACAGAAATGAGAGGTTTACAAATGATTCCAAATTTTTATGATTCTACCAAACGTTACCGTACGTGGAATGGTGCTTTGCGTGAAGAGTTTGGCGGGAAAATTTTCAAAGTCCCTATTGACGGCGGATTTGATTGCCCAAACCGTGACGGCACGGTCGCTCATGGCGGTTGTACTTTTTGTTCTGTCAGCGGAAGTGGCGATATGATTTTAGAGCCAAATGCTCCTTTGCGTGAACAATTTTTCACCGAGGTAAATTTCATGCACAAAAAATGGCGTGATGTCTCACAATACATTGTCTATTTTCAAAATTTCACAAACACGCACGCACCTGTGGAGATTTTGCGTGAACGGTACGAGCAAGTGATTAATTTGAACGGCGTTGTTGGGCTTTCCATTGGCACAAGACCAGATTGCCTACCTGATGAAACAATCGAATATCTTGCAGAATTAAATGAACGACTCTATCTTTGGGTCGAACTCGGTTTGCAAACAACTTATGAAGAAACGAGCAATCTCATCAATCGAGCACATAGTTATGAAGTCTACCTTGACGCTGTGGAACGTTTGCGGAAACACAATATTCGTGTTTGCACTCATTTAATCAACGGTTTGCCTACCGAAACACCCGAGATGATGCTTGAAAACTGTCGCAGAATGATTTTGGATAGCGATATTCAAGGGGTAAAACTTCATCTCATGCACCTAATGACTCAAACAAAAATGATGCGTGATTACCATGAAGGTCGTCTAAAATTGATGAGCATGGAGGAATATGTGCAAGTAATTTGTGACCAGCTCGAAATCATTCCTCAAGACATCATCATTCACCGCTTAACAGGAGACGCTCCAAGAGAGTCACTTATCGGTCCAATGTGGAGTTTAAACAAGTGGGAAGTACTGAATGCAATTGATACAGAGTTAGAAAAACGCAAAAGTTACCAAGGAAAATTTGACATAAGAAAAAGCGGAGGAACTAGAGAATTATGCTAGAAAGTGCGTTAAGATATTCACATAAATTAATTCGTGAAATCGTCAATAATGGCGACACTGTCGTAGATGCTACAATGGGCAATGGAAATGATACCGCATTGTTTGCCAGTCTTGTTGGAGAAACCGGCTGTGTTCATGCGTTTGACGTGCAAGAATTGGCAGTCGAAAATACAAAAATACGTCTTAAAGAGCAACAATTAACCGCTCAGTTGCATTTAGAAAGCCATGAAAATGTCGGCAATTATTTACAGCACAACTTAAAATGTGCCGTCTTTAACCTCGGCTATTTGCCGAAAAGTGATAAAACAATCATTACCCAATCAGAAAGCACGCTCAAAAGCCTAAAGTGCATGCTTACTCACCTGCTTTCTGGCGGAAGGATTCTCCTTGTCCTCTACTATGGTCATGACGGTGGCGAACAGGAAAAAGAAGCTGTGTTACATTTCGCACGAACTCTTCCTCAAGAAGAATACCAAGTGCTTGAATACCAATTTATCAACCAGAAAAATTCTCCGCCTATTTTAGTTTGTATTGAAAAACGCATGAAAGAATGAATTCATGCGTTTTTTGTCTAGCTACGAAGTGCTGAAGTCTGGTGGCTGTTCACAACGTCGCTTGAAACTTCGTTTCAATGCTAGTCTTTCAAGAATCTTTGATTCTTAGAAAGACTATATGCGAAACGAAGTGTAGCAGTAAATAAACGACGTGGCTCACTGCCACAGACTTCAAAACGCACTTCTCCGCTTTTCTTTGTCTAGCTACGAGAGGCTGAAGTTTGGCAACTGTTCGCAGTGTCGATCGCAACTAACGTTGCGATTAAATAAACGACACGGCTCACTGTTGCAAACTTCAAAACGCCCCTCTTCGCTTTTCTGTGTCTAGCTACGAGGGGCAGGAGTTGGGTCGCTGTTCGCAATGCCACTTGAAGCTTTGCTTCAAGCAAGTAAATGGCATGGCTCACTACGACAAACTCCTGAACGCCCTCTCGCTTTTCTGTGTCTAGCTACGAGAGGCTGAAGTTTGGCAACTGTTCACAACAGCACTGGAAACTGCGTTTCCAGCAAGTAAATACTGTGGCTCACTGTTGCAAACTTCAAAACGCCCCTCTTCGCTTTTCTTTTTTTCTTTACTCCGCACTAAACAAATACGGATAAACTGGTTGCCCTCCTTGGTGTACTTCTAACTCTACATCAGGGTATTTTGTTTCAAGAAGTGTCGTAATTGCTTCGGTGTCTTCCGTACTCGCTCCTTCACCTACAAGAAGCGTTACGATTTCGGTTTCGTCTATTATCATTTTTTCAAGCGTTTGAATACTCGCTTCTACAATCTGTGGCACGCTGACAACAATTTTTCCGTCTACCATACCAATAAAATCACCCTCTTTGACTGCAACGCCTTCGATTGTCGTGTCACGAACCGCTGTTGTTACTTGTCCGCTTACCACGTCTTCAAGAGAATTTGTCATAATTTCTTTATTTTCTTCTAAACTTTGTGTGTCATTAAAGCTCAAAAGTGCTGTCATTCCTTGTGAAACCGTGCGACTTGGCACAACAACAGCTGGCACATCTGCTTCTGCTACTGCAGCTTCTGCTGCCATAAAGATATTTTTATTGTTTGGCAAGACAATCACATTTTCAGCGTTGACTTCTTTGATTGCCTGTAAAATGTCCTCTGTTGACGGGTTCATCGTTTGTCCGCCACTAATCACATAACTGACTCCCATTGATTGGAACAATTCCGCAAGACCGTCTCCTGCTGCAATTGCAATAATTGCATAAGGTACACGTTCACGTGGTGTGATAATTTGAGCTTGTTCTTTTTCTACTTGAGCATCATGTTGCTCACGCATATTGTCAACTTTTATTTTGATAAGTGAGCCAAAACGTTGACCATATTGCAACACACTTCCGGGGTCTTCTGTATGCACGTGAACTTTGATAATTTCATCATCATTGACCATTAAAAGAGAATCCCCTTTTTCGTTTAAATAATTTCTAAATGTATCATAGTCAAACTGTTCAACGGCAGTAGGTCCTTTGCCAATTGCGACCATAATTTCCGTGCAATAGCCAAATTGAATATCTTCCGTGGCAACGTGGCCTGCAACAGATTTGTGATGTTCTGCATTTACCATTTCATCCATTGTGCCGGGATTTGGCTGAAATTCTTCACTTTCCAAATATTCGCCCGTCATAGCCGCAAGGAATCCTTCATAGATAAACAATAATCCTTGACCTCCACTATCTACAACGCCAACTTCTTTTAGCACAGGAAGCATTTCTGGAGTTTTGGCAAGAGCTTTTTTCGCTCCTTTGACAACTGCCTGCATCACTTCAATTGCATCATCCGTATTCTTCGCCGCACGCTCCGCGTAAATAGCCGCACCACGTGAAACTGTCAAAATCGTTCCCTCGACAGGTTTCATCACTGCATTATAAGCTGTTTGAACCCCACCGTTAAACGCAACGGACAAATCACTTGCCGTCAATACTTCTTTTCCTACAATCGCCTTTGAAAAACCTCTGAATAATTGCGAAAGAATCACACCGCTATTGCCTCTTGCACCCATTAACAAGCCTTTACTTAATATTTGTGCCAATTCGCCAAAATGCGTTGTTTTTGCATCTGCTACTGCTTTTGCACCTGTCGTCATGGAAAGCGACATATTCGTTCCCGTGTCACCGTCTGGCACC
Source organism: Pilibacter termitis (assembly GCF_900167335.1). GTDB lineage: Bacteria > Bacillota > Bacilli > Lactobacillales > Streptococcaceae > Pilibacter > Pilibacter termitis. Next base: position 43,519 of record NZ_FUXI01000001.1, read on the forward strand.
GGGAAAACATTTAAACTATTCACATACTCTGCATTTTTTGAAAGACGCTGAGAACCTGCCTGCACCATTTCATTGAATAAGCTGGCATTGATTTCTTTTACACTCACTTTACTATATCCTCCTAGAAAAAGGGGCGAGATGTGCCACCTATCTGGTTATTTTCTATTTTTTACTGTTATTCTGCCAGCACTTTTACACCTTGCACAAAAATGTTTACACTGTTTGCTGAAACACCTAACATACTCTCAAGATTATATTTCACTTTTTCTTGCACATTACGTGATACTTCAGAAATTTTTGTGCCGTAAGTCACGATAATATACGCATCCACTGCTACGCCATTTTCTTCTTGACGCACAACAACGCCTTTTGAATAATCTTCTTTTCTTAACACACGATTGAGTGCATCTTTTGCTTGGTGACGACTTGCCATACCTGCGATACCGTAAATATCTGTCGCTGCACCTCCTACAACTGTTGCAATGACCTCATTGCTTACTTCAATACTTCCTTGTTGTGTTTGAATGGTTACTGCCATAAGTACACCCCCATATTATTGTTATTTTATTTTAACATGAAGTAGGATATTTGTATTCTAATTTATGCTCAAGATAAACTAAAAACTTTCTTCAACCTTGTTAATTTACTTTATTTTTCCGTTTTTGTCAAACTTATATCTTTTACACTTGCAAAATAGTTTTAGCTATGGTAAAGTTTTTAAGTATGAGTGTTCAGCTCATGAAACAAAAGCCGCAACCTCTCCTTTAGTCGAGGTTGTCTAAATCGGCTAGAGGTATTTTAGTATAAAAGGAGGAGAATCACATTGGCAAAGGTATGTTACTTTACTGGACGTAAAACAACTGCTGGTAACAATCGTTCTCACGCGATGAACCAAACAAAACGCACAGTAAAACCGAACCTTCAAAAAGTACGTGTACTTATTGACGGCAAACCTAAAAAAGTTTGGGTTTCAACTCGTGCTTTGAAATCAGGCAAAGTAGAACGTGTGTAAAAACACATTGAAACTGTGAGAATTTGCGACCCTTTGGGTCGTTTTTTTGTATGAAAATGATAAAACCTCACGATTTTTTATAGTCGTGAGGTTTTCTTTGTGGGCTATGAGGTGTTGTGGGGGATTGGTCGCAAGGTCTCAAACAACCCTTAACGCCCCTCTTCGCCTTTCTGTGTCTAGCTACGAAGGGCTGAAGTTTGGCGACTGCTCTCAATGTCGCTCGCAACTAGCGTTGCGAGTAAATAAACGACATGGTTCGCTGTCGCAACCTCCTGAACGCCCCTCTTCGCCTTTCTGTGTCTAGCTGCGAGGGGCTGAAGTCTGGTGGATGTTCGCAGTGCCGATCGAAACTTGCGTTTCGATCAAGTAAACGGCACGGCTCACTTCCACAGACTTCAAAACGCCCCTCTTCGCTTTTCTTATTACTTCCTATACATTTTAAACTGCAAAAATAAGTCGTTGTAGATTCCTAGCCATTTTTTGCCTAGGTCTTGGTAGACTTCGAGGTTTTCTAGTGTTTTTTCTTCTGGATAAAATTGCTTGTCCTCACGTACTTCTTTTGGCAACAAGGCTTTTGCTTTTTCATTTGGTGTGGCATAGCCCACATATTCAGCGTTTTGAGCGGCATTTTCTGCTTTTAGCATGAAATTAATAAATGCGTACGCCCCGTCAATGTTTTTCACCGTTTTAGGAATCACCATATTATCAAACCAAAGATTACTTGCCTCTGGTGGAATAACGTAGTGCAAATGTTCGTTATTGCTCATCATTTCACTCGCCTCGCCAGAAAATGTAACTGCTGCTGCTGCCTCATTTTGTGCCATATACATTTTGATTTCATCGGCAACAATTGCTTTAATGTTTGGCGTCAATTTTTCTAACTTTTCACTTGCACGCTCAAGCTCTGAGAGATTTTTTGCGTTCAGCGAATACCCTAATGAGTTCAGCGACAAGCCCATTATTTCTCTAGCTCCGTCAATCAATAACAAGTTATTGCGATATTCTTCTTGCCACAAATCATTCCAATGCTCTGGAGGATTTTTTCCAACCATTTGGTCATTGTAAACAATCCCAAGCGTTCCCCAAAAATATGGAATAGAATACTCATTGTTTTCGTCAAACGGTTGATTTAAAAATCTCGGTTCAATTTCTTCCAAACCTTTGATTTTTTTATGGTCAAGAGGCACGAGGAGTTTCATTTTTTTCATTTTTTGAATCATATATTCACTTGGAATGGTAATATCATAAGCTGTCCCACCTTGTTGAATTTTGGTAAACATCGCCTCATTCGAGTCGAATGTTTCATAAGAGACTTTATAACCACTTTCTTTTTCAAATTTCTTAATCAAAGCAGGATCAATATAGTCTCCCCAGTTATAAATGGTCAGCACGTTATCCTTTGTTGCTCCTGTCTGACTTTCGAGGTGACGAACGGTAAAAAACAAAAAGAGAATGATCGCAACAATGCCTAACATCAACATTTCCAACTTTTTCATCTACTTCTCCTCCCCTCTTTGCTTGTGCGTATCTTTTGAGATAAAATAATAACCAATCACAAGAATCATTGAAAAGACGAACACTAAGGCTGAAAGTGCATTGATTTCAAGATTTATCCCTTGTCTAGCTCGAGAGTAAATTTCAACAGAAAGGGTCGTAAATCCATTCCCCGTAACAAAAAATGTCACCGCAAAATCATCTAGCGAATAAGTAAATGCCATAAAATAACCTGCAATAATGCCTGAGGTGAGTGTTGGTAAAATTACTTTGTGCAACACTTGAAAATGATTCGCTCCTAAATCTCTTGCTGCATCAATCATCGTATCGTTCATTTCATAAAGTTTCGGTAAAACCATTAGCACGACAATTGGAATACTGAACGCTATATGACTAAGCAATACACTTGAAAATCCTAGCTTAAAGCCAATAAATGTAAAGAAAATCAACAAACTCGCTCCAATAATAACATCTGGAGAAACAAGTAAAATATTATTCATCGCCAAAATCGCATTACGATTGCGTCGCTTTTTCAAATAATAAATCCCCATTGCACCAAAAGTGCCGATAAATGTCGCAAGCAATGCAGATAAAAATGCTAGTAAAAAAGTTTCCGCTACAATCAAAAGCAAACGTGAGTCTGAAAACAGTTCCTCAAAGTGAGCAAGAGAGAAACCTGTAAAACTATTCATCGTTTCCCCGTCATTAAATGCGTAGAAAATCAAATAAAAAATCGGTGCGTAAAGCAAAAAGAAAACAGCAAACAAATAAAGATTGGACACTTTCCATTTTTTCATCCTTTCGCTCCTCCTTTCACACGTTTGCGTTTTTCACCTGTTAAAATCATAACAAGGAGCATTGCCAATATTAGCACAACCCCAATTGTTGACCCCATGCCCCAGTTTTGCGTAACGAGAAAATGTTCTTCAATCGCTGTACCAAGCGTAATCACACGGTTCCCGCCAATCAATCTCGTCAGCATGAACAAAGAAAGTGAGGGGATAAATACTGCCTGTACGCCACTTTTCACCCCACTAAGCGAAAGAGGGAAGATGACGTGTCGAAACGTTTCAACAGGTGTCGCACCCAAATCACTTGCCGCATCAAGCAAAGAAGCATTCATTTCTTCCAGTGCATTAAAAATTGGCAAAATCATAAACGGCAACTCAATATAAGTAGCAACAAATAAAAAGCTAAAATCTGTAAACAAAATCTGGAAGGGACCGATACCAAAAAGCTCTAAAAACTGGTTGATACTCCCAAATTTGCCAAAAATGCCGATAAATGCGTACGCTTTGAGTAGCAAATTAACCCATGTTGGCAAAATAATCAACATTAACCAAAGTTGTTTGTGCTTGAGTCTTGTCAGTAAAAAAGCGGTCGGATAACTAATCAACAATGCAAAAATCGTAATCAAAAACGCATACCAGACCGAGTTGACCGTCATTTTTAAGTAGGTTATTTGCGTGAAATAACTCTGATAATTCGCAAGTGTAAATTTCCCATCAATACCAAAGAAACTTTGGTAAACAATCAAAAGAACAGGTGCTAGAACAAAGAATAAAAGCCAAGCATAATAAGGAGTTGCGTATAATAATCGTAGTTTTTTCATTCTACCCCTCCATCTCATCTGGAGGAATAGCCGTCACTTCACTTTCTGGAATGACTTCTTCCTCTACATATTCTTCGATACGTGCATCAAATTCTTCTTCTGTTTCATTGAAACGCATGATATGAATGTCTTCAGGCTCAAAAGTTAAACCGATTGTTTCGCCTTCGGCAGCTTTTCTTGTAGAATGAATCATCCACTCATTGCCCTCTTCGTCATAGGCGATAATCTCATAATGCACGCCACGAAAAAGTTGTGAATCTACTTTGACAGTTATTTTCCCTTTTTCTTCAGTCGTAATCACCAAATCTTCTGGACGAATGACGACTTCGACAGGTTCATTTTTCCTCATTCCACCGTCCACTGCCTCAAAACGTTTGCCGTTGATTTCCACCAAATAATCATCAATCATTACACCTGCAATAATATTGCTCTCACCAATAAAATCCGCAACAAAATGGTTAATCGGCTCATCATAAATGTCAACAGGCGTACCGCTTTGCACGATTTCACCGTCATTCATCACGAAAATCCAGTCGCTCATTGCAAGTGCTTCTTCTTGGTCATGTGTAACAAAAACGAAGGTAATTCCAAGTCGCTGCTGCAACTCACGCAATTCATATTGCATTTCCGTACGCAATTTCAAATCAAGTGCAGAAAGTGGTTCGTCTAAAAGTAAGACTTCTGGTTCGTTGACAATGGCACGTGCAATCGCCACACGCTGTCGTTGCCCTCCAGAAAGTCGTGTGATTTCTCTATCTGAAAATTTCTCCAAATGCACCATGCGAAGTGCTTCAGCAACTTTCTTTTCAATCTCTGGCTTAGGTAATTTCTTCAGCTTTAAGCCAAATGCGACATTTTCAAACACATTCATATGCGGAAAAAGTGCGTAGTCTTGAAACACCGTGTTCACAGGTCGCTTATTTGCTGGAACGTCATTGATTCTCTTGTCGTTGAGGTAAATATCTCCCTCCGTTGCCTCGATAAACCCTGCAATCATGCGAAGTAGTGTCGATTTTCCACTTCCACTTGCACCAAGCAGTGTATAAAATTTTCCACGCTCCATCTCCAAATTTATATTTTTCAAAACAGGGTCGCTTGCATCATCAAATCTTTTCAATACATTCTCAAAACGAATAATTTCTTGGGTCATTTTCTCATTGCCCCTCCTTAAACTTCATTGTAAACTAAGCCTCAGCATAACCAGCGATACCTATTTTAACAAATTTACGAGGAAATAACGACTAAAATTTTTATAAATAAATTATGAACTCTTCTAAAAAACGACATTTATCCAAAAAAACTCATTCTCCTATTTTACTGAATGTTGTACTCACGGGATAGAAGATGATATAATAGGCAAAATAAATAACATATATAAGGGGAATTTATGAAAATATTGATTACATCTGGTGGCACAACTGAGCCGATTGATTCTGTTCGCGGAATTACCAATCATTCGACTGGAAAATTAGGAAGAGAACTTGCTGAAATTTTTCTGAAAAACGGAGCGAGTGTGGATTTTATTACGACCAAACACGCTGTCAAACCTGCCACTACTACAAATTTAGCGTTACACGTTATCCAAACAACTCGTGAACTCGAAGAAAAAATAAAGGATTTATTGCAGAACAATCGCTATACTGCGGTCATTCACGCAATGGCAGTGAGTGATTACCGTGTGAAATCAACACTTGAACGCTCTGAATTTGCGAGTATTCTTTCTGAAAATTTACAGAAAAGCAAGGATATTTCGCAAATCGAACGCACACTTGAAACTCTTGCAACAGACAATAGCAAAAATAAAAAAATCTCAAGCAATGCCGAAATGCTCGTGGTAACACTTGAAAAAACACCGAAAATCATTCAAATGATTAAACAAATTCAACCAAATACTTTGCTTGTTGGTTTTAAATTGCTTGTTGACGTACCACGCGAAGAACTTTTACGTGTGGGATTAGAAAATTTAAAGAAAAATAATGCTGATTTTGTGCTTGCAAATGATTTGACAAAAATAACAAATGATACGCATTACGGAATGCTAATTGAAAATGAAAAGAACTTAACCGAAGTGAATACAAAAAAAGAAATCGCAGAAATTATTTTCAAAAAAATAAAAGAACGAGGGGAATATTATGAAAAATGATAAAAAAACAATTTTACTCGGTGTCTCTGGGTCTATTTCTGCCTATAAAGCAGCGGATATTGCAAATGGCTTAACCAAGCTCGGCTTTCACGTAGAAGTCGTAATGACCCGTTCTGCACAAGCATTTATCACGCCTCTTACTTTACAAGTGCTATCAAAAAATCACGTGCATGTTGACGTGCTAGAGGAAGTGGAAACGACGAAAGTCAATCATATTGAACTCGCAAAAAACACAGATTTATTAATAGTCGCTCCTGCAAGTGCAAATATCATTGGCAAATTGGCAAATGGCATTGCTGACGATATGCTCTCAACTGTTGCACTCGCTGTAAGAGATGAGGTTCCAAAATTGATTGCTCCTGCAATGAATACGCAAATGTACGCAAATAAAATCGTGCAACGCAATTTAAACACCTTAAAAGAGCTAGACTGGAAAGAAATTGAACCACGTGAGGCAATGCTTGCTTGCGGCGATGTAGGGCGTGGAGCTTTAGAGGAAGTGGAAAAAATTTTATCCATTGTCCGAAAAGAAATCTAAAAAACGAACATTATTTTTCTTCTTCCAAATTTTACAAGTAAATTGTTTTACTTTTTACTTTTCTTTCTCTACACTTATTATAAAGTAAATACATTTTGCTGATTATGATAATATTTTTAAGAAAAGGGGATTTTATGAGAAACAAAAAAACAAATGAATTGGCAATTGTCGCAATGTTTATCGCAACGATTACGGTGCTTGGAGTGTTAAATCAAATCTTTTTGGTCTATTGGCCGTTTTTGATTAAACCCACTATTTTACACATTCCAGTCATTATCGCTTCCATTGTCCTAGGACCACGACTTGGCGGTTTGCTTGGACTTTGGTGGGGAATTAACAGTGTAACCATTGCAACCGTAACTGCTGGACCAACAAGTTTTTTATTTACACCTTTTTTGCCTGTTCCAAACAGCACACATGGTGATGTCCGCTCGTTACTTATTGCGATTGTCCCACGTATTTTAGTTGGTATATTGCCTTATTTTATCTACAAACTATTCTCTAGCAAAAAGCCTTCACGCATTGGTTTAAGCATTAGCGGAATTGTAGGTTCAATGACAAATACTATCTTTGTACTTTCTGCAATTTATGTTATTTTTGGCAAAATTTTAGGCTGGGGGCTCAAAACCGTCCTCACGTCAATTGTTGCTACCAACTCACTTGCAGAGGCAATCATCGCAGCAATTTTAGTTGCTGGAGTAACTCCAGCAGTCTTGAAAGTTTATAAAAAATAAGCAACAAAAAACGCATGAAATAGAAAAAGAATTTCGTGCGTTTTTTGTTTGTTTAGTGATTGCTATTAAAATAAATCACCACCGTTGTCCCCACGCCTATTTGTGAAGTAATTTTAATTTCATGTCCTAATTTTGTCAAAATTTCCTTCGACATAAACAACCCTAGCCCGCTCGCTTTTTTATCCAACCGACCATTTAATCCTGTGAAACCAGGGTCGAAAATACGTGGTAAATCCTCGGCTAAAATACCAATGCCCGTATCCGTAACAGATAGCGATTGTTCGCTCATACAAATTTTCACTCCGCCAGTTTTAGTATATTTTATCGCATTAAACAAAATTTGCTCAAAAACAAATTGCAACCATTTTTCATCGGTCACAACACTTGCCTCAGACTCTTCTAGCTCAATTGTCAAATCTTTTTTAATGAAAAAACGTGCGTATTTTTTTATACTTGCTTTCACCATTTTGTTCAACTCAACAGGAGCAAAAACATAATCCGTCTCCGTATTGTTCATGCGAACATACTGCATTATCAACTCAATATATTGATTGATGTAAATTAACTCATCTTTTAACACATCAAGATCAAGTTCCTTCGTTTGCACCATTAAGTCAATAACTGCAAGCGGCACTTTGATTTGATGACTCCACATACCGTAATAATCAATCATCTGCTGCCGTTCACGAAAAGCTAAGTTCATCTCTTGTATCTGCTCTTTACGCAGTTGACGAGCAAGGTCTATCAGACTTTCCTCTGTTGAATTTGGCTCAACAAAATCACGGAAATCCATTAATTTCGTATCTTTTTTCGCTCTCTCAATCACTTTATGTTTGGCAAATACTTTTGTCAGTTGATAGATTGTAAGAATACTAGCAAAAAACAAGACAAAAATACACGCATCTAAGAAAGGAGCTAACGGTACATTTTCAAGAAAAAATGTGCCAAAAAAAGAAAACACCACAAGCAAAAGCAAGAAATAGAAATAACGATTGCTGTGAAAAAAATCAAAAATTATTTTCTTCTTGCTCATTTATTCACCTAAACTAAACCCTTTCCCTTTAATTGTTTGGATATATTTGGCAAAATCTAGTTCCAACAACTTTTTCCTAAGTCGCGTCATCGTCACACTCAAAGTATTTTTGTCAATAAAATGTTCATCTTCCCAAAGTTTTTCCATAATCTCCTCTTTCGTCACAAGTTGCCCAACATTTTGAAAAAGCAAGCTCAATATTTTTACCTCATTTCTCGAAAGTTCAACCTGCTCACTTCCTTTTTTCAGCACCGTATCCTCTATATCTAGCTGAAAATCCAAAAATTCATACGTCGATGTTTCCTTTTTGAACACATATGTCCGTCTTAGCAAAGCTTGAATTTTTGCCGTCAAAACCGCAATATCAAACGGTTTTGTCACAAAATCGTCCGCTCCCATGTTCATCGCCAACACCATGTTCATATTGTCCCCTGCACTTGAAATAAAAACAATCGGAACCGTCGAGAGTTTACGAATTTCATTTGTCCAATGAAAACCATTATAAAATGGCAACGTAATATCCATTAAAACTAAATCTGGATTGCTCGCCAAAACCTCTTTTGCCACCTGCTGAAAATCTCCAACACTCTCAATTTCAAAATTCCAACTCGAAAGTGCCTTATCCAACAAAGTCACAATCTGCTCATCGTCCTCTACAATAAAGATTTTTTGCATATTCTTCACCTGATTTTTGTCCTTATTTTTTGATTGTTATCTTTTATTATAGCAAAAAACCCGATAAATATGAGTATCGGGTTATTGTAACCAATTATTTAAACTCTCCTGTGAAGTAACCAACAAATGTACGAACTGCAAGGTCTTGTGCTTTTGTGCTTGCCTCGTTTGCCTCTAAAACACCTTGTTGATAGCCTGTCACTCTAAATTTTGCTAACATTTCTTTACGCAACAATAACGTCAAACAATCATTTTCACGAACGATAGCATACATACCTTTTTTCGCTTCACCGTTATCCCAAGCAAGTTGTGATAATTCTTCCACTGTTTGATTTGGTTTCATTCTATACCTCCCAAGTTGATTAAAATTCATTAGTATTCGATAAATATTTTATAATATTTCTTTGAATAAAGCAACGTTTTTTTGAGAATGTTAAAACAACCCAATCGCATTCCCCACACTATCCACATCCATATTAAGAGCAGCTGGTGTTTTAGGAAGTCCCGGCATTGTCATAACGTCTCCTGTCAAAGCAACGATAAAACCTGCACCAAGCTTTGGCACGAGTTCTCGAACGGTAATATCAAAATCTTTTGGACGAGCCAAAAGTGTCGGGTCGTCCGAGAGCGAATATTGAGTTTTCGCCATGCAAATAGGCAATTTATCCCAACCGTATTGAGCAAAATTCTTCATTTGCATTTTTGCTTTCTTCTCAAAATGAACTTGCCTGCCACCGTAAATTTTTTGCACTATTGCTGTTATTTTTTCTTCGATAGAGTCATTGACATCATAGACTGGTGAAAATTCTTTGCTTGTTCCCTCCATTTCAGATAACACAGCTTTCGCAAGTTCCACTCCTCCTGCACCGCCATTTGCCCAAACTGAACAACGAGCAATCTTGACGCCTTTTTCTTCGCACAATTGCTGAAGAGTCAAAATTTCTTCTTCTGTATCAGTAAGAAATTCATTGATAGCAACGACAACTGGTACGTTGAACGATTGAATATTTTCGATATGTTTTTCCAGATTCGCAAAGCCTACCTTTAATGCTTCGACATTTTCTTCTTGCAAATTACTTTTCAATACTCCGCCGTGCATTTTCAACGCACGAATCGTTGCGACAATGACAACAGCATCAGGGGCTTTTGGTAAATTAGGTACTTTGATGTCGAGGAATTTCTCTGCTCCCAAATCTGCACCAAAACCAGCCTCAGTTACAACATAGTCTCCCAATTTTAATGCCGTCGTAGTCGCAAGAACTGAATTGCAACCATGTGCAATATTTGCAAACGGACCGCCATGCACAAAAGCGGGTGTTTTTTCAATCGTTTGAACCAAATTGGGCTTAATTGCATCTTTCAAAAGCAAAGCCAAAGCACCTTCCACTTTTAAATCACGCACAAAAACAGGCTGACGAGTATAAGTATAGCCAATCACAATGTTTCCCAGACGTTGTTTCAAATCGGTAATATCACGTGCCAAACAAAGAATTGCCATAATTTCACTTGCTACCGTAATATCAAATCCGTCTTCACGAGGAACACCTTGTATTGCACCGCCTAATCCTACGACCACCTTACGCAATGCTCTATCATTCAAATCTACCACACGTTTCCAAATTGTGCGTCTTAGGTCGATATTTAGCTCATTGCCTTGTTGAACATGGTTGTCAAGCAATGCTGAAAGTGCATTATTTGCCGTTGTAATAGCGTGCATATCCCCAGTAAAATGAAGATTAATATCTTCCATTGGCAAAACTTGTGCCGCTCCTCCACCTGTTGCTCCGCCTTTAATTCCCATCACAGGTCCTAAAGAAGGCTCACGAAGTGCAATCACCGTTTTCTTTCCAAGGCGATTGAGTGCATCTCCTAAACCGATTGTAACCGTTGATTTCCCTTCCCCTGCTGGTGTTGGATTAATCGCTGTTACCAAAATCAATTGACCATTTTCATTCGATTTCAATGCGTTAATTTTTTCCATGCTTAATTTTGCCTTATATTTACCGAAAAGTTCTAAATCATCTTCTACTAACCCAATTGTTTCAGCAATTTCTTTAATTGGCGTCAATGTCGCCTGTTGTGCAATTTCTATATCTGTTAAAACCATGATTTCCTCCTCAAAAAGCGAATGTTTTCCTCTTTATTATACTCAATACTTCGAGGAATAAAAACTAAAAATGTTAATTTTTTACAAAAACGCACCTCCTCGTTCGGAAATGCGTTTTTCGATTTATTTAGCTAATCGTTTTCGTCCTATTTCACGGTATTTCATCAAACCTGCGTTTTCTACGGTAAATTGTTCGCCGTCATAGCTTACAATCGTCACACTTCCGTTATCCAATCCACGAACACGTGGATTTTCTGGGTGTACCAAATGACAAAAAGTCGCAATCGTCATGCCGTGTGAAACAATTAAAGCATTTCCACCGCCGTCTGTATGAAGTTTGTGAGCAATATCTTCAAATCCTGTATAAATACGATCTTTTATCTTTTCCCAAGGCTCCGCCCAGCCTGCTGTATCAATCTCCATGATCCCACGAGCAATATCCTCAAACGACAAATTGTCTAAATCTTTGCCCTTGTAAGCATCTGTTCTTGGCAGAATCCCGTCGAAAAGTTCTCCGTCAAATCCTCCGTCCATTGACCCAAAACACCATTCACGTATCCTTTTTTCTCGAAGATAAGGAATGTTCGGATATTCCAGATGTTCCATGATAATATCCATTGTCTGAATCGTACGTCCTGAATCGGAAGAAAATGCTGCTTTAAATGGAATGTTCTCCGCTTTTAGTCCTGCACCAAGCTCATGAATCCCCTCTTCACCAAATGGCGTAAGTGGTGTATCACTCCAACCTTGAGCACGACCTAGCGTGTTGAACATTGTTTTTCCATGACGAACGATATAAAGAGTTGTTTTTTCACTCATAGCTCTCTCCAAATTCTATAAAGTTTCTTGAAACCCTATTCTGTTGGTGCATTTGCCTCAAATTTCAACTCTAAGCCCGGTTCGTCCATTGCAATTTCTGTCACTTCATACGTCATACGTTTCACAATGTTGAAAAGTGGGGAAACAAGTTCTTCTACTTCTTGTTGAGTAATATCAGTTTGTTCGTTGATTTCACGATTGATGACAAAATTCACTTGTGAAACTGAACCAGAAATCACATAATCAGGGAAAATCAGACGAAATTGCAAGCGTGCAAGAATCGCCGTACTTTTCTCAGGTGTTCCCTCAAAATCTTCGAGTGGCGTCAAACCTACATTAATTTCTGTTTCTACCTCAATTTCTGGATTTTTCATATCATAGTGATATGCCTCTACTACTTCTTGTAAACGTTGAATTTCCATTATTCCATCTCCTTCAATCTCTTGTTTCTCTCTAAAATTTCCACAAGAAACACTTTCTAGTTTTCTTTTCTTACTAAATTATAACACAATTCCCATTCCCTAGCTCTTAAAAGTATGCAAACTATTTTTTCTTTCAATCTTCCTTTTCACAAGACGGTATTAACAAAATTTCAGCTAAACTATGCACGGTGAAATCAGCGGGTATTTCACCCAAAAATCCGTCAATATCGTATAAAATAGCGGATACTTCAGCATTTTTTCCAGCAAGCACGTCTAATTTTCTGTCCCCTATCATCACAGTCTCGTCAATTGCTAATTCATGCTTTTTCATCAAATGTAAAATTGAGCTAGGATCTGGTTTTAGCGGAAAATCATCAGCCACGGTCACAAAGTCCGTAAAGCAATGAAACAAACCGTCTTGTTTTAAAAACTCAAGAGCTGTGTTGTCACGATGTGTCAAGACAAAATTCTTCCCTCCGTTTTGCACGATACTTTCTAACGTTTCTCTTGCATCATGAAACGGTTTCGGCGACTCTTGCAAACGAGGCTCTATTTCTTGATATTTTCTCATCAATGCTTGTTTTTTCTCAAGTCCTACATAATGTTCTGCAGCAAAACGTGCAGATTCTTTTTTTATCAACTGATAAACTTCCTTGGGAGTTGCTTGTATGCCAAACAACTTTAAACTCTCTAAAAAAGCTGTCGTAATCGCCCCATATGTATCATAAAGCGTGCCGTCAAAATCCCAGATATAATTTTTAAAACGCATCCTTTCCCCCTCATTTCTTGGCATAAATGCTACTTGTTGAAAATCTTCGGTCCTTTTCGCATATTTTTGCGATCGTTTTTAGGACTTTGGCTTTGTTGAACCGTTCCTGTTTTTCCTTGTTTCTGCTTGATTAATTCTAACATTTTTTCTTTTTGTGTTGTTTTCACGTTTTCCACACCTCTATGCTTTTCTTTTTTCACGCTTACCTAAAATTATTTGTTTTTAGCGTGTCTTTTACACTATTCAACTCTAGTTTATCATATTTACAAGAGGAATTGAAAAAGAACCCTTATAGTTTCCTACAAGAGTTCCCTTTTTGCTTATTTGACAGCGTCTTTTAATGCTTTACCTGGTTTGAACGCAGGTACTTTAGATGCTGGGATTTGGAGTTCTTCACCTGTTTGTGGGTTGCGACCTTTACGAGCTGCACGTTCACGAACTTCGAAATTACCAAAACCGATAAGTTGAACTTTTTCACCTTTAGCAAGTGATTCTTGAATAGTAGCGAATACAGTATCGACTGCTACAGTAGATTGTTTTTTAGTCAACCCAGTTGCTTCTGCTACTTTTTCGATGATTTCTGCTTTGTTTGCCAATGAAATTCACCTCCTTGGATAAGTTGAGGAGCTCCGCTCCATTGCGTTAAGTGGTCTAACGCAATGATATTGAATTGATACCCTCAATATCTAAAACTACTTTATCACTTAAAACGTGTTCTATCAACAATTTTCCACTATTTTTTGCATTTTTCTTCAAAAAATGTTTCATACGGGTTTTTATTTGTATGATTTCGCTTTTTATGTTAAAATGCTTACTTTCTCTTTCGAGCAATTAAATGAATCGGCGTTCCCTCAAATGTAAATGCTTTGCGAATTTGATTTTCCAAAAAACGTGCATACGAGAAGTGCATTAATTCTTCTTCGTTAACAAACACAACAAATGCTGGTGGTTTTACTGCCACTTGTGTCGCGTAGAAAATTTTCAATCGTTTTCCTTTGTCTGTTGGCGTTGGATTCATCGCCACAGCATCCATGATAATATCGTTTAAAATGCTAGAAGAAATTCGCAAGTTTTGCGAATGGCTTACTTCTTGAAGTAGTTCTGGCAATTTATTCAAACGTTGCTTCGTTTTCGCTGAAACAAAAACAATCGGTGCATAACTCAAATATTGAAATTCCTCACGAATTTCTTTTTCAAACTCACGCAAAGTGTTCGTTTCTTTTTCAATGGTATCCCACTTATTGACCACGATAATCATGCCTTTTCCTGCCTCATGAGCAAATCCTGCAATATGCTTATCATACTCACGAATGCCTTCTTCAGCATTTAAAACCATTAGTACAATATCACTTCGGTCAATCGCACGCATTGCACGCATGACCGAATATTTTTCTGTCGCCTCATACACTTTTCCACGTTTACGCATCCCTGCCGTGTCAATCATTTGAAACTCTTGTCCGTCATTTGAAGTAAAATAGGTATCAATCGCATCTCTCGTAGTTCCTGCAACGTCAGAGACAATTACACGTTCCTCGCCTAAAATCGCATTGATCAGTGAGGACTTTCCAACATTTGGACGACCAATCAAGCTAAATTTAATCAAATCTGGATTTTCGTCTTCTACTTCTTCTGGGAAATGTTTTATCGCCTCGTCTAAAACATCTCCTAAACCAAGACCGTGACTACCTGAAACAGCAATCGGTTCCCCCAATCCAAGCGAATAAAACTCATAAATTTCATTTCGCATTTCTGGGTTGTCCACTTTATTAACTGCTAAAATAACGGGTTTGTTAGACTTGTATAAAATTTTTGCTACATATTCATCAGCATCCGTAATCCCTTCTCTTCCGCTCACTACTAAAACAATGACTTCCGCCTCTTCCATAGCAATTTCTGCCTGTTGTTTAATTTGTTCCATAAATGGCTCATCACCCATTTCAATTCCACCTGTATCAATCAGATGAAATTCCTTGCCAAGCCATTCTCCTGTCGCATAAATTCTATCTCGTGTTACACCCGGTGTGTCTTCTACTATGGAAATACGTTCGCCTGCAATACGGTTGAAAATCGTTGATTTCCCTACATTTGGGCGACCGACTATGGCTAATGTTGGTTTGCTCAATTTCGTTTCTCCTTTGTTTTCGGTTTGTCTAGGTACGAAGTGCAGGAGTTGGGTCGCTGTTCGCAACAGCACTGGAAACTGCGTTTCCAGCAAGTAAATGCTGTGGCTCACTGCGACAAACTCCTTAACGCACCTCTTCGCTTTTCGGTTTCCTAAAGTCTTTTCTTAAAGACTTTACCATAATTTGAATGTTTTTTCGACCTTTACATCATGTTTCTTTATAGGATTCATTTAAAAAAACTGCTTTTTATAGCGTTATATCAAAAAACTTCAATTGTTAAAATTTTATTTTGATGAAAAATACTTTTAAATAATCACTTTCACTAAATCCTTTTACTGCTGGAAAATCCTCGGGTAAAGATTTTTTGTCAAAAAATTGATATTGTACGTTTTTTTTCTTCAAAGCAGTTTCGATATTTTGTTGAAATTTTTCACGTGTGATGTTTGCTGCATTGGCTGAGGCAATAATTATGCCGTTTTTACTTAAAATTTCCACCGATTGCTCAATTAATTCTCCGTAGTTTTTCGCCACAGAAAAACTTTTCTTCCCGTTTCTAGCAAAACTTGGCGGATCAAGGATAATGGTATCATAAGTCAACTGATGTTTTTTCGCATAATCAAAATAACGAAATACGTCCATTACATAAATTTTTTGTTGTTCAACAGGCAAACCGTTCACCTCAAATTGCTCACGTGTTTTTTCAAGTGAACGCTTTGCCAAATCAACACTAGTTGTTTGTGTAGCACCGCCAACACTTGCTGCCACAGAAAATGCTCCTGTATAGCTGAACATATTCAACACATTTTTTCCTGCAAGCAATCCGTCAACTAAACGTCCTCGCACTTCTCGTTGATCAAGAAAAATCCCTGTCATCCACCCTTCATCCAAATAAACAGCGTAGTTCACACCATTTTCTTTAACAACCATTGGAAATTGACCTACATTGCCAAATAAATGTGCGTTTTCACACAATGGATTGTCAAAGCGATTTTTTTCATATGCTCCCTCAATTTCTGGGAAAACTTCACGAAATGCACGGATAATCCTTTCACGAATGGAATAGACAAATTCGTTGTACCAGTGAAAAACGGCATAAGAGTCATATTGATCAATCACAAAGCCACCAAAACCGTCTCCTTCACCATTAAACAGACGAAAAGCATTTGTCCATTCATCTTGCAACAAACGCTCACGTTTTGCTTTTGCTTGCATGAAAAGTTTGCACAACCACACCTCCTGAATACTCGTTTCTTTAGAAGAAAGAAACCAGCCAATTCCTTTGTTTTGCTTAGAAAGATAACCAATCCCTAAAGTTTCCCCAGACAATGAAACAAATGAAACTTCTTGATTCAAGACTTCTTCACGGGTCAAATCTTCTTTTGTTATCAAAGGAATTCCTTTTTTTATTTTCTTTTCTGCTACTTTTGTAACAATTACTTTCATCTACTTTTCCACCTACTTAATTTTTTTGCTGTTCAGCTCCATTTCAAATTATATAACAAATCTTAAAGAAAGTACCTTTTTACGCAATTCCTATTGACGATAGTATGTAGAAAAGGTAAAATTTTCGTAAATGTAAATTACGTGTTCATTCTAATACTTAGTTTTAGAATATAAATCTTATACCGATGAGTTTTTGTCTTTAATATTGAAAGAAAGCATACACTCAGACAGAACAACAACGTAATTCAAGGTTCAAAGTTTTTACAAAGTAAAAACGAGGAAAGGAAGTATATTTTGAAAAAACTTAAAATCCCAACATGGCTAAATACTAGATTAGGTTTCTTTTTATTGCTGACTATTTTGATGTGGTGCAAATCTATTTTTGCATACTTAGCTGACTTTAATCTTGGCGTAGAAGGAGCATTCCAACAATTTATATTATTAATCAATCCATTTGCGACCGTTCTCCTGCTTTTAGGAGTAGCACTATATGTCCGTGGAAAAAAGACAAGCTATATTACGATGCTTGTAATTTATTTCATTTTGACAATGTTGCTCTTCTCAAATGTCGCCTACTATCGTGAGTTTTCTGATTTTCTGACAGTTAACACGATACTCGGTTCAGGAAAAGTCGCAAGCGGACTTGGCGAAAGTGCAATGAATCTTTTTCGTCCGTACGATTTACTCTACTGGCTAGATTTGCCAATTCTCATTACGCTTTTGGCAATGAAGAAAATCAAAATGCAGGAAAAACCATTTAGAGGTCGTATGGCGATTGCTACCACTGCACTAGCAATCATGATTTTTTCAGGAAATCTATTTCTAGCAGAAACTGATCGTCCAGAGCTTTTAAGCCGTACGTTCTCAAAAGATTATTTAGTGAAATATCTTGGAATCAATGCTTACACCATGCTTGACGGTGTGCAAACGTATAAGACTAGTCAAGTCCGTGCAAAAGCTAGTCCAACAGATTTAAATGAAGTGGAAAGTTATGTGAAAAGCCATTACGCTCAACCAAATACTGAAACATTTGGCTTGGCAAAAGGAAAAAATGTAATTTACATTCACCTTGAAAGTTTCCAGCAATTTTTGATTGACTACAAATTAAAAGACGAACAAGGAAAAGAACACGTTGTCACACCTTTCATCAACAGTCTTTTCCATTCTAATAGTACGTTTGCTTTTGACAACTTTTTCCACCAAGTTAGCTCAGGGAAAACGAGTGATGCAGAAACTTTAATGGAAAATAGTTTCTTCGGTCTTGCTGACGGTCCTTTGTTCACGCAACTAGGTGGCAAAAATACTTTTGAGGCGGCACCGAGCATTTTACAGCAAACTCAAGGTTATACTTCTGCTGTTTTCCACGGAAACGCAGGAACATTTTGGAATCGAAATGAAACGTATAAACGCTTAGGTTATAACTATTTCTTTGATGCAAGTTACTTTGATGTTACAGCGGACAACAGTTTCCAATACGGCTTGCACGACAAACCATTCTTTGAACAATCTGTTCAATATTTGGAGCATTTACAACAACCGTTTTACACGAAATTTATCGCTGTAAGTAATCACTATCCTTACGAACAATTCAAAAATGGTGAGGCTGGTTTCCCGATTGCTAACACGAAAGACGATACGATTAACGGCTATTTTGCAACAGCAAACTATTTGGATAAAGCAGTGGAAGAATTTTTCAACTATCTGAAGAAAAGTGGATTGTATGACAACTCAATTATCGTACTATATGGCGACCACTACGGTGTATCCAATACACGCAATCCAGATTTAGCTGAGTTGCTTGGCAAGGACAAAACGACGTGGAATGATTACAACAACGCCATGATGCAACGTGTGCCTTATATGATTCATGTGCCAAACAGCACGAAAGGTGGTATTAACCATACTTTCGGTGGACAAGTAGACGCTTTGCCAACACTTCTTCACTTGCTTGGTATCAAAACGGAAAACTATATTCAGCTAGGACAAGACTTGCTTTCTAAACAACATCAAGGAATTGTCGCATTCCGTAACGGTCAACTTGTTACATCACAATATACGATTTTAGGCGAAAAAATCTACAACACTACAACAGGAGAGGAAATTACCAATCCAACGCCAGAAATCACTGAAATCATCAAAAAAGACAAAGAGGCAGCTCGCCAACAACTTGCAACGAGCGACAAATTAACCAACGGTGACTTATTGCGTTTTTATACGGAAAGCGGCTTGAAACCTGTTGACCCTGACCAATTTGTCTACAAAAAAGAACTCGCTCAACTTGAGAACATTGAAGAGGAAAAAGGCGAAAAATCTACTTCCCTTTACTCTAAAAACAAGGATAAATCTACAGTTGAACTCTATTCAACTAAGACTTACGAAGAGTACAACGGAGTTGCAAATACGACTTCAAGTGAGCCGAAATAAAAGAAAAAACTCAATCCTATCAACACTTAGGATTGAGTTTTTTTCTAGCTACAAGGGGCAGGCGTGAGCCGTGTCGTTATAGATATTGCATCAGCCACTCATTTATCGCCACAATTTTAGCGTAAAAAAAGTTGCCTCCATTTTTATATAAATGCCCTCCATTATGAAAAAGTGCTTGCGGGTGAATATAGCTGTATTCCTCTCCACTATGATTTCCCAAACTTGGTGCGACAACTGTTTTGGAATATTCTTCTGCTAATTCAAGCGTATTTTTCTTTCCGTTTTTGCTGACATAGTCAATATAACCCAGACCAAAATTATAGGCTTGAACTGCCGTCCAAATATCTGTTCCTTCTTCGTTGCTTTTTTGAATTGCCTTTGCTAGAAAATCAATACCTGCTCGCAAACTTTCTTCTCCTCCGAGTTTTCCAGTTTCACCGTGAACAGACTCGCTACTTTGCAGTAAATCACTGTCTTTTCCTTTTGTCTCCGTGTAAATCATCGCCAGTACAATTGGCTTATATTGTGAAATTCCCGCTCTTTCCACTTCAGAAGTAACCACTGTATCATATTGCCGTACCTCACGAAAATCTTGATGAAATTTGAACGCAAAAAATGCACAGGTAAGCAAAATAGAAAGAACAAGAAATAGTATCATTCCTTTTAAAATTTTTCCTATGGTTTTCACAAAAATTCTCCTAATCCTTATCGTATGATTTATCATAACACATCAAACAGAAAAGTAGCGAAAATTTTTAAAGCTAAAAGAAAAACTTAAATTTTGTTCACGATTTTTTCGATATTTTTTATCACAATTGAAATTGTTCCGTCTGGATTGTTGATAAATTCAACCGCATTCGCATCACGATACACTTCAAGCGGTACAATCAATTCAATACCGTTATCCATTTTAAGCTTTTGCTTGCCAAATTTTTTATCGGAAATCTCTCTGATTTCGTCCATTTCTCTATTTTCCGTTGGAAGTGATTCACGCAAACCGTCTTTAAATTCCAATTTCGCCGACAAATTTTCGCCAAAGACCTTTTCCGCAAGAAAATCCTGCTCAATCACACCATATTCCTCAAAGCTATCAAATAGTGCCTCTTTGACGTTTGCCATTACCTCGTACTCATCGTCCTCATATTTCCGCCCAATGCTCTTCGCCAGTTTTTTGACCGCACTTACGCTCTGGTCAACACTCGCTTGTGGCTGTTCAGATTCTGCCAACAAATATTGAGCAAAATAAAATTGTTTCTCACCAGAAAACTCAAAGCGTTTTTCTATCAATTCATACTCTAGCGTAGACAAATTGACCGCAAATGCCTCGTCTGGCTTACTGGAACTTGCTGGCAAAATCGCTCGATTCATTACCAATTTGTTGTTAATCCCATTTTCAGCATTTTCCACAAAATGCGTCAGACCATCTTTATAGGCAAGTTTAATGAAAGCAAAATATAACTGGCTATCTTTTTCATACAACGCCATTAACACATCACTGCTCGGTGCGTCTTCAGATTGTGTATAAATTTTCGCCCAATTTTCCATAAACTCTTGTCCTGTTGCGATAAAATTTTCCTTATTCGCAAGAGAAAATATTTTTCCAAGCACGCTCTCTTGATTTAATTTCCCCGTTTTTGTCTGCGAGGTCGCTATTTTTTTGACCTTATTTTCCACATACTCCGCCACAAAATGCTGTGTCAAATCAAGCAACGTATCTGATAAAATCGGTGATTCATTATTTCTATCCATCATGTGCAAAGTCGCACGTTTTAAATAAATATCCATTTTTTTAATCGTCCTTAAACTTTCTTTTTTTGTAGAGCTATTCTAAACTACTTATCCATTTCTTCATTTTACATGATATTCCGGAAAATTTCATGTACTTTTTTCAGTTTTCTCATTTACACAACGGAAACTTTCAAAAATGTAAGGTAAATATCAGTTGCCTACTGGGCAATTCCAAAGTATAATATGGTTAGAAAAGTAACAATAGGAAGAAGTCGGCAATTCAGTCTATGGACTGATGTGGAAATGGAAGTATTCTTTTATACTTAGGTTATAAAGAATATCAAGGAGAGATTTTTATGAACGTTCAAGTTGGAAAAAAAATTATGAATATCATCTCTGTTTTGGGATTGTTCGCAACAGCTGCTATAACAATTTATTTCATTCACTTAGGTGTATTTCGAGATCAACACGCTCTGGAAGGACTTGTTGGCAATCGGATTATTTTAGGACCGATTATTTTCGTTCTCATACAAATTCTTCAAGTTGTTGTGCCGATTATTCCCGGCGGTATTAGCAATGCAGCAGGCGTATTGATTTTTGGTCCAATTGCTGGTTTCCTTTACAATTATATCGGAAACGTCATTGGTTCTCTCATTCTCTTTTCTCTTGGTAGAAAATATGGAAAACCATTTATCCAAACACTTGTAAGCGAAAAAACCTACGATAAATATGTCGGAAAATTGGACAATAAAAAATGGAGTGTCATCTTCTCACTTCTCATTGCCGCACCAATTGCACCAGATGATGCACTTGTTTTAATGACAAGCCTCACAAAAATGAGTTTCAAGAAGTTTAGCATGATTATTATCCTCTGCAAACCACTTGGTATCGCAGCGTATAGCCTTTTGCTCGTGTATGGTGGACAATACTTGACACAATGGTTGATTAAATAGTTTTTCCGAGAGCGAAAGCTCTCTTTTTTTGTCGTAAGAAAAGATATGGTCACCGCTAAAAAAAGCAGAAATATCATTTTCTCAAATGTGTTTCTGCTTTTTAGAGTTTCATCCTCTATCCCTATTGTGAATTTTTTTCAATTTATTTACTTTTATTCTTTAAAGGCGTCTTACTCGACAGTTTCTACTTCAGGTGTTACTTCTTCTTCCTCATAAAGTCCTGAAACTCGTCTATGCCATTGATAAAAATGTACGACTAAGACTTTAATTGAGGCATAAACTGGGATACCGACAATTACGCCCATGAGTCCTCCCACTTTTCCACTCGTTAGAAGTACGATAAGAATTGTAACTGGGTGAACTGCTAGTTGTGAGCCTAACACGATCGGAGCGATTAGACGACCTTCGAGAGTTTGCTCGACAACGAAAAGAACCAACACTTTGACAAGCATTACTGGACCTACGACAATGCCTAGCACAACTGCTGGAATCATCGCTAAAAATGAGCCAAGATAAGGAATCATATTGAGCAAACCTGCTGAAATCCCTAGCGTAATCGCATAATCTAAGCCGATAATATTAAATCCAATGATAAACATGATTGCAACTGCAAGTGCAACAGTCAATTGACCACGAATGTAAGAAGAAATTTGATTGTTTACATCTACTAACACACTTTTCGTTGAACTTCTCCATTTTAATGGCAATAATTTTAAAAAGTTGGGCAATAGCTCTTTTCCGTCTTTCAATAAATAAAAGAGGATAAATGGCATGGTAATCAACCCTAGAACGACCGTTGTAATCATAGAAACAATGTTGCCAATGCCATTAAAGACGTCTGTTGAAATTTGTTGAGCCCATTCAATGATTTTTTTGCTAATATCATTGCTTACTTCTAAAATTTGGCTACGATATGGATCAAATACCGAGTTTTCAAGAATTTCTCGCCCTTTTGTATCAATGACTTTCACATAATCTGGCACGTGCTGGAAAAAACTAACGGTTTGTTGTTGAATTTTTGGCAAAACAACCACAATTCCAAGCACTAAAAGTCCTAAAAGCAAGACGAAAATTCCTGCAATCGAGGCAATTCTATGCACACCTTTTTTTTCTAGAAAATCAACAATCGGGTTGAGCAAGTAGTAAAAGACAACTGCTAACAAAATAGGAAGTCCCACAATTGCCACAAACTGCCCAACGGGTGCGAAAAGATAAGATACTTTTGTAAAGATAAAAAGATTTAACAACACTAAAAATAGGATAAGTAACGTTGTTACTGTCTTGTTATTTAAAAACCATTTCCAAAACCAACTTTTCATTTCTGTTCTCTCACTTGCCTGTTTCAATTATTTTTCCTCCCCATAAAAAATTTCCATTCCTACTTCAATTTTAGGTGGCGTATTCGGTTCAAGATAAATGCCTCCTGCAAATTCTTCTTGTTGCTTGCCAAATAAAAATGCCACATGACCGATTTCGTTTAAGTTATGATTGGCAACTGCCCCAACTTCTGTAACGTTGTACTTCTGCTCTCCAAAAGAAATGATGTCTCCTTGTTCTACTGTTATTTCCTCTTCGTTTTCAAGTCGTTGAATGACAGAAACCTCACGAATAAACTCCGTGGCACTTTCATCAAAAAAAAGTAGCATTTTGTCACTTTCACTTAGAGCATTTCTCCCAATTTCTGTAATGACTGATTTCATATTAAATTCCTTTCTTTATACAGTTTTGTTTAGGTATAAAAATTATAACATAATCTTCCGATTAAAAACTGCTTACATAAAGTTTTTTTATTGTTCGCACGAAAAAAATAAATAGTCATTCAATTTTAGTAGAAACTCTCTTTGCGAAACGTCACTTTATGATATACTAGAAAAGTATAAACCTCATGATTGTTGAGGATAAAAAAAGAAGGTGGGTAAAAAAATGACAGAAAAAATTCTTTTTGGTGGATACACGAAACGAGTTTCTGAAGGGATGTATTCTCTTGATTTAAACAAGGAAACAAAACAGCTTGAGAATCTAACGTTGATTGCAAAAGAGCCAAATCCTACTTATTTGGTCGTGGATAAAAGTCAGCATTTGTATAGCGTTGGAGCAGTGGAAGAATTGGGCGGTGTAGCAGCATTTTCTTTTGAAAACAACCAAGCCACTCTACTCAATCACGTGGTTTCAACTGGAGCACCACTTTGCTATGTAGGGGTAGATGAAGTGCGAAATCTCGTCTATGGTGCAAATTATCACTTGGGGGAAGTGCGTGTCTACAAACGACTTGCAAATGGATCGCTTGAACTTGCAGATACTGCAAAGCACACTGGAAGTGGGCCACATAAAAATCAAACTTCTCCTCACGTGCATTATACCGATTTAACTCCTGACAATCGCCTTGTCGCTTGCGATTTGGGAACGGACGGTGTGTATCTCTACGATGTGAGCGAGGAAGGAAAATTGAGTCTTGTTAGCACGTATCAAGCAAACGCTGGTGCTGGAAGTCGTCATATTACATTCCACCCAAATGGAAGAATTGCTTATTTGTTTGGTGAGTTAAATTCTACAATTGAAGTGTTGGCATATGACAAGGAGAAAGCAGAGTTTTCTCTTTTACAAGTTATTTCTACTTTGCCAGAGGACTTTTCTGGTGAAAGTGCTGGAGCTGCTGTTCGCCTGTCGGCTGACGGAAAGTATTTATACGCATCAAATCGTGGGCATAATTCGATTGTAGTTTACAAAGTGTCTGAAAATGGTGAAGAACTTACAACGATTCAGTGGGCAAGCACTCATGGTGATTTTCCACGTGATTTCAATTTTTCACAAGACGAAGATTTCTTAATCGTGGCAAATCAAGATAGCGATAACGTAACACTTTTCGCACGCAATAAAGAAAACGGTGAGCTTGTTGTCGTACAAAAAAACGTGTTTCTTCCTGAGGGAACTTGTGTTTTGAGTATTGGCGAGTAAATAAAAAACTTCCCCTTTCATGAAACGTTAATTCATGAGAGGGGGAGTTTTTCTTAAAAATGCATCAAAACTTTCACATCATAGCCTTCTAATTTTTCACGACCATTTAAGTCATCTAATTCAATCAAAAAGGCACATCCTACTACAATTCCGCCTAGTTTTTCAATCATTTCGATTGTTGCTTGAACTGTTCCGCCTGTGGCAAGTAAATCATCAACGATTAGTACACGGTCCCCTTTTTTAATGGCATCTGCGTGCATCGTGAGTGTGTCTGTGCCGTATTCTTTTTCATATTCAGCAGAAACAACTTCACGTGGTAGTTTTCCTGGTTTGCGAACGGGAGCAAAACCTACCCCCATTTCAAACGCAACAGGGCAACCAACGATAAATCCACGTGCCTCTGGTCCTACTACCATGTCAATATTTAACCCTTCTGCATAGTCAACGATTTCTTTCGTTGCTGCTCGATACGCCTCGCCATTTGCCATAAGTGGCGTAATGTCACGAAAAACAATCCCCTCTGTCGGATAGTTGTCAATTCTTGCGATATAATCTTTTAAATTCATAGGTATTCTCCTTTTTCTAGCTACATGGTGCTGAAGTCTAGCAACTGTTCGCAACTGCACTGGAAACTTACGTTTCCAGCAAGTAAATGCTGTGGCTCACTGTTGCAGACTTCAAAACGCACCATTACGCTTTTATTTGTCTAGCTACGAGGGGCAGGAGTTGGTCGACTGCTCTCAACGTCGCTCGAAACTGACGTTTCGATGCTAGTCTTTCAAGAATCTTTGATTTTTAGAAAGACTGTATGCGAAACGAAGTGTAGCAGTGAATAAACGACGTGGTTCGCTGTCGCAAACTCCTGAACGCCCCTCTACGCTTTTATTTTTCTAGCTACATGGTGCTGAAGTCGGGCAACTGTTCACAATGTCGCTCGCAACTGACGTTGCGATGCTAGTCTTTCAAGAATCTTTGATTCTTAGAAAGACTGTATGTGAAACGAAGTGTAGCAGTAAATAAACGACAGTGTTCACTGTTGCAGACTTCAAAACGCACCATTACGCTTTTATTTTTCTAGCTACGAGGGCTACTCTGTGTTCACAATGCCACCTGAAGATTTTTTCCAGTTAATTTTTTTGCTATTTCAGGGATGTTGTTGAGAATGAAAAATTCTTGAATGCGTATTTTTTTCATTCTTTCTTGATACAATTTGCTTGTGTCTAATGCTTTTTTCTCTGGTTTTTCCACTTCGTTTAATAGACCATTTTCAATCGTGACAAAGCCTAACTCCTCAAATACTTGTAACATGAAAATAAAGAGTGAGTAGGGTATTTTCAAATATTGAGCAATTTCTTTTGACTTATGTCTAACATCTACTTCGTGAAATTGGTGAATAAAACCAAATAATTTCGCATATTGCTCACGCGTTCCCATGCCTTGCAAATATTCTTCGTTTGGGCAATTGACTACGAGAAAAATACGTGAAACACTCGTTTCTTGTAAAATATCTGCGAGAATCTCAATACTCGTTGGTGTGTCTAGCACGATAATTTCTGTGATTTTTTTCTCTTTGATACATTGTATAATCTCTTGTGCCTCATTTGTCTGCAAGTGAAAAATTGCATTTTCTGGCACTACTGTTTTTTTATCAAAAGATAAAAACAATCCTGTGGCAAACGGCAGAGGAATCGTGTTATTTTTTCCACGCAAATCAAACACTTGTAAGCCATTCACTTGGAAATCCTCAACCATTAGCTGTGGCAATTTATTGCCATTCCATTCATTGACGGAAAGTTTGCCGACTAGTTCATTTTGCTCTTCTGTTGAAAATTCATTGAGCTTATCGCCTGCACTAAAATAAATGCAATCAAGTGTTGCCTCTTCTTGCTCAATTTTTCCTTTTAGATGAGCAAGATTGGCTCCTATCGCTTTTCCGTCTGTAAATTTCACGTCTTTAAACAAGAAATATGGCTCTGGAAATTCTGTGCCAAACGGAGCTAAGGCGTTCATTTGCTCAATAAATTCAACCGTCACTTCTTTTGGTGTAAGCACTTCGTCAATGAAAAGCGTTTGTCCTTGAGTAAGGTCAATTTCACTTTTTTCAATAGAAGTATTTAGCACTTCTGAGAGTTTTGCGACGTTTTCTTTTGGCAAGCTCATACCCGCAGCAGCGTGGTGTCCACCAAATGCAGTGAAAAGTTCACGATTTTCATTCAGCAATTCATAAATATTGATCGCCTCAATCGAACGAGCAGAACCTTTGGTAATGCCGTCCTCTTTTATGGTCAAAATCACCGCAGGTTTGCCTGTTTCGTTCATGACTTTTCCAGCGACAATTCCTAAAACTCCTTCATGCCAATTTTCTTTTGCAAATACATAAGCTGAACTTTGTGGATTTTCATTGACCATTGCCATGACTTCATTTGTGATGTCCTCAACAATCTTTTTCCGCTCCTGATTAACAGCATCAATTTCTTCAGCAAGTTGCTGTGCCTCTTCTTCGTCAAACGTACTCATCAATTCAACACCCGGAGACGCCTCGCCGAGTCGCCCTAATGCGTTCAAGCGTGGACCAATTTGAAACCCTATGCTTGTCTCCGAAATTTTTTCTCTCTCCACACCTGCAACTTTCAATAATTCGTCCAAACCAATGCGTTGAGCGGTTTTTATCATTTGAAGTCCTAATTGCACAAGTGTGCGATTTTCATCGGTCAATCGAACCAAGTCAGCAATCGTTCCAATTGCTACCAAATCAAGTGATTCCATTGGAATTTCACCTAAAAGTGCTGTGGCAACTTTGAACGCCACCCCGACACCTGCAAGCTCTTGAAATGGATAATTGCCCTCTGGATGTTTCGGATGAACAATTGCAAATGCCTCGGGCAGTTCATCTGGCAACTCGTGGTGATCGGTCACAATCACGTCCACTCCTGCCTCTTTGGCAAATTTAAGTGCCTCATGCCCTGCTACTCCGTTATCCACTGTAATAATCAAGGAAATCTCTTGCGACTGAATATAATATTTATACACTTCCAAATTCGGTCCATAACCGTCTGTAAAACGATTGGGCAAGAAATATTCTGGCTCTGCACCAAGTGTCTCTATCGCCTCTTTCATCACCGTAGTCGAGGTAATACCGTCAGCATCATAATCGCCATAAATCAAAATTTTCTCATCACGCTCTATCGCTAACATAATGCGGGCAACAGCTCGCTCCATGTCATACATCAAAAAAGGATCGTGAAGACTTTCAATCGTTGGATGTAAAAATTTCTCTAACTCCTCTGCTGTTTTTATTCCTCTATCAAACAAAATCTGAGCAACGAGAGGGTGGAGCTTTTCTTTTTCGGTCAAAGACAAAAATTCACTTGGCAACTCTTGCCTTTTTGCCACTTGCCATTTATAAAATGCTGGTTTCATAATCAAATCCTCTATATTCCTTCGGTATCATTTGTAGTTAAAGACATTTTGTGAAAAATAGTCCGTTATTCTTGGAAAAAGTGTTGCCCATACGCTCGCCACACTCATCAGACGTGGGCGATTTAGCTCTCTTTTTTTCGTGCCAATGGTTTGACTAATTTCCTCGGCTAATTTGTCCGCATTTAACATCCATTTTTCCACTTTTTTTGCATATTCACCTGTCTTATCTGCTTTTTCGTGAAAAGGTGTTCGGATAGGTCCTGTATGCACAAGTCGAACACGCACACTTTTTTTCGCCAATTCCAATCGCAAAATATTGGAAAAGTGCGTAACCGCTGCTTTACTCGCCGCATAAATCGAAGATTTCGGACTAGAAAATTTCGCCGACATGGAAGAAATATTAATGATTTCTCCTTTTGACTTTGTAATATTCGGCAACAAAATTTTGCTGAAAACCATAAGAGATAACACGTTTGTTTGAAAGGTAGCTGTTATTTTTTCTACGGATAGATTGGAAAATTCTTCAAAATATCCAACTCCTGCATTATTAATCAATACGTCTATCACGCTATATTTTCTTGCTATTTTTTCACCAACAGCTTGTACTTCTTCAATTTTCAAGAAATCCGCCTGATAAGTTTCGCATTGCACTTGATGTTGTTGCAACAAACTTTCTTGAATTTCCTTTAGTTTTTCAGCATTTCGTCCGAGTAATATTAAATGTGCCTTTCTTTTTGCACACACATGAGCAATCGCCTCGCCAAGACCACTTGTTGCACCTGTAATGACTATTGTTTTATTTTTCAAAAGGTATCTCCACTATGTCAAAATCTTTCACTACGATACTATTTGGGAAAATTTTCTTCGCTTGACTTACGAGTTTGGCATGGTCACGAATCATAAATCGTGCAGAAAGATGAGTGAGTAAAAGTTTTTTCGCTTGTGCATTCAAAGCCACTTCTGCCGCCTCACTCGTTGTGGAATGGAAATGTCGTCTTGCAAGTTTTTCTTGCCCTGCCTCATGTGTCGCCTCGTGAATCAAAATATCTGCATTTTTTGCTAATATTTCAGCATTTTTCGTTTTCCTCGTGTCGCCCATAATCGCAACAATACGTCCCGCCTTAGCTGAACCGATAAAATCTTTGCCGTCAATCACTCGACCGTCCTCAAGTTCGACTGTCTCACCACGTTTTAACTTGCCGTAAATCGGACCACTTGGCACATTCAATGCACGCAATTTTTCCACTTGCAATTCCCCTTCATGAGCCGTTTCCTCAATCCGAAAACCATAACAAGTAATTCCATGCTCTAAAGGCAAAGCTGTCACTGTAAATTCTTTCATTTTCAAAACAGGCTCGTCCACTTGGATTTCATGAAAACGAAGTTTATAATTCAATTTCGTCTGTGAAATTCTCAACGCTGTTTCCACAAATTCTTTTGCTCCTTTTGGTGCATAAATATCCAAATCACTTGGAGCATCTTCCCCATTTTGAAAAGATCGTGAACTTAAAAGCCCTGGCAAACCAAACAAATGGTCGCCGTGCAAGTGCGTCAAAAAAATTTTTTTTATTTTCCTTGGACGAATGTTCGTTCTCAAAATCTGTTGCTGACTCCCTTCGCCTACATCGAATAGCCATACTTCATTGATTTCAGCAACCAAATTGAGAGCAATGCCACTCACATTTCGATGTTTGGCAGGAATCCCTGCTCCTGTACCTAAAAATTGTATTTCCATTCTAACATTCCTCTATTTTCATCGTTCTCAACCTATTTATTTTACATGGAAACTTCTTTCCTTGCAATGAAAAGAATAGAAAACTCTTTTTACTTGCCTCATTATACCATTCTACAACAGAAATCACAGAACTTGTCACTCTTCCCAAAAACAGTCCTCACAAACGCAAGGACTGTCATCGTCTTTATTCAACTACCCCTTTAGTCTTCTCTCGTCTTGCAATTTTCGGTAAAATCATACCGAGTAAAATCAAAACAATTGGGGTTAAAATATTGGTAATCAAGCGGAAAATCCATGCTTGTGGGTCGTCTGCATAGTTTTCTTTTGGCACCATTCCTAAAACACAAGCAAATGCTGTAAAAATGAAACACCAAGCACCAAAAACAAAGGCAAGTTTTGGATTTTTGACGAATTTGTATTCTGAATTGAACTCTTTAATTGCTTTGTTTAACAACATATAAGCCAAAAATACCCACATATAACGCATTGGCATTACGACAGAATTTAGATTGGTTAGCCATGTTACCAAGCCATTCATATCTTTCAATCCTAGAAGTGGCACTAAAATGATAATGCTCACTAACACACCTGTTAGTTTGTAACCATTGACAAGTACGCCTTTCGCAGTTTTTTTACGCAACCATGCTGGAACAAATTCCGAATCAGCTTCTGCAAGTAAAATTTTCAGTGGTGCATCAATTGAAAACGCAAGTGCGGCAATTTGCCCCACACCATTGGTAATTGCATAAATAATCATCAAAAGATTGCCCACACCCCAATATTTTCCGAGAATTTGGAATGCTGCATAGGCACCGTTTGCCATTAAATCTTTTGGAATATTGTTACTCGCAAAGAGCATACCCATTGCAAATGTTCCTAAAATCGCTGAGATTCCTACCATTGCTGCAAGGAAAATCATTCCTTTTGGAAATTCTTTTGCAGGATTTTTCGTCGCATTTACATAAGGCGAAATTTTCTCTGCTCCACCTACTGCAAACACGAGCATGGAAACTGTTGTCAAATAACCAAAGTTAAATTTTGGAATATACGTTGAGATTTGATCCATGTGTGGTGTTGCAAGCGTTACGTCCTTGTTAATCATTGGTGCTCCCACCGCAAACAAGATAAACAGAATAGACATCACAAATGTCGCTGTTCCTGCAAGTCCTCCAATTACTTTTAACGTAGACAAACCTTTTGTTGATAATAATAAAAATAACAAAAAAATAACCAAACAAATCAATTGAATTTGCCAAATTTGTAGGCTTGCAAGCAATTCTCCATTTCCTTTGAAAATCCAGCCTAGTGCAATTAAAATTGCCTGTGGCTTTTGTGCAAGATATGGAATATGCACCACCCAATACGTCCATGCCGCATAATATGCCAAGCGTTTCGTGCTTGTATGACGTATCCATGAGCTTACTCCTCCGTTGCTGTCTTTAAAAGCAGAACCAAGTTGTCCTACAATTAAAGCGTAAGGGATAAAGTACAATGCCAAAATCAACACCCAACTTGTAACAACTGAAATTCCTTGTTGTGCATAGTTGTTGACGACATTCCCAATCCCCCAGACCATATTGAAGGCAATCAAGCCGACAGTAAACCATCGTAATTGCTTCTTATTGTCCATTTTTGATACACTCCTTCTTCGCTTTTTTGTAGTTTTCTATGAATAACTACTGGGCTATTCTACCAACAAAATTATAAATAAACAAATAATAAGGTGCGAGAATTTTTCCTGATTCAAATAAGGGCACCTCTAAAAACTATTTGGCTTTTCTAAAAAAGAACTAGAGCATAGGAAGTTATGCTCTAGTTCTTTTTTAGAGATGCTCTTAATAATGCACCGCAGTATTCGGGTCGAAGTCGTAGCCTTTTTCTGCAATCGTACCACGTCCTCTAAACCAACCTGTTTTACAGTTAATTGTCACAAGATAATGACCGTCAGCAGCAATCAAGTTGTAATAACCATTGCCATTAATAATGTCTACTGGATTTAAATACCAACCTGTTGAGGCGATATAGCCACGTGAGATACAAATATTAATCACACGCTCTTGAATCCCTTCTGCCCATGCCCATGCCTCGTTATGCGTGTCTGCAATCGCACGAGAACTATACGGAATAATCGAGTCCGTTTTCGCAGCAGCATCTTCTGGCCCTGCTTGTGCCATATTGTTAATGCTCGCATTTTGCACGTCACCTACACCGCCATTTTCAGTTGCTCCACCGTCAATTTGTGGTACTGCTTGCGGAGTTTCCGCTGGTGTAGTTTGTGAAGAATTTTCTTCGCTTGCAACAGTTTCCTCACTTGTTTTTTCATCATTCGCTTGAGATGCTGCTTGAGCTTTCTGTGCTTTTTCAAGCTCAGCTTTCTTCTTCTGAATTTCCTCGTTCACTTTGTCTAGTTTCTTTTGGAAATCATTTCGGATAGACTCATTTTTTATCTCTTTGATTAATTTTCCTGTTGATTGTACTTGTTCAAGAGCTTTCTTCACACTTTCCTCGTCTGCTTTTAGATTTTTTGTGTCGCTCTCCAGTTTTTTAGTCGCCTCATCTGCTTTTTTCGCTGTGTCATATTGTTTTTTCGCCTCATCAATCGCTTGATTGGCAACTGTGTCAAAAGCAGTATCTTTTGTATCTGAAGTCAAAGTTACAGCTTTATACTTCGCCAAAACCAAATCTTTTACTATCTTATCGTTTTCAAACGCATTTTTAGTGAAAAGTAAATTTACATCTTGTGTTATTTTTGCTTTTTGTTTCAATTGTTCAATCAACGGTTGTACCGTCTCAAAACCTTTGGTTCCTTTTAATGCGTTAAATTTCTTGACAAAAGAAGCAATATCTTTCAATTTTTCACTCTTAATAAAATGTTGCTCTTTATCAAAGTAAAAACTTGGAATTTCCTTTTCCAAATTCTCCAAAGCCGTCTTGTCTTTTGCCATTTGCAACGTTCGTTGTTTCGCTTGCGAGTCTTGGTAAGCATTGTAGCCGACGTAGCCAACACCTGCAAGTACAGCTGCACTTACGGCTAAGATGACAATTTTCTTTCGTCTATCTGATTTGTGTGGCGTGAGGTATTCGGTATCCTCTGTTACGGGAGACTGCTCTAGCTCTGTAATAGGAGAAGTTACAAGCTCTTTTATCGGCTCAATCACTTTTTCTTCTTCGACATCCGTAGCTTTTTTAGTTTCTTCTACTTTTTCCTCTACAACAGGTGTCGGGATTTCTTGTTCAACTTTCTCCTCAAGTTTTTCCTCCTGCTTCACTTCTTCAACGGGTGGTTGTTTTTCTGGTTTCTCAACCGTTTTCCCCCCTACTTCTTCAAGCGACTTCACCTTTCCACTCACAATTTCAACACCAACGCCTTCCTCCCATGAAGGTCCTTCGTAATTTGATTTATGAGCTTGAATATATTGAGAAAGAATATGATTATCCGTCTCCTCCGTTTTCGCCTGCTCCATTGCAACTTTATTTTTCAAGCGTTCTGCCAATGATTCTTCTTTTGGTGTATTCTCTTCTTTTGATTCCTTATTTGGCATCAATTCCTGAACGGAACCTACGGTCATGTTTTTCACATCATCAAGCTGTACTCCTTGATTTTGTTGTTTCTTCTTCTTTTTCTTATGCTTTTTTCCCATTTCTACTCTCCTATTTGCAATAACCTACGCTAGTCAATGTTCTCTTCATTTTACCATAGCACAACGTTTTTTTCATTAGAAATTCTGAAAGAGCCAACAATTTTTTTCGTTTCAAATTTGAAAAACGACTGCTTTTTTCGGAAAAACAAAAAATTGACGGACAGTTGGGAGACTGTCCGCCGTTTTAGGAAGAAGAGATATATGAAAAGTTTACTATACTAATAAGCTAAGCAACTTTTCGATAGGGGGGAGACCCCTATCACAATTTATATATTACCATGTTCTCAAAAAGATTGCAAGTATTACTATCATTAATATCACATCTTCTCTTCATCTGTTTTTCCTAGCTTTTTTATTCACACTTTCTCTACCAAGAACATTGTCTAAAACAACGATAGAATAAGATTTAAATAGGCATATTTCCCATTTCTTTAAAATTTTTGCATAACCTTTGATCGTTTATCGGTTTCTCGTTTGTTTTTTTTAGTAATCGCTTTCCTAAAAATGAAAGTAAATGTTTTTTTCTCCTAACGTAAAAGTTGGAACCTCATCAATAGCTTAGTCATGCTCAAACATTTTCCCTTGAAAACAAAAACAAAAAAACTAGGGAAATTGTTAGATAAAAATATAAAAGTATATTTTTTTCTATTCATTACTTCCGTTCTTTTCATTTTCCTGCTTTCTTTGTTTCATAATATTGGTTTATTTCCCATTTCATTTTAATATTTTTATCTACTTTTTTATTTATTTTTTTGTATTTGAATATTTTTTTCTATCTAAAAAAGCAAACAGCTCCTTTTTCTTTGACTTTTTGACAAAAAAACTAGAGCTATAAAACTCTAGTTTTCCTGTAAATATTATTGCTTATTCGGTAAACTTCTGCTTAGTAAATACTCGAAAGCAAATTCAAATTTTTGAATGTCGCCTGCTCCCATGAATACGACAACTTCGCCTTCGTATTCTAGCACGCTACTCATATTCTCTTCGGATATGATAGTGCCACCTTTTGTTAGCTTAGCTGCTAAATCCTCAATGTTGACATCACCAGATGTTTCACGTGCAGAGCCATAAATTTCGCCAAGATAAATTGCGTCTGCAAGCTCTAGGCTTTCTGCAAATTCGTCCATAAGAGCAATGGTACGAGTGAACGTGTGCGGTTGGAATACTGCTGCTACTTTGCGGTCTGGATATTTTTGGCGTGCTGCATCAAGTGTCGCTTTGATTTCTGCTGGGTGATGAGCAAAATCATCAATGACAACCGTTTCTCCTATTATTTTTTCAGAAAAACGACGTTTTACGCCCGGAAATGTTTGAATTTCTTGCTCCACTTTTCTCATGTCAAGACCTGTTTTGAATGCTACTGAAAGAACCGCAAGAGCATTCATCACATTATGCTCTCCAAATGTTGGCACGTGGAATTTGCCGATAATTTCTCCCTCGTGTTTCACTTCAAAAGTAGAACCAGACGTTGTGCGGTCAATATTCACCGCTTGGAAATCATCGTTTTCCTCTGTTCCATAGTAGTAAATCGGCACATCTGCCTCTAATTTACGCAAATACTTGTCTGCACCGTAAGCAAAAATTCCTTTTTTCACATTCTTGGCATACGACTGAAATGCACTAAAGACATCATCAATCGACGTATAATAGTCTGGGTGGTCAAAATCGACATTCGTAATAATCGAATAATCAGGATGATAAGGAAGAAAATGACGTTCATATTCATCCGACTCAAATGTAAAGAACTTCGCATTTGGCTCACCGTGACCTGTTCCGTCACCAATCAAATAGCTTGTTGGAACAATTCCTTTGAAAATATGTGAAATTAATCCCGTGGTTGACGTTTTCCCATGAGCTCCTGCCACTCCGATAGAAGTGTACCCTTCAATAAATTTCCCTAGAAATTCATGGTAACGCTGAATGTTCAAGCCTAATTCTTTTGCACGAACAACTTCTGGGTGGTCTTCTTTAAAGGCATTCCCTAAAATGATTTCAAAGCCTGCTTGAATGTTGTTTTCATCAAATGAATAAATCTCAACACCTGCGTTTTCAAGTCCACGCTGTGTGAAGAAATGTTTGTCCACGTCACTTCCTGCTACTTTATAGCCCATTTCATTCAAGACAAGTGCCAATGCACTCATGCCACTTCCTTTAATACCTATAAAAAAGTAAGTTGTTTCCTTGTTCATTTTCCTTCTCCTTCGTTCCGTCAATTTGAAATTTAATTTCTATCAAACAATTTTTTCTCGATTTTACTCATGCTCGTGTTTTCCGATTCCATGATAGAGGTCAAATCACGTGCTAATGCCCGTTTTTTTCTTGTGTTTTCCGTAGCAGCAGCGGCACGTGAAGGCTCTTTTGTGATACTTTTTTCAATGTTTAACCTTGGGCGACCCGTGAAAATCGGTTTATCCTGTGTAGGATATTTTTGTGAAAATCGCGTTGTCCCCTTTACTGCCTCTTTGTTACTTCCTGTAATCACTGGTTTTGTTTGACTTGCACTCACCCTTGGTGAACGTGCCTGCCACGAACGTACTCCTTGTTTTTCCTCTTGATGAACAGGAGCATTTGGGTCAATTTCCATTAAAATATAGCTTTCTGGTGCTTTTTTCATGGAGTCAAATAATTCATCTTTTGTAAATTTTGGTTTTTCTAGTGTTGCCACTTTTGTACGTGGTAAATTTTCACTCCGTTTACGAAAACGACTCAGACCACCAGAATATTGTTGCTTGAGTGGTTGCTGTTTTTCTCGTTTCATCTCCTCACGAATTTTCGCAAGTCTCGGCTGAAGATTACTCCCTTGAGCCTGTCGCATAGTAGGCATTGGCGGAGTGACTTCTTCCCGTTTAAATGTTCGCCCTACACGTTGCTCTGGAATGTACGGACGACGATTGATGTCATCACGTCTTTTCACTTTTTCTTCTGTCTGACGAAAACGTGGCAACGACCTCTCGTCATATTTTTTACGTTCTTCTTCAAACTTCATTCCACGAACGTCCATCGTGTAATGATTTTCCGTATTTTCATTGTCCGCAAAAGAAATCGTATCATATTCTTCTGCATTTATCGACTGATAAAGCCCCTCGCTTGTGCGGTCATCCGTAATGGAGCCGAAAATAAATTCTTCTCCTGCAAAAAGAATACGTTCCTCTTCTGAGGAAGTAAGCTTTACCCCTTCTTCATCATCAAAAACGGGAAAACGAAAATGTTTCCGTGAAAAATTTTGATTCATTCTACGATTCCCCTCCAATACTCTCTATTTTACAGCCACATATTTCTAGGCAATAAATACTCACTTACAAACATTCAATATTTTACCATAAAAAACAATTAGAACAAAGAAAATTCTTTATTCCTCTTGCAAATTTATAAGGGTACCTCTAAAAACTCTAAAAATCAAGGATTTCCGCCTGTAAATCAACTATTTGAACAGGATTGCCTTGATGTTCAAGAAATTTCATCATATCTTTTATCGAAAGAAAAAGTGTTTGGTCATTGACATTTGGCGAGAAACAAATTTTTTCCTCGCTCATCATTTCCTTTTCTAAATAAACTTGAATATCCTTTTCTGGATTATTCAACAAGCCAAAAATTGTTACCGCTCCTTTTGGCACACCTAATTTTTGCTCAAGCAATTCTGCTGAAACAAACTTCAACTTTTTTTCCCCAACCAATTCGCCAAAGTGCTGTAATTCTAGCCTTCTGCTATCATCCATAACGAGCAAAAAGAATTTTGTCTTTTTCTTATTCGTCAAAAAAAGATTTTTGCTCCTCACACCTTCTCTCCCCTTGATATAAAGGTCGCCTTCATGTGCCGTGTAAACAGGTGGATGATGTACCACTTCATAAGAAATCCCAAGATTGTCTAATATTTCGTAAACATTCATTTCTTTTTCCTCCTCATACCCCTTCTTTGTCTTGTTTCTATTTTATCATTAAATTCCCTTCTGTTAAACAAAAAAACGGCTAGGGTAAAGATTTATTCTCTCATTCAGAGAATCTTGACTACCCTAGCCTATTCGTTTTCAAATTGCCTTACTTATTCATTTCTTTCACTTTAATCAATCGTGTAATATCCGCACGTTCGCTTTCCTCTAGTTTCATACGAATAAAGGAAATTGTCTCTTTTAATTGCGGAATCGTCATATATTCCAAGGCATTTACACGTCTGCGTGTTTTTTCAATTTCAGCAGCCATTAATTGACACGTTTTTTCTACTTCTACCAATCGTAAAAGATTTGGCAAAAGTGCTGTCATATTTTTGTACGCATCGTCTAGTTCCTTGGTTGAATTGACAAAGCCATAGCTTAACGGTTTTTCGGCTACTTCTGTGTCATATTGAAAATGAAACTTAGGCACTTCAACACTCATGATGTTTTTTGGGATAACCTCTATTTCCACCGTTGTTGCAGGAATGACCATGCTCTCCTCGATAAATTGCTCAGGAAGTAGAGCATCCGCAAGTGCATGACTTCTCATTGCTGTAACAAGCGTTCCCTCCATTTGCTCACGCATCTGGTTGTTTTCACGCACCATAAGGATAAATCGACGCATTAACTCATCTTGTTTGTCTTTTAACAACTTATGCCCACGTTCTGCCGTTGACAAACGTTTTTTCAACTTTGTCAACTCCATACGTGTAGGATTGACATTCAATCGAACCATTTTTCCACCGCCTCTCTTGTCAAGTCAATCATTTTTCTGTCTCAAGAAATTCGTCTAGCATTTCATCCTTGATACGTTTTAACTCTTCTCTTGGCAACATTCTTAACAGTTCCCATGCCAAATTGAGCGTTTCTTCAATCGTTCGGTTTGTTGTGAACCCTTGTGAAACATATTCTCTTTCAAAACGGTCAGCGAATTTTGCATAAATTTTATCTGTATCACTCAAAGCACTTTCACCTAATACTACAGCTAATTCTTTGGCTTGTTTTCCTTGAGCGTACGCTGCAAACGCTTGGTTCATCGTTGGTGCGTGGTCTACTCTTGTTTTCCCCTCACCTGTTCCTTTGTCTTTCAAACGAGAAAGAGAAGGCAACACGTCTATTGGTGGAGTAATCCCACTTTTGTATAACTCACGAGAGAGGATAATTTGTCCTTCTGTAATATATCCTGTCAAGTCAGGAATTGGGTGCGTTTTGTCATCTTCTGGCATGGTCAAAATTGGAATTTGCGTTACACTTCCATTGCTGCCTTTGATTCGTCCAGCACGCTCATAAAGTGTTGCTAGATTGGTGTAAAGATAACCAGGATACCCACGACGACCCGGCACTTCACGACGAGCAGAAGAAATTTCACGCAATGCCTCACAATAATTGGTCATATCCGTCAAAATGACTAACACGTGCATTCCTTTTTCATATGCCAAATATTCCGCAGCAGTCAACGCCATGCGTGGAGTTGCAATCCGTTCAATCGCAGGATCATTGGCTAAATTCATGAACATAACCGTTCGGTCAATCGCACCAGTTTTCCTAAAGTCCTCAAGGAAGTATTCTGCCTCCTCAAACGTAATCCCAATCGCAGCAAAGACTACCGCAAAATCGTCCTCCGTATTCAATACCGTTGCCTGACGAGCAATCTGAGCGGCAAGTTCCTTATGTGGCAAACCTGAACCAGAAAACACTGGCAATTTTTGCCCACGAACGAGCGTATTCAAATGGTCAATGGCAGAAATACCCGTCTGAATAAATTCGTCAGGATAATCACGCACGACTGGATTGATTACTTCACCATTAATATCTAGCATTTTTTCTGGGAACAACGCTGGCCCATTATCTTTCAATCGTCCCAAACCGTCAAATACTCGACCAATCATTTCCTCACTCACACCAAGTTCCAAAGGATGACCTAAAAAACGAACACGAGATTCTGCAAGGTTCAAATTACTCGTTCCCTCGAAAATTTGCACAAGTGCTTTGTCGCCCTCAACTTCTAACACTTGACCTCGGCGAATGTCTCCATTTTGCATTCGCACTTCGATTAGTTCTTCATATTTCACACCCTCAACTTGCTCAACTGCCATCAAAGGTCCTACTACTTCTGTAATGGTTCTATATTCCTTTAGCACGCTATGCACCTCCCTTGCTGATGATTTCATGAATGGTTGTTTGAATTTCTTGATGAATTTCTTCTAATTTAGACAATTCCGTTTCTGCTACATATTTACTTCTAGCAATTCTATCACGCAATTTTACAGTCCCTGTCATGATTTCTTTGAAATAAGCACCAACTTCGATTGCTTTTTCAGCTTCTGTTCCAAAGTAGAGAATGTTTTCCAACATTTTTTGCTGTTTATCCATAGAAGTATAAGTATCCACGTCATCAAACGCATTTTGCTGTAAATAGTCCTCACGAATGGATTTTGCTACTTCTAACGTCAATTTGTCCTTATCAGAAAGCGAGTCAATTCCGACCAGACGAACGATTTCATCTAGTTGTGCCTCTTTTTGCAAAAGTTCCATCGCACGTGTCACTTTGCTCGCCCATTCCACACCAAGCTGTCTGTCCAAGTATTCGCCTACTTCCGTTGAATAAAGCGAATAACTTTGTAACCAGTTAATTGACGGGAAATGACGTTTTTGAGCAAGTAAACTATCCAATCCCCAAAAGACTTTTACTACACGTAGTGTGTTTTGGGTAACAGGTTCACTAATATCTCCACCACTCGGTGAAACGGCACTAATCGCAGTAATACTTCCTACACGCTCCTCGCCTCCAAGTGTTACCACTTTTCCTGCACGCTCATAATATTCTGCTAAACGACTCCCAAGATACGCTGGATACCCTTCGTCCCCCGGCATTTCTTCCAAACGACCACTCATCTCACGAAGTGCCTCTGCCCAACGACTCGTAGAATCCGCCATAATCGCCACAGAATACCCCATATCACGAAAATACTCGGCAATCGTAATCCCTGTATAAATAGATGCCTCACGTGCTGCAACAGGCATATTACTCGTGTTTGCAATCAAAATCGTGCGTTCCATCAACGAATTATTCGTATTTGGATCAATTAACTCTGGAAATTCATTCAAAACGTCCGTCATTTCATTTCCACGTTCCCCGCAACCAACGTAAACAACTAAATCTACGTTCGCCCATTTTGCGACTTGGTGTTGAACAACTGTTTTCCCTGCTCCGAACGGCCCCGGAACAGCTGCTGCTCCTCCTTTTGCAATTGGGAAAAATGTATCAATTACACGCTGACCTGTAATCAACGGCTCTTGTGGCACTAACTTTTGTTTCACTGGACGTGCCTTTCTAACAGGCCATTTTTGGAGCATGGTAATTTCTTTTACTCCTTCTTCCGTTTGAATGGTTGCAACCATTTCATCAATTGTAAACTCGCCCGTTTCAATAGAAAGGATTTCCCCTTTTATTCCAAGTGGCACTAAAATTCTATGCTCAATCGCTTGAGTTTCTTGTACCACTCCTAAAATATCTCCTGCATCAACTGTTTCACCTACTGATTTTTTCGGCGTGAACAG
Source organism: Pilibacter termitis (assembly GCF_900167335.1). Classification (GTDB taxonomy): domain Bacteria; phylum Bacillota; class Bacilli; order Lactobacillales; family Streptococcaceae; genus Pilibacter; species Pilibacter termitis. Next base: position 84,789 of record NZ_FUXI01000001.1, read on the forward strand.
CCATTTTTTCTCATGGTCTAATGGCGAAATTTTCACCCCACGACCTAAGAAACTACTTTTTGTTTGCTCAAAAAATACATCTAGTGGTCGCTCAATTCCGTCAAACATTTGACTAATAATCCCTGGTGCCAATTCAACGGACAAGGCTTCCCCTGTCGTCTCTACTTTTTCACCCGGTCCTATTCCACTTGTTTCCTCATATACCTGAATAGAGGCGGTACTTCCACGCATTTCGATAATTTCACCGATAACGCCGACATCTCCCACATAGCAAATATCTTGAATACTTGCATGAGCCATGTTTTTCGCCTCTACCAACGGCCCAGAAACTTTTGTAATGATTCCTGTATTCAATCGTTTTTCCTGCTTTCGTTTAGTCTCGTTCAAAAAGTAAATTTCTTCACTTTTTTAGCACTCAATTTTTCCCTTGTACTACAATATATTTTGCCCAACTGCTCGCTCGACATTTTCCTGAATTTTGGCAAGCCCAATTCCTTGGCTCCCTTGAATGTTCGGAATTAAAAGAATCGCTGGTGTCATTTCTGTTTCTAATTTTTCAATGACATCACTTACACCAATTGCGACACTTTCCGTGATGAAAATAATACTCACATTTTTTTCCTGCAATTCTCGAATCAATTTGCGAACTTTTTCCTCTTTTGTTTCATAATAGACATCGAAATCAAACAGACGAAAGGGCAAAATGGAATCCTTATCGCCAATTACTGCAATTTTTTGACTCATATCCCTCTCATCCTTTCACGAATACTTTCAATTGGCAAAAAGCTCCTCATTCCTTTGACAACCAAACGAATGTTTTTTTGCTCAATTTCCTTTGCGTTCAAAAGTGCCAATAATGGCAGTGGACCAAACGCTACGGTTGAAGCATTCTGATAAATTCCTGTCAAATAATCATCCATTAACACAGAAAATTGCTTTTTCCATAGCCCATCTTCTGACTCGGTTTGAATAAATTCTTTAAATGGTGTTTCCAAAACAAAGCGAGCAAATTCTCCAATTTCTTTTTGTGAAAGCATTACTAGCTCCTCTTTTGAAAACGTACCACCGTCCACTAATACGGAACGCATTAAGTTGACACCTTCTTGGTTGCGAATCGCACGCTCGACAATTGACAAATTCATCAAATCGACAAAAGCAATTACTTCTCTCATCAGTTCTTTCGAGCCACTTTTTTTCGCCACTTCAAGCTGCATAGAGAAAAAATGACGGTCGAGCAATAAATCAATTCCTCTTGGTTGCTGCTCTTTCTCCATATAATCATTGACTTCCTGAATGGCACTCATAAATTCTGGTTCTAGTACAGAAGAAGTCCCTGTATTGACTGCACGTGTGATTTCGCTATATGGATAACTTCCGTCTGGTGTAGCAAATGCTTCATAATCTACACCTGTCACTTTTGATTTCATCGCCAATTTGATGTTGTGAAACGTAAGGCGTTGTGTGTAAATCGAAAGCACCCATTTATCTGGAGCAAGAGCGTACAAATCCTCAAAAAGTTCACCAATGTCTTGCATTAAATACCGGTCAATATTTTCGATAAAATCCGCCTCTCGTGCAAACGGAGCGTAGTGAGTAGAGGCAAGTACCTCACGCAATTCTTCTAAAGAATCCGCTTGGAGCATTCGTTCAAACACTTCTTTGCTCAAAAGTTCCAACTCTCTCATGCGAACAATCGTATTCACCTGACTGTATGCTAAATCATTCATTTTCTGTCACCTCATTTCTACAAATATTCTTCTTGATTTCATTCTTGGAAAAGTCGCTGTGAAATGACTGACAACTCTTTTTCCTTGACTTCACGTAGTAGCGAGGCAAAAAGAAAATTATACTCAATTCCATCTTTTCGTATCACAAATCCTGCTTCTTTCGGATAACTTTCCTTGCTGAAAACAAACATTCCTTGATGTGCTTGATTCCATTCTGTCAATTTGTTTTCAGAAAATTTTCCGATAGATTTTTCCCCAAAAACAAGTTCTGCTTGCCCGAGTTCTTTGACATTTTCAAGTGCATGAAAAACCAACTCTTGAAATTCTTCTTCACTTATTTTTTCCAATTCTTCGCCAGAAAGTGAGAAAATTTCTTCCAATGCCACTTGTTTTTCACCAAGAAGAGCTTGGCGTTCTTCCAATTGCAAACGTTGAATTTGTTGTTTTTTCATTTGCGACAACTCCAGTTTGCGTTTTTCTTGCACTTTTTCTAACTGTAAAAGTGCTTGTTCACGCTCACGATTGAGTTTTTCTTGTGCCGCTTGAGTTTCTTCATCAATGCGTTTATCTATTTCTTCTTTTTGTTTCGTGGCAATCGCATTTGCCATCGTTTCTAATGTATCATTCATAGTCTTATCCTTTCACGTTGAACACTAAAAGGAAAGAGATAACGAAACCTAAAATTGCATACGTTTCAACCATTGCCGCATAAATAATCCCTTTCGTTGCTTGCTCAGGTCGTTTTGCAAGAATTTGAATACCAGCTGCTGCAACACGTCCTTGTGCTACACCTGAAGTAAGTCCTGTAAAGGCAATTGGCAGTGCCGCACCAAGAAACGCAAGACCATTTTCAAGTGGCATACTTGCATTGACATTGATGAAAATCATAAAGGCGATTACGAAACCGTAAAGTCCTTGCGTACCCGGTAAAAGTTGGAAAATCAGTGCTTGACCAAATTTTTCTGGTTGCTCTGTGGTAAGTGCTGCTACTGCCTCACCTGCGATTCCGACACCTTTTGCTGAACCCATTCCTGAAAAAATTGTGGCTACTGCCATTGCGAAAAATGATAAAACCATTCCACCGTTGTGTGTTGTTAAATATTCAAACATTGCTTTGTAATCCTCCGTTTTTTTAATTGTATTGTGTTTTTTATTTTTCTTTTTGTGAAATATTCACGTGTTTTTCTTTCGGTTTGAGTGGACTGAATGCTCTGCCGCCACCATTATAAAATTTACCGAAAAACTCTACATATTGGAGCCTTGCACTATGCACGTAAGCACTCAAATAGGAAAGGAATAAATTGAGTGATTGTAGTAAAATCAACAATAAAATCCCAATGGTAAACCGCATAACTGGGGGCATAAAGCCTACAAGCAAGTTAAATGCTGCAGCGATACTCCCACCTGAAATTCCAAGTGCCATAAGACGAGTATAACTCACCAAATCACCGATATATCCTGAAATTCCATATAAATTGTAAAGTCCTGTTGCAAATCCTGTCACTTTGTTTTTCGTTTTCAACATTGGGACAAGCAAAATGGAGAACGCTGATACTCCTGCAAGAACCGCACCAATCGTTACCAAAATTGGAAGATGAAGTGCTACTGCACCAAGCACTGCAAGAACGGCACCAATCAAAATCCCTTGCCAAGCAAATCCGTCAGCCACGCTTTGCAAATAATCCTTTTTGCGAATGTGCAAGGCACTCGATAAGGCTAAACCAGTCAAAATTTGGATAAACCCGAGTGCAAGTGAAACAATCAAAATCGTATTGACATCTTCCGTTGTCGAAATAATTGGAAACGGCAAGGAAATGCCAAAGAGCGACTTAGGCAGTGCAGCTCCGAAAAATGAGCTGTATATGAATCCCCAAAGAATCGTCGGAATGGCAACAATTTGGAAAAAGTCGATGAATTGTTTCATTCCACGAGGGAAAACCATCACTTTCTTGGCAATCATCGTTGCCAAAAATAATACCAATCCATACCCAATATCTGCTACCATCATGCCAAAGAAAACAAAATAGAAAGGCATCATAAATGGTGTAGGATCAATTTCATCATATTTCGGCAAAGCGTACATTTCTGTCAGCTTTTCAAACGGTCGAACAAATCGTCCGTTTTTCAACAAAACAGGAATTTTCTCAATTTCTTTTGGCAATTCATCAAACACTTCAATCCACACTCGTTTCGCTTTGACAAGTGGATCAAGTTGTGTGTAAAATGCCTCTTGTTTCTCAAGCGGCAAGAAACCTTCCATATACGTCACATGCCCTGTCGTCAACATCATTGTTTCTGCCTCAATACGTGCAACTTTGGCGAGCAACAATTCCTCATATTTGAACAAATCAGGTAGTGCTTTTGCATATTGATGTACTTGTTTGTATAACTCTTGCAATTCGTTTGATCTATCCAATCGTGTGCGTTCTAATATTTCATAAACCAGCGTTGGCACTCCGTCTTCCTTGTAAGAAAACTCCTGCACACCAACTTGTTGTAAAATCTCTTTTGCCACACTCTCCTCTTCTTTCAACGTGAAAAGAACAAAAGAATTTTCTTGTTTCCCTAGGCGAATGACTTCTAACTCGTAGTGAGAAAGCTTTGTTGACAAAGATTGTTGCATTTCATCAAAAAGCATAGCGTCCACAGTTGCAACATTTGCATTGACGTATTGGAGTGTTTTTGCTTTTTTCGGGTCAATGTCAAGTGTTCGCCATACACCAATCGTGTTTTCTTTTTCTTGCAATTCGTCACATTCTTGCTCAAGCCTTTGCCGTTTCTGCTCCAAAGTTGCTATCTCTTCTAGCAATTGGTGAATTTCGTTCAAATTGACCTGTGCCTCTAATTCTGCAAGCGACAAAGACACTCGTTTTAAGCCTACCTCTTTACTTTTCAGCTTACCGTTTCGCTGAATAAACGTAATCGCCGTCTGTACGCTAGAGAGTTTTTCTTCGACCTCATTCATCTTGTCCTCTAAAATCTCAAGCGAATTGACTTGTAATTCCTCATCAAAATATCGCTCGAAAATCGGAGCAAATTCTTCCTCTTGCTTGCTATCAATAATCTCAACAGCTTGAAGTTCTTGCAGAAGTTTGGTCAAATGTGGCAAATCCTCTTCTCTTGCGACAAGCGAAAGTTTTTGCATCTTACTAATTGCCATAGAATTCTTTCACCCTCTTTATAATCAGCTGAATCGTTGCCTCTTTGTTTTGCGAAAGTCGCTCGCTCAGCTTTTCTTTTTCTGCACTTTGCTTCGTTATAATTTTCTGACGTAGTGCTGAAATTTCTTGTGCTATTTGCTCTTTTTCCCGCTCGTATTCTTCATTTAATCGAGCTTTTTCATCGTCAATTTCTCGAAGTAAATCCTCTCGTGCTTTTGTCAAAACCTTTTCAGCATTTGCTTGTTTTTCCGCTTCATATTGCTGTAAATTTTCTTCTACCGAGCGAAATTTTTCCAATGCTTGATATGCCATTTCCTCACCTCGTTTTCTTGTTTTAAAGATACTTTTAAAGAAAAAGCGTACACTCCAGTCTTGTTTTATCCGCCCAGATAAAACCAGCCTTGAAGCATACGCCCAACCGTAAAAAATATTGATTTCACTATATAGCCTCTCCCATTTTTTGAGTTCTGTATAGTTCACATTTACCATTATAACAGAATAAATTTTTTTTGGGAGAGTCGCTAGTAGTTTTTTTCGATTACACTACCTTTAACGTATTATTTCCCGAACATTAAGTTTGGTAAAAGCAGTACCAAATCTTTGGCAAACACACAGATAAGCACGACGACGACTACTGCGAAAATAAACGGTACGGTTTCTTTTGCTACTGCCTCAGGTTTCGTCTCCATAATACTCGAGACGGTGTAAAGGGCGATTCCAACAGGTGGCGTAATAATTCCCATGGTAACAATGGTCATCATGATAAGTCCAAATTGAACAGGATCTACTCCTAAATTCACCACAATCGGTAAAAGAATTGGTGTAAGCAAAAGCGTTACAACTGTTGATTCTACAAACATTCCACAAACAATCAACAAGCCAATAATGACAACAAGCAAGATATATTTGTTATCCGTCAAACCTACCAAGAATCCCGCTGCTTTTTGCGGAATACTATCATAGACAATTCCATAACCAAAAATTCCAGAAAGTGAGATTAAGAACATGATAACCCCAACGTCACGAGCACTGTCTTTCAACGTTTTTAGGAATTTTGACCAAGTCAATTCTTTGTAAATGAATACCCCTACAAAAATTGCATACATTGCCGCAAACGCACCAGACTCACTTGGTGTAAAGAAACCAAAACGAATCCCTACAATCAAGATAAACGGGAAAATCAATGCCCAAATACTATCTATACCAGCTTTTACGATTTCTTTTGGCTTAGCAACTGCCGTGCGATCTGGCACATAGCCTCTTTTCTTCGCTGTAAATCGAACGGTAATCATCAAGGCAATCATCATCAAAATACCCGGTAAAATTCCCGCCGCAAATAGTCGCCCGATAGATACACCTCCAACTGTTCCATAAATAATCAAGCCCATACTTGGTGGAATCGTCGCTGTAATCAGTGAAGAAACACCGTTTACCGCACCTGCATATCCACGACTGTACCCTTGCTTAATCATGTCTGGTCCCAATACTCTTGACTGCATTGCCGCATCTGCATTGGCTGAACCAGATACTCCCCCCATTAAAGTGGAAAGTACACAAGATACTTGTGCTAAATGACCATACATATGCCCTGTCAAGACATTGGATAGTTCAATTAATTTTTTCGTGATTCCCGTATTGTTCATCAAATTCCCTGCGAAAATGAACAGAGGAACTGCCAACATAGTAAAACTTTGCGTTGAGGCAACAACTTTTTGTGTCGCAATCGCAAGAGGAACATCAGGTACCGATAGAAAATAAAGCGTTCCTGCAATCCCAATGGAAAACGCAACTGGCATTCCGAGTAATAGTAAACAAATTAACGCAATTAATACTAAGCCCATTAAAACTCTCCTCCTAACACTTCCGCTTTTTTATGATGCACAATTCGGTTGTATAATTTGATCAATATCGTCGAAATCAACAAGACTGAACCGACTGGACAGCTGACGACCGCCCAATTGTAGCTAATACCCAAAGTAGAAAACATTCTATCTGAGTTTGCTTGCATAATTGGAAAGGCATTGACTGCTAAAATTCCTAAAAAGACCAAAATCATCGCATACCACAAGTAGTAGAAAAAACTTTGAATGGCTTTCGGGAAATATCTTGTAATCATATCTACCGATACGAAGTCCGCTTCACGCAAAGCTAAGTCTGCACCAAGGAAAATTACCCAAGGGAAAAGTAACAACGCTACATCTTGTCCCCAGTTAATCGGCATTTTGATTGTCCGCATAATCGCCTGAATAAAGATGAGAAACGTAATGCCCGCCAACGCAAAGGCGACAAACAATTCTTCGATTTTCGTTAGAATTTCACCTATTTTTTTCATGTTTCCACCTACTGTCCCTTTCCAATTTCTGACCATATTTGTTTTCGTAAATCTTCAAATCCTAACTCTTTATAGGATTCCTCGCTTGCCTTTTTGAATGCCTCTACATCAGGTGTAATAATTTCAACTTTTTCTTTTTTCATCAAGTCTTCATATTCTAATTGCTTAGACTCAACATATTTGGCATTGTCTGCTGCTGTTGCTTTACATTCTTCAATGAGAATTTCTTGGAACTCTTTTGGTAAAGTTTTAATCCATTTTTCTCCGCAAATAATTCCATTTAGTAGTTGAAAATGACCTGTTTTGTTGACGTATCGAGCAACTTCAAACATTCGAGAAGTGTAAATTGCAGTGTATTGTGCCTCTGCTCCGTCTGCTGCTTTTGATTGAATCCCGTTGTACGTTTCAGACCAAGGCATATTGATTGGCGTTCCACCCATTTTTGAAACAGATACACTCCATGTTGGTGCCGACGGCGTTCTAATCCGTTCACTCTTCAAGTCTTTTGGTTCCTTGATTGGTTTATTGGTCAAATAATGTCTTGGTCCGTCATACCAATTGAAAGCAATCGGATAAATACCTGCTTTTTTCGTCAATTCTTTTTCAAAACCTTTAAACGTTGTCGTTTCCGTGATTTTTCTCATATCGTCATAATTATCTCCGATATAAGGCATTCCGACAATTCCAATATCGTGAACATAGTCACTCATACGACCACCGTCTGTTAAAATTGCCACATTCACACCAAGCATTGCTTGCTCGATAATGTCTTCATCTGTTCCTAATTGACCAGAAGGAAGAATTTCGATTTTTAAACGACTGTCTGTTTTGTCCGCTACTCGCTTAGACCACTCTTTTAATCCTTCGACAATCGGGTGAGTTTCATTCAATTGTGTGGACATTTTCAAAGTATAAACTCGACTCGCATCTGCTTTATCCTTTGAAGCACCACAACCTGAAACCACTAACAACATAAGCGTTACAATTGTTAAATAAAATTTCTTCATAAGTTTTCTCCATTTTTCACAAATGATTTTACACGAAGGCATTTCGTATAAAATAAATATTGAATTTCCCTATTTTTTCACAAACATTTTTATGGTTCTCTCTAAAAACTCACTTACAGAATTTTTAGAGAGCACCTACACGAAAAGAACATTGGGAACCCTAAATCCCAAGTTGTTTTGATACATTTCCATAACAAATATCGGCAACAATTTTCCCTAAAAATTCTTCATCTTCAGGTACCTGTCCTCTATTTACCCATTCTCCAATCAAATTGCACAAAATGCGTCTGAAATATTCGTGTCGTGGGTAGCTTAGGAAACTTCTTGAGTCGGTAAGCATTCCGACAAAATTGCCAAGCAAGGACTGCTGTGCCATAGTGATTAATTGAGTAATCATACCCTCACGTGTGTCGTTAAACCACCATGCTGCACCAAACGTCAAGCGTTGCACCATACCACCTTGGAAACTTTGAAGTGCTGTGGCAAGTGGTAACCAATCCGTTGGATTTAATGAATAACAAATCATACGCGGTAGTGCGTTTTCTTCTTCAGCTACCGCAAGCAATTTCACCAAATGTTCGGTAATCGCTGGTTGATCCCCAGAGGAGTCTCCTCCAACATTGATCCCAATTTCTCTTTGCATTTTCGTTGAATCATTGCGAAATGCGTTCAGATGAAGTTGCATCGTCCAACCTTTTTTCACATAGTGTTTCATCAGATGAAGTTGAAGTGCTGTGGTAAATTTCGCACGTTCACTAGCGGTAAAATCCGTTTCTCCTTTGATTGCCCGATCGAAAATATTTTCTAATTCTTCACTTGTTGCTTGTTCAAAATAGAAACTGTTCAACCCGTGGTCACTCAAACGTCCACCGACTTCATGGAAAAAGTCCACACGTTGTGCTAACACTGTTTTTAACTCTTCAAAACTCTGAATTTCTCGGTTGGAAACTTTGGCTAGACGAGCGATATAGTTAGGGTAATCACTCGTTTGAATACTCCACGCATTGTCCGGTCGAAACGTTGGCAACACTTTGATTTGCACCTCTTCATAAACTTCAGCTAACTTCTGATGATATTCCAAAGTATCCGCTGGATCGTCTGTCGTGCAAAGTGCTTTGACATTCATTTTTTTGAGCAACTCTTGAGGTCGACAATCATCTGTGTGAACCTTTTCATTTACCCTCTGCCACACACTCGCCGCCGTCTTTTCCGTTAAGACATCTTCAATTCCGAAATAACGTCGCAACTCCAAATGACTCCACTCAAAAATTGGATTCCCAATCGCTTTTTCTAGCGTGCGAGCAAAGGCGAGGAATTTTTCCTCGTCCTCTCCGTCACCAGAGATAAATTGCTCATCTTCGCCATTTGTTCGCATCAATCGCCATTTGTAATGGTCACCCAATCCATTGTCATTCAACCATAAGCGTGTAATGTTTTCATACATCCGATTTTCATAAATTTCCTTTGCCTCTAAATGACAGTGATAATCTATAATCGGCTGATGTTTTGCATAGTTGTGATAAAGACGTATTGCCCATTCATTTTCTAAAAGAAAATTTTCATCTAAGAACATCTCATCACTTCCCTTGCTTACTTGATTTGTCAAGAGATTCCCAAAGACCTAAAATATAGCTTGCTCCGATTGCTCTATCGTACAATCCATACCCCGGTCTTCCTGTTTCACCCCAGATAAATCGTCCATGATCTGGACGAATGTAACCGTCAAAACCATTGTCATATAAAGATTTCAAGACTTTATACATATCCAAACTTCCCTCTGTTGAAAGGTGAGCAGATTCGTAAAAATCTTTGTTTTCGATGATTTTGATATTGCGAACGTGAGCAAATGGAATACGATCACGTCTAGCAAATTCTGCCAACAATTCATAAACGTCATTTTCAGGTCCCTCAGCAATTGAGCCAACACAAAATGTAATGCCGTTTGATTTGGAGTCTACTGCATTGCAAATCCAGTCTAAATCCTCACGATTTTTCACCACACGTGGCAAACCGAAAATAGAATACGGTGGATCATCTGGGTGAATCGCCATTTTGATCCCTACTTCCTCACACGTTGGAATAATTGCCTCTAGGAAATATTTCAAGTTCTCACGAAGTTTTGTATCATCGACTCCTTCGTATGCCTTGAACAATTCCGTCACGTGTGCCAAACGTTCTGGCTCCCAGCCCGGCAAAATATTCCCATTTGAATTACTCAATACCTCCTCTACAATTTCTTCTGGCGATTTTTGAATCCCTGCAAGCTCAAATGCCATTGTTTTAGAACCGTCTGGCAAAATATACTCCATATCCGTCTTAATCCAGTCAAAAATTGGCATGAAATTGTAGCAAATTACTTTAATGCCATATTTTCCTAGATTGCGAATTGTTTGCTTGTAATTTTCAATATAACGTTCACGAGTTGGCAAGCCAATTTTGATGTCATCGTGAATGTTCACTGACTCGATTACCTCAAGCTCCATGCCAGAGGCAGCACATTCTTCTTTTAGTGCTTTGATTTTCTCTTCTGGCCACACCTCACCAACTGGCACGTCATATAAGGCTCCGACCACCCCTGTTACACCCGGAACTTGTCGGATATTTTCAAGTGTCACCTTATCATTTTCACTACCAAACCATCGCATTGTCATTTTCATTGTTATCATCATTCCTTTCGATTTCTATTCTTTTAATTCTTCTTGTAAAGTTTTACGAACACTCCCGACATCACGAGTCATGCGAACGAAATATTCATGAATTTTCTCTGCTATCCCTGCCTCGTATAAGTCCACTCCGAAAATACGTTCATTACTTAAAATCGGATATAAAATATCTTTCGGTTCAAAGAGATTGCCTAAGTCCACTATTCTTAGATAGCCAAATAATTCTTTCAACAACGGATCTGGTGAAACGCCAAAATATTCTCCGTTGTCATCTAGCTCAAGCAAATAACGAAGCCATGCTGCAATCGTCAGCGGAATAAAGCGTAATTCGCTTATATCGTGTTCGTCACTTTCCATATATGCTTTAATCGTTTCGCCATAGCGGATCCCCACTTTTTGCGAAGTATCTGTTGCAATTCTTTGCGGTGAATCTGGAATGTTCGGATTGACCAAACGAAGATTGATCACTTCGTCAATGAACGCTTTTGGATTGATGATTTTCGGATTGACTACAACAGGTAACCCTTCGTCATACCCCAATTTTTCAACCAATTTTCGTAAATCTTCGTCTTGCATTTCCTTGTAAATTCTGTCATAACCAAACAGGCAACCAAATATCGCAAGAGAGGTATGCAATGGATTGAGACAAGAACAAACTTTCATCAAATCAGCATTGTTTACCGTTTCCCTATCCGTCATATAAATGCCTGCTTTTTCAAGTGGCGGACGACCATTCGGGAAATTGTCCTCAATCACTAAATAACTTGTCTCTTCTGTATTAACAAACGGTGCAAATGCTGCACCCTCCTCAAATTCCATTCCTTCAATTCCATCTTTTGCCAACTCTGTCGCAATAGTAGTGCTAGGTAAAGGAGTAATTCGATCAATCATACTAAATGGAAACGCAACTTTCGTATCATCTGATAGCCATGCAACAAATCCATTTTCAACTTTTCCATTTTCCTCCCAACCTTTTGCAATCACTAAAAGATTTTCCTTAAAGCGTTCGCCGTTATGAGAAAAATTATCCGTTGAAACCATCGCAATCGGCACACCACCGTTAAGATAACGCTGATAGAGCAAGTAGGCATAAATTGCCATAGAAGTACTCAACTCTGCAAAATTTGCACCATTTTCAATATCAGCTTTCGCTTGCGGAGTAAGATTACCCTCTATATCTTTTACCGTATAACCTTTTTCCGTAATCGTCACCGTCACAAGTTGCAAAGAGTTTTGCTTAAATACATCGACCATTCGCTCAACAGATTGTGAAACTTCTGAAGAAAGATAGTATGCTTCTGCAGTTGAAGCAATCAATTCTTTTTCTACGCTTCCATCTGATTTCATCACGACGTTTAAACTTCGATTGTCTAATTTGTTGTAGACATTATTAATCAACGTACGACCAAATGTGTCTGCAACTATAATACCTGTATTCATTTCCCCTTTGTTTAATAAATCTTGTGCAACTTTCGCATGAAGACAACGATAAAGATTGCCTCCTCCAAAATGCACCCACTGAGGATTTTTCTTCGTTTCTTCCCGCATTTTTTTCTCGTCAAATTGAGGCAAGCGAATGTTCGCTTTCTCAAATGCACGCTGGTTTTCTAAAAACTCAACTCCCCAATTATCTGTAATTTGTACCATTTGGCACTGCTCCTTTCTCTTGTTCAAAATCATGCACTTGGGATTTTTGTGCGTTGCATTTGTAACAAAAAGTTTCTACTCCATTACGTTAATCACTTTACGCTTATCCCAAATTGCTCATTTTCAATTCTTATATGTTTCGATGATGAAACCGCATTTTTTCTACACTTTTTCACCAATTCCTCACCTAACCTCTACGTTGTATATTACACTATGTCGAAAATTAATGCAAGCGTTTTTCAATATTTTTTTTAAATTTATTTTTATCGCTTGATATAACTGTATTTTTTGCTATTATATATGTTATAGTATTCTTTTTCCTCTTGTAACATTTCATGCCTTTTGAGTTTTTCTTGTTGCAACAACGAATAAAGAATGTCTTGCTCGACAACTATCGGAAAAAAGATTGATGCTTATTTCACATTTTATTTCCTAACGAGCAGTCTTACACTTAGTTTTTTTACCTTTTCCATCTATAAAAAAGGGAGAGATTTTACTTTCCTTTTAGTATATAACATTTTAAAAATTGAAAGGAGTTCCTATGTTAAAACACACGTTTAAATATGCAACAGAGTCTAGCCGTGACTTTGTTTACCGCACCATCCAAGAGAGCATTGTTGAATTTTATTTGCGTCCAAATGAACGCATTAGCGAAGTTGCAATCTCTGAGGAATTAAATTTGAGTCGCACACCGATTCGAGAAGCCTTGATTTTACTTGAGAGCGAATCCCTCATTGAAGTGCGACCTAAGGTGGGGACTTATGTTACAAAAATTGAAACAGACTCTGTAAAAACCGTAGTATTTATGCGGAAAGTAATTGAAGCTGAAATTATCCGTTTAGCTTGTGAACAATTTAGCGAGGAAGATTTTGCAGCTGTTTCTCAAATTCTTAACGCACAAAAAACCCTGCTTTCTTTACATGATGAATTTGATTCCTTATTCTCTTTGGACAATTCCTTCCACCAAGCAATTTATAAAGCAGTCGGCAAGGAAGAAACATGGTTTAAGCTACAAAAACTAAGCAGTCCATTTAACCGAGCAAGAAAATTAGATATTATGCTTGGCAACGCAATCGAAAAACGCATTGACGAGCATGAAGAACTTCTTGAGATTATTAAAAACAAAGAAATCGAAAAAATCGACGACTTTGTGAAAAAACATTTAAACAACGTGGACGATCTACTCGAAAGATTACACGAAAACTTTTCAGAGTATTTCATTTGAAAAAACGCATGAAGGTAACTTTTTTAGGTTACCCTCATGCGTTTTATTTGCTAAAAAATTAAAATCGCTCAAAAATTCTTGGTTGCTCATCTTCATTTGACAAAAAAACTAATAAATACTACTCTGATTGTGGGTAGTGTTTTTTTGTGCGTGCGACTCTTTTTATATTTTAGGGAGACATTATAAGCATGAATATTTTTATATTAGAAGACGACTTTCTTCAGCGAAGACAGCTCGTTCATATTATTAAGAGCATTGGAAAAGAAGAGCATTATCATTACGAAAAAGTTTTTTCGACCTCCAAGCCAGAGGAGTTATTGAATGTGGCACAAGAAGTTGGAGAGCATCAAATTTATTTTTTAGACATTCAAATCAATGGAAATGACCTTGCTGGTTTGGAAGTTGCACGAGAGATTAGAAAAAAAGATAGGTATTGTTCCATTGTTTTTATTAGCTCTTTCCCAAATTATATGTGGAAAAGCTATTCTTACAGTGTTTCTGCTCTTGATTTCATTGTAAAAGTGCATGAGAGAGAAAAATTGCAACATGCTATTTCTAAAAATTTAAAAATTGTTGCAGAAAATTGTAAAAGAACGATTGCACAAGAATCTTTTTTTTCTTCAAAACTCTCATAATAGTATCCATGTAAGATTTGATGATATTTTCTTCTTTGAAACAAGCGAAGTAGAGCATTATTTAAACTTGAAAACTAGAAATGGAGAATACCGCTTTCGAGAGACAATTAAAAACCTTTTGAACAAAGATAAACGACTTTTCCAGAGCAATCGTTCCTTTGTTATCAACATTGAAAATATAGTAACACTCGATAAGAAAAACAAAATCGCTATTTTTGAGGACGGAAGTTATGCTTACATTTCTTTAAAGAAATTTAAAGAGCTAGAGAAATTATTAAAAAAATTACATGAATAAAAAACGGCTAGGAAAAATTCAAAATCTAGCCTAATTAAACTAGAAAAATCGCAGAAAATCAACCATTGAGAAAATGGAATTTCTACGATTTTTCTAGTTTTATCACAATCTCTTTACTTTTTAGAGGTGCCTTTATACACTCTCTTTCTCCCCAAAAATTCGATTACCAATCATTTTTCCTGTTGGAGTTTGTGCGAGTCCTCCTTCAGCAGTTTCTTTAAAAATACTTGGCATTGCCCGTCCTACTTGATACATACAAATAATAACCTCATCGGCTGGGATGACTGATTGAATCCCTGCAAGTGCCATATCGGCTGAAATAAATGCTTGTGAGGCACCGAGAGCATTGCGTTTTACGCAAGGTACTTCGACAAGTCCTGCTACGGGGTCACAAATCAAGCCCATCATATTTTTCAGCGTAATAGCAACTGCGTTCGCTGCAATTTCTGGCGTACCGCCATTTGCCATTACAAGTGCTGCTGCTGCCATTGCACTGGCTGACCCTACTTCTGCTTGGCAACCTCCTTCTGCACCGCTAATTGAGGCATTATTTGCCATTACCAAACCAAATGCTCCTGCTGTAAACAAGAAATCCAACTGCTGCTCATGCGTCAAATTCAACTTTTCGCTTGCTGCAAGCAAAACAGCTGGCACACAACCTGCTGAACCAGCTGTCGGTGTCGCACAAATCAACCCCATTTTTGCGTTGACTTCGTTGACCGCAATCCCATTTCTGACCGCTTTTAAAATCACTTCACCACTTAAAAAGTTGCCACTGTCAATGTAATCATTCATACGCTTAGCATCTCCACCTGTAATTTTTGTTACAGATTTCACACCTTTAATTCCTTCCTCAACCGATGAAATCATCACTTCCAGATTTCTTTCCATAAGCTGAAGAATTTTTTTCCGACTGCGACCTGTTAATTCTTCCTCTGTCGCAATCATCAACTCTGCTACTGAATCATTATACTTTTTCGCTTGTTCAATTATATCCTGAATTGAATAAAACATTTTATCCTCACTTTACATCCACATTCTTGAAACTAAATGCAGAATTTTATTTTTAATGGAAAAAACTCACATTGTGCAAATGTGGTATATCCTTAATTTCCTGACAAACATCTTCTACTCTTGGTGAATCCACTTCAATAATCATAATCGCCTTATCACCTTTTGAGGCTCTCGTCACATTCATTTGGGCAATATTGATTTCATTTGCACTCAAAATATTGGTCACTTTCGCAATCATACCGGGAACGTCTTGGTGAACGATAATAAACGTTGGCGTTCCCATAGAAAGTGAAATGTCAAAACCATTCAATTCTGTCACTTGAATATTCCCGCCACCAATTGAAATGCCTGTTGCACTCATCTTCTTCTCGCCTTTTTCAAGGACAATGCGTGCTGTATTCGGATGTTCTGCTCTATCTTCCTTATGCGGAATAAACGCTACCTCAATTCCTTCCTCGTAAGCCAATTTTAGCGATTGTGACAGCCTGTTGTCATCTGGATTCATACCTAAAAGTCCGCCAACAATCGCAATATCCGTTCCATGCCCACGATATGTTTTCGCAAAACTTTCGTACAGATGAATATCCACTTTTTCAGGTGCCTCACCAAAAATAGAGCGAACAATTTTGCCAATTCTCGCAGCACCTGCCGTATGCGAACTACTCGGTCCAACCATAACAGGCCCAATAATATCAAAAACGCTCTTATAACGTATGCTTTTCATCTAAATTCATCCTTCTCATCTTTTCTACTCTCTTCATTTTAATCAAAATAACCACTCAAGTAAATCAATGTCTATTCTTTTTTTGGTTTCAAGATTATTTCTTCTCCTTAAATTGTTCATTTAACATTTAAGGGCACCTCTAAAAACTCGCACTTATCCTAAATTGCTAGTTTTCCGATTTTCTTCGTCAATCTCCTCAACCTATGAACCACATAGCTTTCGTCGATTTCCTCGATAATCGAAAAACTAGCTAATTTAGTCTTAAGCGGAGTTTTTAGAGGTGCCCTTAAAAAAATAGTATTCCCACTCTTTTCTTATGGTTTCCGATAATTTCCCAATGAACTTTTATCTTTCAAGCAGATTACTTCTCTTTTTGGCTCATTCGGTCTACAATATTCACTGTAAGCATTTACGAATAATTTTTTTTGGAGGGATTCTCAATGAGCTATACTTTACCAGATTTACCATATGCCTATGATGCACTTGAACCACACTTTGATGTGGAAACAATGCACTTGCACCATGACAAACATCATGCAACATATGTTGCAAATTTAAACGCTGCGGTAGAAAAATATCCAGAGTTATTTAACAAAAAGGTCGAAGAACTTGTTGCTGACCTTGAAAATGTGCCAGCTGACATTAAGATTGCCGTGCAAAATAACGGTGGTGGACACGCAAATCACAGTTTCTTCTGGGAAATTTTAAGCGGAAACGGTGGCGGAAATCCAACAGGTGAAATTGCTGAAGCGATTGAAAAAACATTTGGTAGTTTCGAGTCTATGAAAGAAGATTTCAAACTTGCTGCAACAGGTCGCTTTGGTAGCGGCTGGGCTTGGCTTGTCGTTGACAATGGAGAGTTGAAAATCACTTCTACTGCCAACCAAGACTCACCACTTACTAACGGTCAAACTCCTGTTCTTGGACTAGATGTTTGGGAACACGCTTATTACTTGAAATATAAAAACGTCCGTCCAGACTACATCGCTGCTTTTTGGAACTTGGTGAACTGGGATGTGGTGAATGAAAACTACAAAAAAGCTTTGTAATAAGAAATTTACCAAATAAAAAGAGTAAGGAAGGTTGTTAGTGGCTTCCTTGCTCTTTTTTCTTGTGTACTCTTAAAACTCCGCTTAATACCAAATTAGATAGTTTTTTCCCGCTTTTCTTTGATGTGTTTCCTCAGAAACTTAAACGGAATTATTAGGGGTGTCTATATGGGTATTCACATACTTTGACAGCATAAGAAAAACGGGGAATGTTCAAGGAATAGCATGAAACTATTCCCCACCGCTTTCCTCACTTTCCTCAACAACAAGTGGTTCAATTTCACGAAACAGCACACGTAGTTCGGAAACTCTTGTTCCCTCCATTTTTTCTTTGTGGAGAGTTAAATGGTCGTGGTCGTTATCGACATCATAGCTAATTTCCTCATGCTCGTCTGGAATAGTTCCAACAGCAGTCAAAAAATAGCCTGCCATCGTATCGACATCGTCCATTTCTAAATTGGTATCAAATTCCTCGTTGAACTCATCAATGAGCATACGACCTTGAATAATGTATTCATTCTTACCGATTTGGCTAAATAGCACTTCTTTTTCATCGGTTTCATCATCAATTTCACCGACAATTTCCTCAAGCAAGTCCTCTAATGTCACAAGACCTGCCACGCCACTATATTCGTCAAGTAAAATAGCCATTTGATTTTGCGTCCGTTTTAATTCGGTCAATAAATCGTCAATGAAAATGGTTTCTGGCACGAAAAGTGGTTCTTGTAAAATTTCACGAAGATTGACGTTATCCCAACCTTTATAATAACCGTTGGTTAAAAGTGTTTTAGTATGCAAAATCCCAATGATTTTGTCTTTGTCGTCTTCATATACAGGAACACGTGAAAATCTTTCGCCTAGCACTTTTTGAATGTTTTCATGTAAATTGTTTTCAATATCAATCATGAAAGCATCCGTTCGTGGCACCATTACTTCACGTGCAACTTTGTCATCAAGCGAAAACACACCTTGTAGCATTTCTACTTCTGTTTCTTCAAGCGTTCCTTCATTTGTCAGCATAAATGCCATTTCGTCACGTGTCATTTTGCTTGTTTCATCATCAAATTCCATTGGTGTGATACGTGAGAGCAAATTGGTACTTGCAGATAAGAGCCAAACAAACGGACTTAATACCGTACCAAACGCTTTAATTGGCGTAACAGAAATTCCTGCAATCTTTTCGTTTAAGTTTAACGCAATGCGTTTGGGGTAAAGTTCACCAAACACAATGGAAAAATACGTCAAAAATGCTAAAACAAGAATCGTTGCGATATTTTTCGCCGTCGCTCCTCCACCTAAAACTGCAGAAAGTTTCCCAGCAAGTGTATCCGCAAGGCTTGCCCCTGCTAAAATATTAATTACTGTAATCCCAACTTGAATTGTTGATAAAAATTTATTGGGGTCTTCCAAAATTTTTAAGATTTTTTTACTTTTCTTGTCATCTTCTTCCTCTGCTTTTTGCGTAATACGGTTTTTATTCAATGAAATCATTGCCATTTCACTCGCAGAAAAGAATGCGTTCAATGCTGTCAAAAGCAGCAATATCAAGATTTGTACTAGAATCGACTGACTTTCGGGGTCACCGTTCATAAATTATCCACCTCATTATTTGTTATTCACCTATTACTCACTAGGTGCTAAAGAAAATGTTATCATATTTCTTTTATTCTTTCAAACTTTGGTGGCTGGAAGTAGAATATATTCTGTTAAAGATACTTCCAATAACTCTGATTAAGCCAAAACTAGCAAATTTGGGATAAACGTAAGTTTTTGAAGGCACCCTTAATATAATTTTTCCGTACAAAAGCACCTACTCCGTTGTAGATGCTTTGAAAAAATATACTATTTAAATTCCATATTTTTTCCGAGTACGATGAATTTTTTCTAACATTCCATCCGATCCTACATATAGGAAAAATGTTGTAGCAAGTGCGTGTACTAGGTCAAATGGTAAACCTTGCAAGAGGGAGGCGATAAGCATTTCTTTGGTTATCATCGCTTGCATAATAAGTACGTTTGATATATTCATTATCACACCATAAAGGAATAGTGCGGATAAACCGCCAAATATAGCCAATGATAATGGAGTGGCTGAGAGAATTTTTCTTTGGTGCAACCAACCTGCAAGCCAGCCGATAAGGGCAAATGAGAGCATTTGCCAAGCAGTCCATGGACCTTGACCGAAGAAAATATTGCTCACAATCGCACTCATTGCTCCAGTGATAAAGCCAACTTCTCCGCCAAGTGCAATCCCTGAAAGTATCACAATTGCAAGCATTGGTTTAAATTGAGGGAGCATGAAAAATGCCACTCTGCTTGCTACGGCAATAGAAATCAACACCGCAATCATCACGAGTTTTCGAGCAATAATTTTTTTTCGCTCAAAACTTAAAAATGAAAACAAAAACACCTCTAATAACGCTAAATTGGAAACAAGAGCATAATTTCTAACGTCAAGGATTCTTGCTCCTAGAAAAACGGTAAGGACAAGCGTTATAATAAAAAATAGTGTAGAATATTTCCCGATTCCTTCTTTTTTATCTAAAAGTGGGGGTAAAACTTCTTTTCTTTCTTTTTTTCCTACAACAGTTGTAAAAAATGCTAACATCGAAGCAATATATGAAAATAAAATTCCTCCGTATTTCATCAACATTCCTTTGTCACTTGCCATTAAATTTGCCCCTGCACCGCCTGAAAGGAAAGTTTTCAAGCCGTCAAAATTGCGGCTCACATAAAAACTTGTCAACATAAAAAGAACTAAGGAAAATGCAAGCAAACCACTTCGTTTATTCGACCATTTTTCCCCTTCAACTTTTTCAGGTAAATCAAAAGCATTCGCCTCTAGCTCCCACTCGTTTGCGAGAGTTGTATCAAACACTGGATATTCTTCGCCTAACGAAGTCACAATTTCTCTGGCTGTAATGGCTGTTGGCAATTTTTCTCTGGCAATTAAATTTGCTGATGTCGTGTAAAATTGATTTTCACTGAAAAAACGTGCGGTTTCTTCACTTGAGACAATTTTCCCGTCAAAAAATAACGCACAATTGTTTGCAATTTCAGCGACAAACTCCAAATCATGTGAAACCATTAAAATAGTAATTCCTTGAAGTTTCAGCTTTTCTAAAATAGTAGCAAATACTTTTTTAAACCCTCCGTCAAACGCTTTGGTTGGCTCGTCTAGTAGTAAAACGGTTGGTTGCAAAAGCAACAATTTTGCAAGGGCAACTCTTTGCTGTTCTCCACCTGATAAGTCAAACGGATGATTGTCTAAAATACTTTGCAAATCACATAATCGCACCATTTGCTCTACTTGTTTTTGAAACGAAACACTTGAGTTCTCACCCATTTCCGAAAGCTCTGCAAGCACCGTTTTTTGTGTAAATAAACTACGTGGATTTTGCGGAAGTGTGGCGATACGTTTGCCGTTTGTTGCTTGCTCAAAAAATGTTATCTCGCCTCGACTAGCAGGGTATACTCCTGACAAAACCGAGAGAAATGTTGATTTTCCAGTTCCGTTGCCACCGACAATCGCTGTAATCGTCCCTTTTTCAACAGATAAATCCACTCCTCTTAAAATATCCTCTGTATGCTGTTCGTAGCGAAACCAAAGATTTTTTACAGAAAGTGCGTTTCCTTGCCTGTGCGTTTTTTCCTTTTCCGTAGAAATTTGCTGACGAATCGAAAGCGTGTTGAACCATTTTTTTCCCTCTTGAATACTTATCGGAGGGGAAGAATTTGTGTTCGTTGCCCACCATGCTTGCACACTTGCAGGCAAGCTCCAAAAAAGTTTGCTATTTTTTTCTTTTAATGTTTTTAGCAACTCCCTTTTTGGTGATACTGCTTGCATTTCCCCATTTTCTAGGACGGCAATTTTATTGACCATTGGAAGAACTTCTTCCAAACGATGTTCAATCATGATAACGGTCACGCCAAGCTCTTTGTGAATTTTTTCAACCATTCTTAAAAATTCATTGGCAGCAATCGGATCTAGCTGACTGGTTGGTTCATCAAGTAACAAAATATCTGGGTTTAATGTCATAATAGATGCTAAGGCTAATTTTTGCTTTTGTCCACCAGAAAGTTCGCTCACATCTTTGTGAAACCATTCTTGTATGCCGAAAAATGATGCCATTTCTGCAACTCTCGAACGAATTTTACTCGGATGAAAACCTAAATTTTCCATTGAAAATGCAAGTTCGTGCCAAGTTTTATCCGTCACAATTTGATTTTCTGGAATTTGCATGACAAACCCAATTTTTTCCGCCTGCTCTCTTGCACTCATCTCCTGCACTTGCTCACCTGCAATCAAAACACTGCCCATTTTCGTACCATGAGGAGCAATTGCTGGCTTTAATTGTCTTAAAAGTGTCGTTTTCCCACTTCCAGAATTGCCCATCAAAAGCAGAAAATCCCCCTTTTTCACACTCAACCGAATATCCTTTAGCACACGTTTGGAACTTTCAGGATAAGTAAAGGAAAAATCTTTTATTTCGATATAGCTTTCTTCTGTCGCCATACATACGCCTCCTGTAAATTTAATAACAATGGAAACCCTAAAAGGCAACCGTACCCAAACCACCCAAATGTCGATTTGACATTGAAAACACCGACTTGTAACATCGGGAAATAGCGAAAATAAAAGACATTCATCACAATGTTAAGAATGGAATAGACGAGCAGTCCACTTAGCAATAAAAGACAAAATTTATCTCGCTGTTCAATTTCAAAAATGTGAAAACTTGTTCTTTTTCCAACGCCGTAGCCTCTTGATTTCATACTATCAGCCGTATCTATCGCATTTTCTAGCGACCAAGTAATCAAAACAGAGACAATCTTAACCATATTTTTCATACGATTTCGCACATTTCCTATTGTAATTTCTACGCCAATACTTTTTTGTGCTACGGTAATCTCCTTTAGCTGAGCAATAAATCTCGGGATAAATCTCAAACTCATGGAAAGCAATAAGGAAAGTGACGGAGTAATTTTGCCAAATAAATAGACAAATTTATCCGTTGTCATAATCTGGTGAAAACAACCAAACCAGAGCATTACGGCTAAAAGCATTCCACCCGTGTAAAGTCCGTAAAGAATGGACTCTAAGGTGAGCGGGTTGCCATTGGGAAAATACCACAAAATCGTTGTCCCTGCGTGAGAAAATAAGGGATTGATAAGAATTGCCACGAATACTACGGGTAAGAGAAAAGCACTTTTTTTCAACACTTTTCTTATTCCTTGCAAAGAACTCAAGTAAAGAAATGCCATTGCTAAAGAGAGAAAAACACCAAGCGGGTGCAAAATCCAAAGCGTCATGGTAAGAGTTATCACAAAAAAGAAAAGGGTTACGATAGGATTTCGTCTTGAAAATTCATCTATTTTTTGATTGTTGTTCATACTTCTCTCCTTGCTACTAAGAGCTGGGAAATATCCCGCGTTTGCGAAATATTTCCCTATCTCTTAAATTTTTAGCCATTTACTGAGGGGAACCGACATCTTTTCCTAAATCGCACGTGTAGAGCCATTCTACAACATCGCCATTTTGCAACACATAGCGACTAGAACCGTAGTTTGGAAACCAATTATTGACTTTGTATAACCAACCAGACAGTGGACCGCAGTCAAATTCATAAATATTGGCAATTCCCTCGATGTAGGCACTATTGTAACCAGGAGTAAAGGTCGCCTCTAAATGTATTCCTTTTTCTTTTGTCACTCGTTGAAGCACTTCAAAAGCACTCTCATTTTTGGAAAACTCGACTTCCATTTTTGGTAATATTACCCCGTTGTTTGGGATAATACTTTTTTTCTCTGGGTCAAGTTTGTCCATGTTTTTCAAAATCGTATCCACTCGAATACTCACGGTTGCTCGGTAAGTTTCTTTTGTATCAACCTCTACATCTTCTGGATTAACAGGTTTTGGCTTAGTATTTGAGGAGGAAGTAGGTGTCGAATTGTTCGGAGTACTAGCAGTTTTACTGCCTCCTTGACTTTGCACTTGACTTCCTTGTTCATCGTTTGCACCATGGTTGACAACATTTTCCGAGAATTGAACAACTTCTTCTGTTTTTCCCGCTGTGGATTGACTCGTTGCTTTCTTACTTGCTTGCGTGCTGCTCGAGCTTTTTTTCTCAGAGGAACTCGTTGTTTTTCCTGTTGCTTTGCTTGTTTGAGACTCTTTTACAACTGTCGAACTATTGGAAGTAGCATTACTCGCTTGGTCGCTTTTGGACGCTTGATTGAAGAAAACACACCCAAAGACGATAATCAGCAAGTAAAGTACCCCAAGCAAAATTTTCCCAGTTTTTGTTTTCATTACATTCTTCATTCCTACCACACTTTCTTTATTTTCAAGACAAAGGCAGTTAAGACACCGATAATTCCCATGAATAACACCCACAAAATGATTTTTTGATTTTTAGCAAACCAACCTTTTTCAACAACGTCACCAGTAACAGGCAATGTATAATCAGCTCTACCTATTTTTTGCGGTTCATTTATATCACTTGCTACATCGGTTGCTTGAGTGGTCGTTTTTGCTTGTTTTTCATCGCCAGAATACGTGCCAAGTTCAGAAGTACGTTCTCGGTTAGTCGTTAATGTTTCAGGAGTGCTTGTTGTTTTGATAATGCTTGTCGTTGTACCATTTACGCCATTGGCACCATTCGATCCGTTTTTCCCGTTGTTTCCGTCAACTCCATTTGCTCCATTCGTACCATTTTTCCCGTCTATACCATTTTGACCATTGGCTCCAGCTTTTCCAGTATCGCCTGTTGGACCTTTTTGTCCGTCCGCACCATTGATTCCGTTTGTGCCGTTTGTGCCGTTTGTACCATTCGTACCGTTTTGACCGTTTGTTCCGTTTGTTCCGTTAGTACCATTTTGTCCGTCTGTGCCGTTTTGGCCGTCCGTGCCGTTTTGGCCGTCCGTGCCGTTTGTTCCGTTAGTACCATTTTGTCCGTTCGTGCCATTCTGACCGTCCGTGCCATTCTGACCGTCCGTGCCGTTTTGACCATTAGAACCGTTATTTTCACCAGTTGAATTGGCAATATCTTTTGCATCTCGCATGTCGTAAAGACGGTTTTCGTTGTTTTTCAAACGACTATAAGCTGTTAGAGCGTAAGCGGCTTGATGAGTTGCCATTTTATCGCTTTTTCCTGTTGTACTTGTACTATAATAAAAACTTCCGTCTTGAAGTTGATAACTTAGCAAGGCTTTTAATGGAGTATTCTTCCCTTTGGTAAAACGAACATCGCCTCCTGCATCTATGCCTAATTCTGACAAAGCAGTCACCACTTGAGCAAGAGTGCAAGCATTTTCTTCGCCCCAACTTCCCGCAGGCTTGAATGTACCAGCGTTTGACATAGTGTCTGAAAGATATTTAATTGCCAAATTAACTGCGGTTGCTACTTTTGGATTGGCATTATTATAATATGGAGCAAGAGCTTGCAATGCCATAGCCGTCATATCTGGGTCTGGTTCATCTCCAGTTAAATTCCAGCCACCATTTGCTAGTTGTTTCTCAAGAATTTCTGTAATCAATCGTTGACGTAAACCAGCAAGTTCCTCACTCTGATATTCTCTACTATCCAAAGCAATCAAAGCATAAATCGTTCCATTCACACCTTGCCATTTCAAATAATCAAAGTCTTGGAATCCTTTCAACAAATTCATTCCTTCAATATTTTGTGCATTTTTACCCAAGGAAGATAGCGTAAGGATTATTCGACTCATTTCCGTTGATTTTCGCTCAATTTTTCCCGTACTCGCATTTTTCAATTTGCCTGTTTCTGTATCATAATTGGCTTTGAGATAATTGACGAGTTGTTGGTAATACTTCGTGTAAAGTGTATCGTTTTTGATATTTCCACGTGCTAAAGCGAGAATTTCCCAATCTTGTTCTGTTGCTACTGGATTTCTTTCTGCAACTTTTTCGATTTGTTGTAACACTTTCGTCAAATTTTGATTTGGAAATACATCTTCTGGAACCGTTGGTTTTTCTGGCTCTGTTGGTTTCTCTGGTTCCACTGGCTTTTCTGGTTCTTCCGGATCTGTCGGTTTCTCTGGATTCGTTGGTTCTTCTGGTTCTGTTGGTTTTTCTGTTTCTTTTTCCAACTCTAGTGAAATAGTTGGCAAAATCCCAAACGGGAAAGGTCCCACTGCCACGGCTGTCATATTTGCTGGAACACCTGCTAAAGGAATGGAACGATGACTACCGATAGTAGAACCCATGGAACCTACCACTACATTTCCATTTAAAACAGTTTTTGTCTTATCCGTAATCGTATAATTGACCACAAAATCTGTAATCAATTCACTATACTGTTTTGCCGAATTGCTCTTGAACTCCAACTCTCCGTCAGAATAGACAATACTTGGTGCCAATTTATTGCCAAACCCCGGATTGTAAATAGCAGCCATTTTTTCAATTGCTGGCTCAATTCCTTTTAAGGTAATTTTCGCTGTATCGCCAATTTTAAATTTCTCATTTGGTCGAGTGATATTTTCCACTTGCACATTTAAGGATTTTGCTTTGACGATATAATAACGTTTCGCTCCTTTATGCGTAAGCTCTACGATATTGCGTCCTTCTGTTACGAAAATGTGGAATTTGCCATTTTTATCCGCCTCATACTCCGTCCAAGCTGTGCCAAATTCTGCTTGATTCAGTGGTTTATGCACACGCACACTCGTTTCTTTTGCAGGTGTAAACTCTAACTCTCCTGCTCCAATCGTTTTATCAAAATAAACCGTATCAAAATCGTTTCTTAGTGAAAGACCTGTGTCAAAATTCTCTCCACCGTCAACATTTACCACAACGGAAAGCGTATTTCGTTTGTCTATTCCATTGAATTTCAACGCTTTTCCATTTTCGTCCACATAATCCAATGCTCCGTAAGTAACTTTGACAATCGCAAGTCCTTTTTTCTTCGCTGTAATTTTCAACTGCTCTCGTCCGACATTGCCGATGTTTTCAATTTCTGTGGCATCTCCTAAAAGTTCAAAATGATATTCTGGCTCGACAAAATTATTTGCCACCACTCCTTGAGTTGCTTGCCACACTCGAAACGTATCAAGGTTGAAACTTTCGCCAATGCTTAAATTCACCGTCCCTGTGTCGTCTAAATTTGTATAGACATTGTTGTTATATTGTGAATCACTTACCTCGCTTGCACCTGTTACAACATCTAAAGTGGCACTTTCAGCATTGCTCCATTCGTTTTCTTTTGTCAAATCTATTTTGACAAGAGAGCCGTCTGAGGTGTTTTTGAAAAACTTCACCTGTTTGACAAATCCTGCTTTTGTTGCCTCAAAATGCACATTGATTTTGTCGTCTTTTGGTAAATCATTGACAGAATAGGTGTCGTATTCATCTGTTGACAAGCTCTCTTCTTTTTTCAATGGATACTCTGTAAACGCTGTGAAATTTTTCTCCGATTTTTGATAAACCCCGATTTTCGCTCCTTTTGTCACTTGCACAAAGGTTGCGGTCGAATTGTACTTCAGCTGATTCATCCCATCTTGCAATTTCTTTGTTACGTTTTGAACTATCTTTTCAGAACTTGCTGTATTTGCATAGACGTTCTTTGCATTTTCTAATGCAGTTGAAAAAACTTGCCATGATTCTGCGGTATATTTTGATTCTTTGCTAAGGAAATTTTCCGCCTCATCAATCACAACTTTCAAAGATTGACGACTTTCCTCGCTTGCAGGAGGTTCTGCCTCAATATTTCGCACCTCTGAAAATTGGGAAGTGAAACTTTCTAATTCGTACCCACCAAGCGTTTTATCTGGCACGTAAGCAATTGGTTTTTCTCCGTCAAAAATCACTTTGCCCGCTCTAAAATTCGGAGCCGTTGTTCCTTTGAAAATAACGCTTTTCAGATTCGGTGTATTGGTAAAATTTTTATCATAAATTTCATTTACCGCCAAATCACCTGCAAAAATAACCGTTTCTAAAGAGGTGTTGGAAACAAGTAATTTCCCTGTTATCCGTATGCCTTCTGGCAAAGTCAATGTTTTCACCCCTTGCCAATTTGACAGCGGACTACTTCCGTCTTGTGCTTGACCGTAACTTGGTCCGTTCGCCGTAGTTGCTTGCGAACAATCCAATTCTTGCAATGTTGCACCAAGGATTTCTCTCGCATTTCCTATATCATTATTGGCAAGTGTATTGGCAACCATTCCTGTGATTTTTAATTTTTGAATAGCAGAATAATCCCAATTTCCTTCGGTTTGACCATGCTCTTTTAGAGCATTTTGGATTTTCTCAATGATTTTTCCGTTAGGATTTTCAATGACTATCTCCTCTTCAATCACACTACTTGTTGCGTTCCCGCTCAACGCAAGCAGTGCTGATGAAACTTCTTGCTCCGTTGCAAGAGGGTTAATCAGAACATCTAATGCTTGCTTTTTCACTTGTTCACTTGCCGTAGAAGCAAACAATCCTCGCATGAGTTCCGTTTTATTGGCATGAGTGTAAGGAGCATTTGCCTCAATGCCTAAGTCATTGCCATAATCTTCTACTGAAAATTGCCAACGAATAACATCTTTCTCTTGAAGAACGCGACTTCCTGCACTTGTGTTGATTTGCTCATGATTAACCGTCACCATCCAACCAGATGTACTCGAATAATCCATTTCTCCTAAAGAACCATCTCCGCTCCCAGATTGGAGTTTTGTTTTAATATAAGGTGGCGGTGCAACTTTTCCATTATCAATCGAATAAATCCTTGACAAATAAAAACTATTACCTGAACCAAACGCATCATAGTTCAATTTTTTGTCATTTAAGATTTTTCGTGTCGCATCTTCGACCGTTGTTCCTTTTGGCAAGCTCACTTTTGTTGGCTCAACATAATAACCTTGCCCTAAATTATACCCCTCCACATCAACATAAACCTCAACACTCGAATTGTTTTCTGCTGCAAAAACGGCAAGCATTGGACTTGGTTGAAATACTAGGACGGCTAATATTACTAATCGCAATAATTTTTTCATCGTATTCCCTTTCTGCGAGATTTTTTTCGCTTAAAGCTACCTTTAAAAACTTCTTATTTTCTACGTGAAACTTGGTTTCATTACTTTCCTTGCTTTCCTCCTTCATATTTTTTGGGCTATCAGGGCAAATACTTTTTGAGTAACACAAAAAACCATTCCCTCTCTCATAAGGAAATTGTTTTGTAACATTTTGGCGAGCGACCCGACTTTTACGGTTGATTAGAGACAGTCTAGGAGTTCCACCTAGTTCCCTCAGTTCCAAAATTTTTATCTATCTAATTTTATGGTACCTTTAAAGGTACTCTTTATTGATTTGCCCAATCAGCAGGATAGGTGACATACATAAAACGTGCTTTTCCTTTTACGGAAAATTCAATGTCACTTCCTTTCGGAATGTAAATAATTTCTCCCTTCTCTACGCGATTTACTCTACCGTCTACAATAATATCTAGCGTGCCGTCAATCACATAGTCAATTTCGTCATAATCTAAATGCCAAGGGAAAGTGGACGCTTCCATTTGCATCAACCCACACCCTAAGCGTGGACTTTCCTCAAGCGTGTATAAATCATGACAATAAACTTTATCCGTTGGATTTCCTGTATCCAGTCTATCTTTTTCCGTCACCTCTACCTGTGGTAAGCTTACCTTAATAATACCACTTTTATCGGAAATTTTCGATAGGGAAAATTGTTCCATAATAATTTCTCGTACCATTTTTTCAACTGTTTCTTTTGTTAAATTATTCATTTATACTTCCTCGTTTTTTCTTGATTATTTTTCTAACAAACAAACTTGCCATTTATCCAAAGAATAAGGGCAACTCTAATGATTTTTCTCAATATGTTGTTCATTCACTGCTTGTTAATCTTTTTTCGACAACATACGATTTGCCATAAATTGAGCAACAAAAATCGCTGTAATCCCTGCAACTAATTTCCCAACAATCATCGGGAACAACATTTCTTTTGCTGCTCCAGCTGTAAATCCTAAGTGGTCACCAAATACAAACGCTGCTGATACTGCAAATGCTACATTGATGATTTTTCCACGGTTGTCCATATCTCCTAACATTTCAAACATCGGAATAGAGTTTGCAAGAGTGGCAACCAAGCCTGCTGCTGCTTTTTCATTCATACCAAGCAATTGTCCAACTTTTTCTAATGGTTTAGCAAAAAGTTTGGTAATAACAAATACTAAACAGAAAGCTCCCGCAAGTGTTAGAGCGATACTTCCGACAACTTCTATCCCCTCGGTAACAGGTGCAATATTTTTCACTGGTTTAAAACCAACCAATAAATCCATTGCTCCAAGTACCAAGCCTAAAGTTGCCACAATTACCACACCTTGCCCGAAAATAGTAAATCCTTTGATCATTTTTTCAGGAATTAAAGCAAGACCTAGCATAATTAAAACTGCAAAAATAACAATCGGAATAAGATTTTTCAAAATCATAATAATTGGCATACCCGCCGTCAAACCACCTGCCAAACAACCTAGAGGAATCGTTACAATACCGCTTAGTACACCTGTTGCTAAAAAGCGGTGGTCTTCTTTTTTAATAATACCAAGTGCTACTGGAATGGTAAACACAATCGTAGGTCCAAGCATTGCTCCAAGAATTGTTCCAGCAAATAAACCAGCTTGTGGGTCTTCTGCAAGTTTTTGTGCTAAATAAAATCCACCCATATCATTTGCCAAAAGCGTTGTCGCAAACATAGACGGATCTGCTCCAATTGCTTTGTAAGCTGGCACAACGATTGGTGAGAGAATATCAGCCAATACAGGAGCCAATACGATAATTCCGACCATTGACATTGCCAATGCTCCCATTGCGTTAATTCCTTCCTCGAAATGCTCGCCAAGTCCAATTTTTCCGCCGATACATTTATCCACGGCTCCGATTACCATAAAGGCAACCATAACATACATAATAATTTCATTAATGCTCATTTTTAACTCTCCTTATAAATTTTTATTTTTTTGCAACAAATAAATTTTCTTGCAAGATTATTCTTGTTCGACAGAATCCACTATGCCGACAATGGTTGAATCTACTGGGATTTCTTGCTCTAGTGCTACTCTTGCAGCACTTCCTGTTACGACAATGACTGTGTCTCCTACACCAGCACCCACATTGTCGGCTGCGATAAACGTGTCTTGCGTGCTATTTTCTTGATGATCTAACCGCTCAACGACCATAAATTTTAAGCCTGTTAAACGCTCATTTTTCCGTGTCGACCAAATATTCCCGATTACTCTACCAAGAATCATTTACTCCCCCTCCTTGCAATAGAATGTTTTCGCTTTTTCCTTAACTCCTCTTGATAAAGAAATTTCTCAAATTCTTCATCAGAATGGATAAAGTGAACGCCGTAGCTTTCTAGTTTTTTCATCATTTCACCGATTTCTCGCCAAATACCAAAGCGTGTAGCACTCCGCAGTTCTTTTAGTGAAAATGAAGTAGAAAGAATGAATACACTTTTTTTCTTTAGCAGAGCTTGCAATATCGTTTTTGTTTCTTCATCGTTTTCTTGAAGATTGGCAAGTGCCGAAAGTTGCCCAAGCGTGAGATTGGCAACTAAGAGCATATCCGCCAGCGAGATTTCTTGCGAAAGAACAAGATAATTGGTTATTTTTTCAAAAATCGCCTCGGGAAGATTTTTTTCATCTCCTAACAACATTGCACACAATGTATTTGTTGATGTATCTTTTATGTCTAGTCTTTTTATGACCTCCTCTACTATTTTTTGAATGAGAATTTCTATTTCTTCGCTTTTCATGCACTTCCCTCCAATCATATTTACGAAAAATTATTTTACGATTTCCCCACGCATTCCTCTTGTAAATCCACAAGCGTTTGCCTCATCTGTGTCAATGTGCATATATGTCGCAAAATCTTTGCTTACACGAATAACCACGTCATCAAAGATCAAAGGACGCACTCCGCAGGCTTTTACTTTCACAATTTCTTCATTGACCACACCGAATTTTTCAGCATCTTCTGGCGTCATGTGAATGTGGCGTTTAGCAGCAATGAGTCCTTTTTCTAAATGCACAACATTTTCGCCATTCATCAAAGTAACTCCCGGTGTACCATTGATGTCGCCACTTTCCCGAACAGGTGCGTTTAAACCAATCGAACGCAAGTCTGTCAGAGACAATTCCACTTGTGAAGAATTTCGAGTTGGTCCCAAAATAATCACGTTGCTAAACATTCCTTTCGGCCCAATAACAGCAATTCTTTGCCCTGAGGCAAATTGCCCCGGTTGAGACAAATCTTTTGCCTTCGTCAATTCAAACCCTTTGCCAAATAGTGACTCTAAATCCTTTTGTGAAAGATGAACGTGTCTAGCACTTGCTTCTATTTCAAAGGAATGGTCACTTTCTTTTTCCTTTATTCGTTTCACAACTTCACTAACAATTTTTTCTATGTTTGTATCCATTTTGTTGCTCCTTACTTATAGAATATTTTTTGAAACCTTTTAGGTTTTGGTTTGCTTAGTTGATTGCTTAGCGGGGGAACTTTTAGTTTTGCTAAAAGCAAGTCATGCAATTATAAATTTTGCATTTACCTGAAAACACGATAGCTCATATTCTCAGGTAAACGAGGTTAGAGTATTCTTTCGTTTTAGGGAATCCCTAACCTCAATTTACAGTACCTTTTATTTTTCTATTGCTTTAGGCAAAATCGCATCGACTTCTGTGTGTGGACGTGGAATTACGTGAACGCTCATTAATTCACCAACACGTTCTGCTGCTGAAGCTCCTGCATCAGTTGCTGCTTTTACTGCTCCAACATCGCCACGAACCATTACCGTTACAAGCCCTCCACCAACTTGTTCTTTTCCAACTAACTCAACGTTGGCTGCTTTTACCATTGCATCTGCTGCCTCAATTGCTCCGACTAATCCTCGTGTTTCAATCATTCCTAGTGCGTTTAATGACATTTTTTTGCTCTCCTTATAATTTAATTTTTTGTTCTACCTAAATTGTTTGCTTAGAGGGGAAATTTTTAGCTTGGCTAAAGCAAGTCGTACAACTCAGCTTACTTCCTAAATTTTCCCCTTCTTCGCAAAAGACTTTCGCTACGCTTTAATTTTGTGTTCTCAGATTTTTTATTTCATTGATTTTGGTAAAATCGCATCTACTTCTGAGTGTGGGCGTGGAATTACGTGAACACTTACCAATTCTCCCACACGACTTGCTGCAGCACTTCCTGCTTCTGTTGCCGCTTTTACTGCTCCGACATCCCCACGAACCATGACTGTTACAAGTCCTGAACCAACTTGTTCTTTTCCAACAAGTTCAACATTCGCTGCTTTTACCATTGCATCTGCTGCTTCGATTGCTCCGACTAATCCACGTGTTTCTACCATTCCTAATGCGTTTAATGACATAATATAATCCTCCAATTATTTTCTATTTATTTTTCAACTGCTCAAAAACTTGAGCGACAATTGACTCGATGAGTTGTTCTTGACTACAACTTGTTGCGTTGACCTCACATTGCGTATCCATTGCTCGAATTTCTTCAAGTCCCATTTGACCAAAAGCAACTCGGCGAATGTTCAGCAAATGAAGTGGGGTAATGTTATCACTTGATGCACTGCCACCAATTGCTCCATTTCCAAGGGTCAAAGCAGGTGCGAGAGCTGTACTTGCTCCAATTCCACCTAACGCTGCTGGTGTGTTGATGAGCAAGCGATTCACTGGTTTTTTCAATGCAAATTCTTTGATTAACTCACGACTTTCCGTGTGCATTGCCATTGTATGCCCAGCACCTTCGCCCATGAGAATTTCAATTGCCAAATTACAAGCCTCTTCGTGATTTTCCACCACGTAATAAGCCAAAATCGGACAAAGTTTTTCACGAGAGTAAGGATATTGCAGCCCGACATTTTCTTCTGGAGCAAGCAAAACACGTGCGTCCGTTGGAATGGTAATCTCTGCAAGTCGTGCAATAGTATGCACATCACGTCCAACAATTTGCGGGTTCATCGTGCCATTTGGTCGCAAAATAAATTTTGACAATTTCTCCGCTTGCTCTTTTGTTAAGAAATATCCTCCATTTTTTGCAAACTCTGCTTTAATCTGAGCATCCGTCGATTTTTCGACAATAACGGATTGCTCAGATGCACAAATAGTCCCATTATCGAACGTTTTACTATCCATAATACATTTGACCGCTTTGGGAATATCAGCCGTTGAAGTGATATACGCTGGACCATTCCCCGGTCCTACACCAATCGCTGGTGTGCCAGATGAATACGCTGATTTCACCATTGCATTCCCACCCGTTGCCAAAATCAAATTGGTCAATGGATGTTTCATCAACTCTTGCGTTGCTTGCATAGTCGGAATACTAATCACACCTACTGCATCTACTGGTACGTTCAATTCCGCCAATGCCTCACGAATAATTTCAACGGTCGCTAAAATAGATTTCAACGCTCCCGGGTGAGGTGAGAATACGATACTGTTCCCAGACTTAATCGCAATCATTGCTTTGTAAATCGCAGTTGAAGTTGGGTTCGTTGACGGAATAATTCCTGCCACCACTCCGACTGGAACAGCTACCTCTATAAGTTTTTCTTCCATATCCTCACGCAAAATCCCGACCGTTTTCATGTCTTTAATAGAGTCGTAGACCACTTTTGAGGCAAACAAGTTTTTAATCACCTTATCTTCCCAGCGACCAAAACCAGTTTCTTCATTTGCCATTTTGGCTAATTCCACTCTTTTTGCATAGGTTTTTTCAGAAATTGCTCGCACAAGTTCATCTATTTTTTCTTGAGAAAATGTAGCTAGAATTGCTTGAGCTGCCTTTGCTTTTTTCAGTAAATCTCGCACCTCTTGAATAGAGCGTAAATCTTTATCTTCTAATGCCAATTATTTCCCCTCCTCTTTTTTATAGTTCAAAATTGAGCGAACCAATAATTCTTTATTTGCAAATTTAATTTCCTTTTTCGTCAAATTTGGCAAATTAATTGCATAAGCAAGCGAGCGAAGGTCAACGACTTTCATTTTGTTCAATTCTTCTTCTGAAAAATTCTCCTCAGAATGTTCCTCTCCTT
This sequence comes from Pilibacter termitis, assembly GCF_900167335.1. Lineage (GTDB taxonomy): Bacteria > Bacillota > Bacilli > Lactobacillales > Streptococcaceae > Pilibacter > Pilibacter termitis. The sequence continues at coordinate 119,342 of NZ_FUXI01000001.1, forward strand.
GCTCCATTTTTACTTCATTTCTTTCAATCGTTTCGATTGTTTTTTCTTTCTCTTGTTGCTTTTTGGTAAGTAGCGTATCTGTTTGGCTATCGACTCTTGCAATCACGTGATGACTTAAATAACCATTTAATTGTTTGGCGATTTCTACTCCTGCATCAATTGCTGCTCTTATCGCACCAACATCTCCACGCACAACAACAGTCGTTAAGCCACCCTTTGTTTTTTCTGATGATTGAAGATGAACATCTGCTGACTTGAGCATAGCATCTGTCACAGCTACCGCCGCAAGAAATCCACGCACCTCCACCATTCCTAATGCTGTTTCCATATGCTCACCTACTACATTACACGTGGTGTATCAGCGACTCGACAAACTGTACTAGCAAATGCCTCAACAGCTGCTTTACAAGCTGATTGTGTCCCCGTCAATAATGCTCCTGCAAAGTTTGTTTCAGACGGAGGACCATAGAAAGTTGCCAATTTCACATCAGCAGATTTCAACGCTTCATCAATGCCCACAATCGCCTCGTTTGGCGGAGCAATCAAGTAAGCAATTGCCTCGCCTTCGGTAATGCCTGCCTCATTTGACAAAAAGCTACCTGTTCTGCTGACAACGTGTGCAAGATAAGGAATCGAATCATCCTCGTTTGCACTTACGAACGCTACGTCTTCTTCGATAACACGAACTGCCGTTTGAAGTCCGCTATTCACTTCTGCTGGCGAAGGACCTGCGATAATCGCAATAACCTCACCTGCTAATTTTGTACTAGCATTTCCAGCTCCAGCGTACATACTTCTTGCATAAACGACTTCAACAGCCGCCTCTTTTGTCGCCTCATCTACTGCGATATACGTTACATCATCACAGTCCGAAGTAATAATCCCAAGCGAGCGAATCCCTTTTTTCAATTTCAACTCTTTTGCCAAAGAATCATCAACATTTGGAATGACTTGCACGCTTAGAACACTTGCACTTAATCTATCATTTTTCATTCTTACGTCACCTCTCTTTACGCCTGTTTCAAATCAATTCCTGATTTTTTCGCATCTAGCATTTTCTTAATCAAATCTGCAATATATGCTCCTGCCTCAACTGCTGGTGTTCCGCCTTTGTGAATACTGGCAAGCACTGTTCTACGTGCCTCTGGCATACCAACAGTTGGACGATAGGCAACATATGCACTCATTGCCTCCGCTGTTACAAGTCCGGGACGTTCACCAACGAGCAAGCAGACAACATCTGCATCTGTATATTCCCCAATCGCATCCATTGCTGGCACACGACAATATTTGACGAAAATAATTTCTCCCACTTCAATGCCGTGCATTTTCAATCCTTGTTTGATAGAAGGCAAAATTTCTTCGATATTTGCTCCAATGGCAGCTGAAGATAAGCCGTCGCCGACAACAATTTGCACTTTTGGTTTCTTTGGAACTGCCGCTCTGATTTTTTCTTCATTCGCTTTGTCAAACTGACGACCACGAGGAGGGCTTGTTAAATAATCATCTTTTGATTCACAAACTGTTTTGACTGAGACGAAATTCATTTTTTCTACTAGTTCCTCTGGCACTTCTGAGAAAACAGAGTCTTGTGCAGCAGCGTGGTCAGCACGAAAACGAAGTTGAGTTTGCAATTTGTACCTTGTTCCTTCACGTCCGCACCCAAGTCGTGCTGGCGTGTAAAATTTCATTTTCAAATAGCCTTCACGATTTTTTGGATTTTCCACCAATAGTTGCTTACGAATGTCAATTTCTGTAATATCTTCTAGCACACCGTCCTCAATAACAGAAGGTGATTGGCTAAGTGTTGCGACAGTTTCCTTTACTTGAGTTGTATTGCCAGATTGTGTCATTTCTTTTAAAATTGACTCAATCATTGTTCTTAATTCTGTAGCCTTCATGTGTCTTTCCTTTCTATCTCTAGCGTTATTAATGTCTATTTATCTTAGAAAAATAGAAGCATCGCCTGCGTTTGCTGTTAATTTACCATTTTCCATAATGCCCATTTTTTCCAACCAAATCTCAAATTCACGAATTGGTTTACGGTCGAATAAATCACGAATCGTTGCTGTTTCATGGAAACCTGTCGTTTGGTAATTCAGCATAATATCATCGCCATGAGGAATCCCCATGATGTACGTGCAATTTGCCGCTGCAAGCAATGTCGTCAAGTTTTCCATATCGTTTTGGTCAGCTTTCATGTGATTGGTGTAACAAACGTCGCAGCCCATTGACAATCCATGCAATTTGCCCATGAAATGATCTTCCAATCCTGCACGAATAACTTGTTTCGCATCGTATAAGTATTCTGGCCCGATAAATCCTACTACGGTATTTACCAAGAAAGGATCATATCTTCTAGCAAATCCGTAACATCTTGCCTCCATTGTCACCTGATCGGCACCAAAGTGAGCCTCACTTGACAATTCACTCCCTTGTCCTGTTTCAAAATACATAACATTTGGCCCTGCTGCTTGTCCTTGTTTCAAAGCCAAATCTCTTGCGTCTTGAATAAGTTGACCTGTCACACCAAACGCTTCATTTCCTTTTTGGCTACCTGCGATAGATTGGAAAATCAAGCCTGTTGGAGCTCCTTTTTCAACTGCTTCCATTTGTGTAGAAACGTGAGCAAGTACACAAGTTTGTGTTGGAATTTCCCATTTTGAACGAAATTCTTCGAATTTATCTAAAATGCGAATAACAGACTCGGTAGAATCGTCTACTGGATTTAGCCCAATCAAAGCATCTCCTGAACCATAACTCAACCCTTCCATTACACTTGCCATAATACCGTCAACGTCATCTGTCGGATGATTTGGTTGCAAACGATTCGAGAATGTTCCAAGGCGACCAATCGTTGTATTTGCTGTTTTTTCAATGCGAATTTTTTTGGCTGCAACGATTAAGTCCATATTGCTCATCAACTTACAAACTCCTGCAATCATCTCAGAAGTCAATCCACGAGCGATATGTTTAATATCAAAATCTGTCGTATTGTCGTTTAGCAAGAACGCACGCAACTCCTCAACCGTCCAGTTTTTAATAGAATTGAAAATTCGCAAGTTCACATCATCAATAATAATGCGTGTAACTTCATCTTCCTCATAAGCAATTGCTGGATTATTGAATAAATCATCTAGCGTAAGTTGAGCAAGAACAATTTTTGCTGCTACTCGCTCCTCAGAGCTATTTGCTGCCACTCCTGCCAATTTGTCTCCAGATTTTTCTTCGTTCGCTTTTGCCAAAACTTCCTTTACGCTTGCAAAAGCATAACTCTTGCCGAATAATTTTGTTTTTAAAATCATTTGTTTGTTCCTTTCTTTTTGTTAATTTATTTTTTGTTTTTCTCGTGTCTCAAATTTTTTTAAGGCGGTTTCGCCGCAGTTTGCAATACTAAAATTTCAAACAAGCAAATGGTTTCGCTCAATGCAGCTGACTTCCCCCACCTCTTCACTTTTCATTTCAGTCAAAAACCAACGTTTTTATAATCACAGGCAACACACTTCCACCTGCTATCGCCTCTCCTATGTCAATGTAGTCTCCGTTGTCTGCTGTAATAGAGTCTATTGATATAAATGGATAGTCTTTCGGTAACAAATGATAGAGACTTTGTCCGATTGTTTTTGCCATATCTTCTTTTACCACTAAAATAATTGGCAAATTGGCTTGAATAAATGGTGTAAGTCCTTCTACAATTTGTTTCGTCAAATCTTGGATTTCTTGGAAACGTGGATTTCGCCAACCGTCAAATGCCAAAGCTATTTTTTGAGGGCTGTCGTTTTCAAAATGCCACTTAATTTTTTGCAAAATCTGTTTTGGCAACACATTTTCAGCCACTTCCTCTTTCACTTTCTCCAAATGCACAACAGGCAAATTGGCAATGGGCAAAATGTTTTCAGTAAAACTAATCGTACTTCCACTCACCTCAGTCAAATGTGTTCCTGCACCAACTACGGTTGCTTGTATCGTCTCCTTAGAATGTTTGACTTCTTTTTCCGAAAAAATACGTGAGCGTTTTATCGCTCTGCCAAGCAATAAACCAATGTCTCCAAATCTCAAAGATTCTTGCTCTGTAAATTCCTCAAAACAATCGGCAACCCCACCTGAAAAAGTGACAAGTGGAATATTATGCGATACATCAATGCCATGATTGGTAACAAACAAATCATACAATTCATGTTGCTCACCAATTCCAATAGCATTCTCCAAAATTTGTGCGAAATGCTGACAAACTTTTTCCAAATCGCTCACTTGATACGGTTTACCAATCGCTAGTGGAATGTGAAAATGTTCCGCTAACTTCACAACTTTTGGTGTCATATGTTTTACTGTTTGCGTTGCGACATCTAGTTTTATTACACGACCGCCAATATCGAAACAACCTGTTGACTCCAAATCTCCTGCTGAAAAGACTACTAGATTGCTCGTTCCGCCACCAATATCCAAATTAACCGCTCGCTCGCCACTTTCTTTGGAAATAAATTGTGTGCCTGCTCCTTTCCCTGCGATAATGCTCTCAAGGTCAGGACCTGCCGTTGCGACTACAAAATCTCCTGCAAAATTAGAAAGAGCATTTAGTACATTACTAGCATTTTCCTTACGTGCAGTTTCACCAGTGATAATAACCGCTCCTGTATGAATCGCCCCTTTTTGAATACCTGCTCGCTCATATTCTCTTTCAACAAATTCCTTTAACTTCTCTGCATCAATATTTGACTCATCTAGCAAAGGAGTGAAAATGATTTCACTTCGGTAAACAATTTCTTTTTCAGAAATATCAATACGAGGAATGGTAAAATCTGACGCAAAATTTTCAACTGTCAACTCCGAAATAATAATTTGACTCGTGCTAGTGCCTAAGTCAATTCCGACACTTAACAGCTTTTCTTTTTCCATAATATTCCTCCTCTCACACTTTTTAAGCAAAGGTTTTATTATCAAAAAAGGACGTTTAAAAGCATGAGAATTTCTTCTCTCTACTTTTAAGCGTCCTTGCTTGTTTCTTTATCTTCCATGATAAATTGTATTCGATTGTGAGTGCCATTCGCACTTGAAGTAACTTCTAATTTGCCTGATAATTTTTCTGTCACATACATTTCGATGATGTTCATTCCGAGATTGCGTTTTGCTGTTTTCGTGTCAAATCCTTTGCCGTTATCTTTTACAAGCAAGTCGATTTTGTTGCGTTTTTTCTTCGCCGTTATCTTGATGAACCCCTCTTGTTTTTCGTCAAAAGCGTGTTCGTAAGCGTTGGCGATGATTTCATTTAAAATCAAACTTAGCGTAATCATCTGCTCGGTATTTAAAACGATTTCTTCGTCAATATCTAGCACAATCTTAATTCCCTCTCTTGCAAGGCTATACAAAAGATTACGTGTAAGATTTTCAACCATTTCTTTGAGTGAAACAATGCCGTCTATGTGCTGAGAGAGCAACTGATGTGTTTGAGCAATCGCCAAAATGCGTGAGGAGCTGTCTTGTAAAACTTTTTTCGCCTCCACACTATTCGTCCGCCGCTCTTGCAAACGTAAAAGAGAAACAATTGATTGTAAATTATTTTTAATGCGATGATGAATTTCTTGAATCATCACTTCTTTTGTCCGCAACTCAAGCTCCTTGCGTTTCTCCTCAGTTTTGTCTTCTATCAAAACGAGAATATGATTCGATTTTGGAAACCATATTTTTTTTGTCAAAAAAGTAAAATCTTGATATGGATTTTCACTCACTTCACTTGTTTCATTTTTGACTGTAAACAAGTATTGCAAATACTCAAAAGTCGTATAATCCAAGCTCATATTGTCGTAGTGATACGTGTTCAAATTCCCTTTGTAGCCTAACTTTCGATAAAGTTTTTCAGCTGGGTGATTATGGTAAAAGCATTGACCATTTTCATCATAAATCAAAATGCTCTCGACAAATTGGTCATAATAATGCAATTCACCGTCAATAAACACATCAAAAGCAGAAATATCCTGCACTTCATTCAGTATTTCCTCTTCATTATCACTCTCCAAAATCAAAACCCCAATTGTTTTTTTGTTGTTTCGGATTGGATAAATCGTCTGAAATACTTTTTTCCCCTCTTGTGTCATTGCAAGCAATCTACGTGAATCGCTCCCCGTTTGAAGTGTTCGGTGAACACCCGGTTCATCTTTTAGCTTGGCAAGCTTGCCGACCACTTCTTTTTCATAAAGTGATTGTTTTTTCTTTGGACGAAGGTGCCAAACGACAAGTGCCTCATGTGTCCGTTCATCATACACATCAATAAACACATCAAAATTGGCATATTTTTGATTGTCCTTGCTCTTTTGTGCAGTGGCAATAATCTCTGCAATATCTCCACATTCAAGTTTTGTATGCTCTTCACAGAGCTGTTGTAACAATTTCATCTCAGTCATCACTTAACACAATCATTTCTGCTAATTCTTTCATCGAAATACGTCTTTGCATACTTAAAGTACGCATCATGCTATAAGCAGCTTCCTCGTCAATGCTTGATTTTTTCATCAAAATTCCTTTTGCACGCTCAATGAGCTTACGATTTTGCAAATCAGTTTCGAGCTTGTCAATTCTTTTTTGCAACGACATCAACGTTTTCCCTTTGCTCATCGCAATTTTCACCGTAGGAATAAAACTTTTTTCATCAAGTGGTTTTACAAGATACCCACAAGCACCGATTTCACTCGCTTTTTTCAGATGTTTTTCACTACTGTATGCGGTCAAAAAGACCACACAACCTGCTAAACCATCTTGACTAATCTTTTTTCCTGCGGAAATTCCATCTAGTAATGGCATTTCTATATCAAGCAATACCACATCAGGCAAATGTTTCTTGCACGCCTCAATTGCTGCAATACCATCTGCAGCTTGTGCGACCACTTCAAAACCTGCCTCTTCGAGCATTTCCACAAAATCCATTCTTACCAAGGATTCATCATCAACAACGATTATTCTCCCTTTGCTCAACAATAACACTCTCCTCATTGAAAGTTTTTCATGCTTTCAACCAATAAACTTATGTGAAATGTTTTCTATCAAACAAAAATATGAAGAAGAAAACCTAAAACATTCTGCTCATTGGTTCGTATTTTGTATTAAGCAAAGGAACCGCGTATCTTCCTATGTACTTAGTGAATGGACAAAAGACCAGACTTTAGCGATGTGCTATTTACTGTGGATAACGGACCGTTGAGGATTTCCACCTCATTCCATTGTACATTCACTCTCATTATGTTTTGGTAATTTTTGTATCAACATTAAAACCAAGTATATCTTTTAATCCTGCCAATACTTCTGTTACCGCCGACTCAACTGAACTAATATCTCCGCTAATGACTACACTGCCACTAAAACGGTCGACAAAACCTATTTCTACCGCACCGCTTTTGGTTGCAATATCTACTGCAATAATTGCCGCCTCACTCGGTGTAATCGTTAAAATCCCCAACGCACCTTTTGCTTGCGTATTTAATCCTAGTTTTGTATAAATCTCTGGATTGGGGCTTGCAATAATATGTGCCATAGTGACTTGTTTCCCCGGCACATATTCTTGAATCATTCTCTGCTTTTCCGTCAATGAAACCTCCTCCAATTTCTACTCACAATTTGTAAAATGCTCTACAAACGAAAGTAGTATGCTCTATTTTTCTCGCTATCCCCAGAAACACACCAACAACATTATTCGTATGCTCCGTTGATAGCATAAAAGGGGGTCTATAAACAAACTATACAAAAATGTAAAGTCAGCTAATAGAACCCCATCGTTCGTCTTTTTTTTAATGCGTACGTCCTTGTACATTATTAGTAAAACATAGTTTTTTCATTCTGTCAATAGCAAACGGTTTCTTTTTGTATATTTTTTTTCGTATTTTTACTTACAGGCATCTTTAAAGCACTTTTTCTAAAATTTTCACCACGTCATCTTCACTTGGTTTTCTAGGGTTGGTTGCAGTTGTCGGGTCTTTTAGAGCATTCTCAGCTACTATTTGTATTTCCTTCAATACATCTTGTTTTTTCAATCCCCACTCTTGTAAAGTGCTTGGCATATCAAGTGTCGCACGCAATTTTTTAATCGCACGGATAAAATAATTCACTCCTGCTCTGGAAGAGGCACTAGAGCAACCAATCAAACGTGCAAGATTGGCATAACGAGCAGCAGTGATACACTCATTATTCACATTCTGCTCAAGTTCAGCATTAAAAGCGACAATTTCAGGCATTAAAATAGCATTCATTCGACCGTGAGGTACGTGAAATCTTGCACCAGCAGCATGAGCAATTCCATGATTTAGCCCAAGTCCTGCTTGATTAAAAGCAATACCAGCAAGGGTAGAAGCAATGTGCATTTTTTCTCTTGCTTCCGTATCCTCTCCATTTTTATAAGCTCTTGGCAAATATTCAAAAACCAATTGCACCACTTTTTCCGCATAAGCATCAGAAAAATCATTATGCCCCGTTGAAACATACGCTTCTAAAACGTGCGTTAAAACGTCCATTCCAGTATCAGCAGTAATTTTTGGTGGAACTGTCTTGACCAATTCTACGTCCAAAATCGCAAGTTCTGGCAAGATTTCATCTGTTACAAGTGGATATTTTGTACCAGTATCTTTGTTTGTAATGACTGCAAAACTTGTCACTTCACTCCCTGTTCCACTTGTCGTTGGAATTGCCACAAAGAAAATCTTTGCATTTTCCTCTAGTTTATTGTAGAAAAATTTCATTCCTTTCGCTGCATCAATCGCACTTCCTCCACCGATAGCAACGATTGCTTCTGGAGCAAATGCCTTCATCTCCTCAATTCCCTCCATTACCTGTTCAATCGGTGGGTCTGGCTGGATATTAGAAAAAATTTTCACCTGTTTGCTTGCCAACGCTGCTTGCAATTGAGAAAAAATCGGTGTTTCAAGCAAAAATGGATCACTTACCACAAAGATTTTTTCCTCTGGTAACTCCGACAGACAACTAATACTTCCATTGATAATTTTTGTTTTCATTTCTAATGTTTCCATAATTTCCTCCTAGCGAAATACTTTGCCACTTCTTTCATAATATTCGTCTTCTACATTTTCCAAGCGATTCATCTCTCTTGCCAAGGCGAAAAAATAGTCAGACAAGCGATTTAAAAATACTAATACTTCATCATTGATTGTGGAAGTCCACATTAATTCCACCACTTTACGCTCAGCATTTCTCGTTAGCGTACGTGCAACATGGCAATCACTTGCCAGCAAACTTCCTGTTGGCAAAATAAATCTTTCAATTTGCGAGCAATTTGCTGTATAAACATCAATTCTTTCTTCTAAAAACATTGCCCACTCTTTTTGTACTCGCCAATCATAGTCCTTCTCAGCAGGTGTTGCCAAATCCGTACTACAATCAAAAAGATAGTTTTGAATTTGCCGTAATTCTTGGGAAATTTCAGGGTAGTTTCCCTTTGTTTGAGCAGTAATCCTCCCCACCCAAGAGTTTAAAAAATCGACATATCCATAACTTTCCACTCGATCGCTTGCTTTACTGACCAATTGCCCACCGATAAGACGTGTCATTCCTTTATCACCTGTTTTGGTATAAATCTTCATTGTTGCTCCTTTCTTCTCGTTTCCTTCGGAAACGCTCGAAACTTGACCTCCGCTTCGCTTCGGCCAAGCAGGGTCACTCGCAAACTTCGTCTGCTCGAAGTCTTTTCTTCTCGTTTCCTTCAAAAATGCTCAAAAATTTTTTCCCGCTTTTTCACTTCGTGATTTCTTGTTTCTTGATAGTTTCGCCTTCTGATAAAAAATCATGTAATTTTTCCAAACCTACTTTTTCCTTTGATGAAACATAAAAAATCCGCTCTGCTCCTGCCTCTTTTAGCTGTGTTTCTACAAATCGAATTTCTGCATCATCTGTTGCCAAATCCATTTTCGTCACAATCCCAATCACTGTTTTTGGATACATCGCCCCAAAACCTTGAGAAAAAATCTGCTCATGCTCACTCACACTTTGCACCAATCCCACCACATCAGCCTCTGCTGCTGTAACAGTCAACGATTGAATAAACTTTCGGTGCAAAATATATTCCCCCGGAGTATCAATCATCTCATCAATAAATTCAAGTGTCTGTGTTTTGTTATAATTCAAATCCTCCCCACGCATCGCTTGAATTAAACTTGTTTTGCCGCAACCTACGGCACCCATCAAAATAATTTTCTGCATATGACCTCCAAACGCAAAAAGACACCAAAAAGAAAACTCTTTTCAGCGTCTTTGCCTGTCCTGCACACAACATTGTATGCGTTTTTTACTATTATAGCGGATTCTTTTTTTTATTTCAAGGATTTTTTAGAGTTTATTAGTCTAAAAAATTTAGACTAACAAAAATGGTCATTACCCTCCCGACTTTTACAGTTACCATCACTCAAAAACATTAAGAAACCTTGAGGATATAAGGATTTTTAATGTTTTTTTATTTATTTTTTTGTTGCGAACGGTTGTTTGTGTTATAACAAGGTATGTTTATAAAAATCACGAGGATAAACAGTCCGTTTCAATTGTTGAAGGGGATTGAGAAGGGAATAAAGTAAAACAGCGTACCATAAATCGTTCGGTCAATTATCAAAGTTAGAAGCGGAAAATCCTCTTTTTTTGGAAAAATTGAAAACAGACTTGGAAAATGGAAGATTTGAACAAACAACAAAAGAACTTCAAGTAACCTTTTAAGGCAATAACCATTATCTCAAATTTAAATACTTAAATCTATAAAAAATGGAAAAAGCTACATAAAACGAAAATGATTTTATGTAGCTTTAGTTATTTAACTTTTTCAGCAGGATCAAAAATCAGGGGGCTAATTATCCATTATTTATTATTCAAAACTTCATGGAACACACGTTGTGTCAATTCTTGTTTTTGTTCTGGTGTAAGATATTTCGTGTTTACACAGTAGCCTGAGATACGCACGATAACGTCTTCGCCGTTCATGATTTTGTCATAAACTGCATTCAAGTCCATAACGTTCAAGTTTACGTGTTGTCCACCTTTTTCAAAGTAAGCATCTAAGATGTCTACTAAGTTTTCAACTTGTTGTTCACGAGTTTTACCAAGAGCTTGCGGTGCTACTTGAGTTGTCAATGAAATTCCGTCATTTGCATGAGAGAAGTCCAATTTAGCAAGTGAGTTCAAGTTTTGCAACCAACCACCTTTTGCTTTGTTTGAAGGATTTGCTCCTGGTGAGAAGAACTCAACTTCGCTTGTGTTGACACTTCCGTCCTCGTTCAAGTACACACCACGGTGAACTGGAGAGTTACCAGTTTGTTTAGAGTACGCAACGTTTGAAGTGATTGTCAACAATGAAACAGTTGCTTCAGCATTTTTGTAAAGTTTGTGACTTGCAAGACGAGTGTGGAACATTTCCATTACTAATTTTGCAATTTCATCTGCTCTATCATCATCTTCACCATAACGAGGGAAATCACCTTCTGTTTTATAATCATAGATATAGCCATTTTCATCACGAATTGGCGTTACTTTACCATATTTGATTGCTGAAAGGCTATCTACTGTATTGGCAAAACCACAAATACCGAATCCCATGTTTGCACGTTGGTGACTAGGCAAGAATGCCATTTGAACAGCTTCGTAATTGTATTTATCTGTCATGTAGTGGATGATATTCAACGCATCAACATATGTTGAAGTCAACCAATCCAATGATTTTTCAAAGTTTGCAAGAACATTGTCGTAGTTCAATACTTCATCTGTTACAGGTTCAATATCGAACACTTTGTAATCACTATGCACATCGTCATATCCACCGTTCAAACCAGTAAGAAGAGCTTTCAAGACGTTTACACGAGCACCAAAGTATTGGATATTGTGACGACCTTCTTCGTTTTCTGGGTCAAGTGGAGATACACAACATGAGATACAGCTCATTTCGCCGTAACCTTCACGTGCCATTGTAGATACACCTTCATATTGGATAGAAGAGTGTTTGTGGCTCATATCCATACAGTAGCGTTTGAACGCATATGGCAATTCTTCTGCCCAAAGCACTGTCAAGTTTGGCTCTGGAGAGTTTCCGATATTGTCCAATGTATTCAAGAAACGGTAATCCATTTTTGTTATGCGGTGACGTCCGTCATTTCCCATACCTGCCATTGAAGTAGTGATAAATGTTGGGTCTCCTGAGTAAAGTGCATCATACGCTTTTGTACGAGCAAACTTCACTGTACGAAGTTTCAATACAAAGTCATCTACAAACTCTTGGATTTCACTTTCTGTAAATGTACCACGTGCAAGGTCACGTTCTGCAAAAATGTCAAGAACGATTGGTACACGTCCAAGTGAAGTAGCTGCACCATTGATGACACGACATACTGCCATAAATGCGATATTCGTCCATTGAATCGCTTCTTTTACGTTCATCGCTGGGCGACGTACATCTAAACCATACAACTCACCAAAGTTAATAACTTGTTGTAATGCTTGGTATTGCAAGTTAATTTCTTCACGCAAACGGATTGTTTCTTCATCAATATCGTTGATTTTGTTCCAATCGCTTGCTTTTTCTTTCATCAAGTAGTCTGCTCCGTAAAGTGCAAGACGAGTGTAAACACCGATAATACGTCCACGAGAGTATGCATCAGGAAGTCCTGTTACAGTGTGTGCATGACGTGCACGGCGAATATTTTGAGTGTAAGCACGGAAAATACCGTCATTTACAGTCGTTGCGTATTTTGTGAAAATATCATGAATTTCTGGAGCCACTTCATAACCATTTTCTTTCAAAGTTGTTTCTGCCATGCGGATACCACCTTTTGGCATAAAGCTCAAGCGGAACAACTCTGAGTTTTGCAAACCATAAATCAATTCATTTTCTTGGTCAATGTAACCAGCTGGAATTTCATCAATAGATGCCACTCTGTCTGTATCCATTGGGAAACGATCTGCTTCATAACTTGCTTTTGTTTCTTCAACGATTTTTTTCATTTTAAGTGAACGTTCTGTTGCACCTGCTAAGAAAGACTCGTCGCCGTCATAAGGTGTGTAGTTTGCTGATACAAAGCGTGAAATACTCGCTTTTGTTTTCCAGTCTTCACCCTTGAAGCCTTCCCATGCTTTTTCAAAGACATCTTGAGTGATTTTTTCTTTTACTGCTGTTGCCATGTTTTTGGTTCCTCCTCATTGGAAATGAATTATGTAACAGTTCTTTCTGCTGTTACACTTCGACAGTGTAATTGCTACAACTTTTTTACAATCCAATAATAACGCATTTATAACGGTTTCACAAGCAACTCACTCCGAATATTGACAAAATCATACAATTTCTGTAATACAACATTTTTCTACTGTATCATTACAGCAGATTAGAATGTACATCTTTTTATCCCTAGATTTCCTTGACTACTTTTCAACAAGGGAATATACTGAAAAAAAATTAGGTAACGAATTTTTTTCACAAAAATTCACCGAAAGAATGGAGTGTTTTTATGACAACAACCTTATTACGTCAACAACTCTTAAAAAGGTAGCTTTTATAAATAAAAAAGGGGCAGACTAGGAGTGTTTGCCCCTTTTCTGCCCCTTTTGGTGTTTTTTCTTTTTTAAAGTAGCTAGAAACGTTGATTTAATCGTTATCTCCCTCGACTACTTCAACGATTTCTTCGATAGAATCAGCAGTTTGTCCGTCTTCTGCAACGAAAACTTCTTCTACTACTTGATCTTCACCTTGATTTCCTTCGATAAAGGCATCTGCCATTTTTCCAGTAATCAATTTTACTGCACGAATTGCATCGTCATTTGATGGAATTACTACATCAATTTCATCTGGATCGCTGTTTGTATCAACCATAGCAACGATTGGGATATTCAATTTACGTGCTTCTTGAACTGCAATGCGTTCTTTCTTAGGATCAACGATATACATTACATCTGGAATGCGTGGCATATCAGCAATACCACCCAAGAATTTTTCTAAGCGATCACGTTGTTTGTTTAACAAAGCAACTTCTTTTTTAGGAAGAACGTCAAATACGCCGTCTTCTTCCATTTTGTTGATTTCTTTCAAACGAGCAATACGTTTTTGGATAGTATCCCAGTTTGTCAAGGTACCACCTAACCAACGATGGTTTACAAAGTATTGTCCTGCACGAATTGCTTCATCTTTGATTGCATCTTGTGCTTGTTTTTTCGTACCAACGAAAAGTGCCACTCCACCTTCTTCAGCAATTTGTTTCATATATTCGTATGCATTGTCCGCTAATTTAACGGTTTTTTGCAAGTCGATAATATGAATACCATTACGTTCTGTGAAGATGTATTTCTTCATTTTAGGGTTCCAGCGACGTGTTTGGTGTCCGAAATGCACACCAGCTTCAAGTAACTGTTTCATTGAAATAACTGCCATTGTTTTGTTTCCACCTTTTTGTTTTTTTCCTCATCCTTACCTCAAACTCACAAAAGGACTTTTCCTAAGCAACTCTTTTGCAATAAATAAGAACTGTGGTATTTGTTTTACAACTTTTATATTATACTAGTTCTTTAGAGGATTTGCAAGGGATTTGTTTTAGGTGAGGCATTTTAGAGAGAAGAGTATTTACACCCACACACGTGAACGGTCGTGTGTGGGATTATCTTTTTTCAAAATAGGAAGTTCAAACAACAAACCAAATGTTATGCCTTTCCATCACTTCCACAAACTTTGATTTTTTCAGAAACTAAATCATAGACTTCTTTCATGCCGAGTGTTCCGTATTTTTTAGGGTCAATGACCATTTCATCTTTTATAGTTTCACGTACTCCTTTTGTATAGGCAATTCTGAGGTCTGTTGCATAATTTACTTTACAAATTCCTCCTGCAATAGCTTTTCTTACTTGCTCGTCTGGCACACCGCTTGTGCCGTGTAAAACAAGTGGAATATCAACTACTTGTCGGATTTCAGCCAAACGGTCAAAGTCAAGTTTTGGCTCCCCTTTGTAAATTCCATGACTCGTGCCGATTGCAATTGCCAAATAATCCACTTGTGTTCGTTCGACAAATTCTTTTGCCTCACTCGGCACGGTGTAAGGATTGCCACTTCCGCCGTCCAAATCGTCCTCTTTTCCACCCACTTTTCCAAGTTCTGCCTCTACTGGCACATTGTTCGGGCGACAAGCGTCCGCAACACGACGGCTAACTTCAGCATTTTGCTCAAATGGCTCGTGACTGCCGTCAATCATGATAGAAGTGTACCCAGTGCGAAGTGCCTGCATCGCAAGTTCAAAACTTGAACCGTGATCTAAGTGCATCGCCACGGGAATTTCCACTTGTTCCGCAAGAGCTTTGACGTTTGCCAAATACACACTCAAATCAGCGTATTTCAACGTCCCCGGTGTCGTTTGCAGAATAATTGGCGAGTGCAAATCATTTGCCGCCTGAATCGCAGCCATCGCCATTTCCATATTTTCAATATTGAATGCCCCTACGGCATAACCGCCTTTTTGAGCGTTTAAAATCATTTTTTTACTGGTTACTAGCATGGTTTTCTCCTTAATCCTCTGCTTTAATTTCATACATCAATTTTATTTGAGTGGAATTTTTTTCAATCATTTTTTCAAAAGGAATAGATTTATCCTCTAGCTTGTAAATTCCTGTGATGAAAGGTAAAACGTCTATTTCTTTTGTTGCCATATAGCGTAAACCTGCCTCCCACTCATATCCGGGAAAAGGTGCTGAATAACTCATCCACGAACCTGTGACAAAAAGTTCTCCACGTAAGATTTTTTCAAAAGATTCTGGTGGTAATACCACATCTCGTGTGGAAGTTCCAACATAAATGACATTCCCTTGTTTTTCTACGATTTCTATCGCTTGTCGCTGTGTTATGGAACTTCCTGCTGTTTCAATAACAATTCTCGGTTTTTTGTGTGCTTTAAAATATTTTTCTACATCAATATTTTCTGGATTTAAAATAACATCTGCTCCTATTTTTTTAGCTAATGATAGTTTGTTTTCATTTAAATCAATAACTGTTATATTGCCAACCCCTCTAGCACGTAAAACAGCGAGCGTCAATAATCCTATTGTACCTGCTCCTAATACTACAACTTCATCTCCTGATAAAATAGTCGCTCTGTCAATTCCATGAATCGCTACGGTCAACGGTTCGAGCATTGCAGCTTCTTTTAAGCTCAAATTTTCTGGCACTTTCACAGCATTTTTCGCTGGTACTACAACATATTCTGCCATTGCTCCTTGCTCACGACTTCCAATAAAACTATACCTCTCTGCCATCGCCGGTTCCCCTTTTAAAAAACCTACCGTTGTTTCATCTGGCACTAATGGAGCAACTGCCACACGATCGCCCACTTTAAAATCAATTACATCGTCAGCTATTTCAACCACTTTTCCAGAGAACTCATGCCCTAAAATCTGTGGAAAACTATGAACTCCTCCCTCAAAATATCGTGGTAAATCTGAACCACAAATCCCTACATATGCCACTTCAATCATAATGTTTCCCTTGGTAATTTTTGGAGTGGGAAGATTTTGTAGTTCAAATTCTCTGATTCCAGTTACAGCTAATGCTTTCATATCTACCTCAACTTTCTTAATCTTAAAAAGATTCATTCTTATTCGATTTCATCTATATAAATCATCTCTTTTTTATACTTCACAAACGTGTAAAAGAATGCTCCAAGATAAAGTAATAAAATAACGAAAAATCCAATTCCCATTTCAAACGTAAACCCTTTCGCTAAGAGATAAGTAATCGGACTTCCTGCTTGATCAAGAGAAGAAACTTTCTCACCACCTTTTGCAAGCACTCCTACTTTTTCTCCTAATGTCGTTTGTAAATGAATCATTTGATTACTAATCCAAATTGTAATAAACATAATCACAGAACCAGAAATTAAGGTTCGGAAAATATTTCCTTTGTGAATCCCTGTAGCAATTGCTATAAAAAATCCAATCGTTGCCAAATCACCAAAAGGCAATACTTGATTCCCCGGAACGATGATAGCAATCAAAATCGTAAGAGGAACAAACAACAAAGAGCTTGCAATTACTTGCGAATCGCCAAGTAAAAGTGCAGGGTCTAAACCAATTTTTAAATTACTTCCTTTAAATTTTTTATCTAAAATAGATTTTGCTGCTTCTGAAATTGGAAGTAATCCTTGCATGATAAGTTTTACCACCATTGGCATTAGCACCATTACACCTGCCATTTGAATACCAAGCTGCATAGCTTTTCCTACTGGATATTTTGCCAATAAACCAATAACTATCCCCATTACTGCTCCTACAATTGTTGGTTGCCCTAATACACCTAAACGTTTTTCAATCGTTTCTTCTGTCAATTCGATTTTATTCAATACAGGAATTTTGCTAATAAAATCATCTATTGGTACAGCAAATACACCCATGTACGCACTTGTACCGTGCGGAATAGAAATACCATCTAATCCAAAATAGCCATCTGTCACTTGCCCGAACATATCTCCTAATTTATACGCAATAACAGCGTGAATAGCAATCGCTATCATTCCTAAATAAATATTTCCCGTTGCTACTTGCACGATTGCTCCAGTAAATGCCATATGCCAAATATTCCAAATATCAATATTGATTACTTTGGTTAACTTGAGTGCTACCATCAGAAGATTAACCGCTACTGCAATCGGAATAGCAATTAATCCTAAATCACTTGCCCACGCAATTGGAGCTGTTCCAGGCCAACCTAAATCAACGACTTTTAATCCTAGATTAAATTCCTTTGCCATCGCCTCAGCTGCTGGTCCTAAACTGTCACGTAAAAGACCAACTACCAATCCAATTCCAATAAAGCCAATTCCTATTGTAATACCAGACTGCAATGATTTTCCGACTCCTTGTTTCAAACAAAGTGCTAAAATGAAAATGATGATTGGGAGCATTACACTTGCACCCAAATCTACAATATACTGTACGCCATCTAACAATAAATCCATTTGAATCGCCTCCGTTTTTCTAGTCTTTGATTATGTCTAAAATTTTTTGCTCTAGTGCTTCTACCCCTATACCACTAATAAACGCTGTTCCTTGCAAAACTGGAACTCCAATATCTTTTTTAAATCGTCCAGTCGTTACAATCAAGTCCGCACCATCTTTTTGGCTTTCAAGCTCGCTAATGCGATATTGCACTACCTCCGCTTCAATTTTATTTTTCTTCGCTAAATCTCGAATTAAATTCGCTGCAACGGTTGAAGTTGCAACCGCCCCGCCACAAGCTACGATAATTTTTTTCATTTCGATTCCTCCATTTTTGCACTTACAGTCTCATCATAATGACCTATTTCTTTTTCTACAATGTTTGCCAATTCTATTTGATTGTCTGCCGCAAGCATTTCTTCGATAAATGCTGTGTTTTGGACTGCCAAAATCAGTTTTTGCAGGACTTCCAAATGCTTTTTCCCATCACGAACTGCCAATAGAAAAGCGACTCTCACCTCGACAGTATCCTCCTCATCTCCCCCCATTTCATGAAATAAAATAGGATGTTCAAAAGTGGCAACGATAATTGCATCTTTTTGAACAAAATTCCCATCTGTATGCGGAATCGCAACACCATGAGGAACAGGTAGTCCAGTCGGATAGTCATACTCTCTGATTTTTAAAGCTGATGCAAAACCTGTTTTGACAAATCCTTTTTTCTCCAGTAAATTACTAAAGTGTTCAAAAAACTCATTGCGATTTTGAACATTTACTTGATGAAAAATGAAATCCCTAGGTATCATTACTTCCCTCCTTAAAAATTGTTGGCGGATAATACAATGTAACATCATTCAATAAAATTTCTTTTTCCTCCACTCTTGCAGGTTGACGATCCGTTACAATCGCATCAATTTCCGTAAATTCAGCCATTCTACTAAATGCACATTTGCCAAATTTGCTATTATCTGCAAGTATAACGCTTGTTTCGGAATGTTCAATCATCGTTTTAGAATTGGCAGTTTCTCCTAAATGATGATTGGTAATTCCAATATTTGCAGAGATACCAGAGCAACTGAAAAAACCAATCGTTACAAAAATATCTTTCAGATTGTTGTTTGCCAAATCTCCATACAATGAACCTTCATTGCGACGAAGTTGTCCACCGGGAACAATTAAATCAATCTCATCATTTTGAATGAGTAAACTGATAATTGGAATAGAGTTGGTTACTACTGTGATATTTTTTAATTGACGAATTTCCTCTGCTAAAGCATAAATCGTTGTGCCATAATCCAAATAAACACTATCTCCCTCCTCAATCATTTGGATCGCCTGTTTGGCAATGATTCTTTTTTCTTCGGAAAATTCCTCTCGACGTTTTTCATAGGCGGTTTCTTTTGTTTTATTTGCTAAAACAGCTCCACCATGCGTTTTTCTTACATGACCTTCTTCTTCTAGTTCATAAATATCTTTTCTCAGCGTCTCTCTCGTTACATCAAGCTGTTCAGAGAGTTTATTGATTTTTAGCGAATGATTGTCATGTAAATAATTAAGAATAAATTCTTTTCTTTCGGTTGCATTCATTCTAAACACCTCCATATTTTTGTGTTGCAATTCTTTTAACAGAACGCAGGATTTCATGCAATTTCTAATAGACATCTCTAAAAACTGCTATTTTTCCATGCAACCCTTTGCAAAAACTATCTTACCACTCTCTCAAATAAAACGCAAGCATTTTTTTGCTTTTTTTTATTTTTATTTTGCATTATGTTTGTTTCATTTTGCTTTTTGAGTTTTATGCAAATTAAAACATTGTTTTACTCTCTATATTCATGTATAATTCGTCTTGAATAGAAGTACGTCTCTATTCAAAAAAAATTATACACGAAAAGGAGTTTTATTATGATTCATCTTATTTGCCCAAATCCAGCCATTGATCGCACTTTGCTTTTGCAAAATTTTGCAAAGTCAACACCAAATAGACCTTATGAGGTAAGAGAATTTGCTGGTGGGAAAAGTTTTAATGTTGCTTATGCCATGACTTTTGAAGAACCAACTATTGAATTAGTCGTTCACACTATTATTGGGGGAAAAAATGGTGAATATTTAAAAGAGTTAGCAGAAAAAAGCAAAATCCAATTGTCTGCTATTGAAATTGAGGAAAATACACGAGTTTGTAATATCTTAGTAGACAGTGAAAAGCACGAAGTTTATCCAATTTATGAAAATAGCTTTAAACTACAATCAAATTTATTAGATCATTTTACAAAAAGTCTTGAGGATTCTATTCAGGACGGAGATACAGTCGTATTTTCTGGTTCGCTCATGCAAGGAATGCCTCATGACTATATTCTGCAATTTCAAACAAAGTTTAAAAATCAAAAGGTAAAATTTTTTGTCGATACGAGTGGGGAAGCATTAAAACAAGCGTACGAGGGAAAACCATACGCTATCAAAATAAATGATGAAGAAATTTTAGATTTATTTCCTAAAGCCAAGTTTTCATCAATAGATGATTATGCCAAATTTTTGCAAAGTCAAGTTATTACTGAAATTCCTTATTTCATTGTTACACTTGGTGCTAAAGGAGTAATTGCAAAGCTGAAAGAGAAAATCTATTATCTATCTCTTGAAAAAATCGAGGCGAAAAACCCGATTGCCTCTGGAGACTTTTTCTTAGGCGGGTTCGTAAAATACCTCACTCTTTCTGGTGATCCTATTTTTTCACTAAAAAAAGCAATTAGTTACTCAACTGCAAACGTGCTAAACTGGTATCCAGAATTATCTATTGAACAAGTCAAAAGTTTTTTTGAAACTGTAAAAATAGAAACTTTATACTAAAGAATACCTCTAAAAACTCACGTTTACAAAAACGAACAATTTTGGTAAACGTGAGTTTTAAAGCCTTACCCTCTTCCACCACCAAACTCCTCCCCTCCTGCAGCTTTTTTCAAACGATTCATAAACGCAACGCCCAAGCCGATTTCCTCGAAACTCTCAGCGAAGATGACCTCGACATTTTGTTCGTCTAACGCACGCAATCCCTCGAATAAACGCTTTGTTGCGAGTTTTATATTATGCAAAGTGGTCAGTTCAAATGTTGCAGTGACTTGATTTTGAAAAAGTGCAAGAATTTCCTTATCAGCGAGAAGTCCAATGCTCATCCCTTGTGCCTTTGCCCAGTTTATCGCTGCAAGAAAACTTTCTGGAGTTGCCTCTGTGATATACACCTTGGCATTTGGTGAATAATGAGTATATTTCATGCCCGGAGCTTTCGGTTTCTCCTTTTCTGAAAGGAAATGTTCATCCATTTTCACATGAGGAATGAGCGAGTTGAGCATTTCTTCTGTAATCGCACCCGGACGAAGAATGGTCGCGACATCTGGAATAGAAAGGTCGACAACAGTTGATTCAACACCAATTTCACTTACACCACCGTCTAGCACGGCTGAAATTTTTCCGTTTAAATCGTGTAAAACGTGTGCTGCACTTGTCGGTGAAGGTTTCCCCGAAGTGTTCGCACTTGGACCAACAATTCCCTCGCCCACCTCTTTGATTAGAGCAAGTGTATCTTGATTATTCGGTACACGAAAAGCAGCTGTATTCAGTCCTCCAGTTACAACACTTGGCAAAATTCCCTCTTTTAGTGGCAAAATAATGGTAAGTGGTCCTGCCCAAAAATGTTCCGCTAAAATTTCTGCGTTTTTTGGAATGTTTTTTGCATAGCGAGCAACCATTTCTAAATCGGTCACGTGTATAATCAACGGATTGTCACTTGGGCGTCCTTTTGCGAGATAGACATTTTTAACTGCGGTTTCATTGGTTGCAATCGCACCTAAACCGTAGACTGTTTCTGTTGGAAAAGCGACTAATTCACCGTTTTTTAACAGCTCGGCAGCTTTTTTGATTTCAGTCTTTGCTAGTTTCTTCGTTTCCATTTTCTTCTTCTTTCTTAAAATCCTCTATTTTATGCACGTGAATCATTCGGTCTTTTCCTGCCATATCTTGCAATATTTCTACCTTTCTTGTAGGAAACGCACGTTCAAAAATTTCTTTTACTACTTCTCCTTGGCGAAAGCCGATTTCTAGCAAAATTTGACCTGTTTGTTTGAGAACAAACGGAGCTTGCTCGGCAATTCTTTTGTAAATCGCAAGCCCCTCGTCCTCTGCAAATAGAGCATTTTCAGGCTCATATTGCTTCACACTTTCGTCCATATCGGCAAGTTCTGATTTTGCAATATAAGGAGGATTGCTGATAATAAAATCGAATTGCTCAAAATCATCTAGCTCTCGTGTTTGCTCCATAAAAGGCGTGAGTACATCACCCAAATCAAAGAAAATCTTCGCTCCAAGTGTTTTAGCATTTTCTTTTGCTACGTTTAATGCACCAATTGAGATGTCCGTTGCCCACATTTTCCACTGCGGTCGCAAAAGTGCAAGGGAAATCGCAATCGCACCACTTCCTGTACCGATATCTACCACATTCATCGGCAAATTGTCGTCACCTAGCTCAATCGCACGCAAAACAAGCTCTTCTGTTTCCACTCGTGGTATCAGCGTGTCACTCGTCACTTGAAATTCAAAATCTAAAAAATCTGCCTTTCCTAAAATATATTGTGGCGGAATATGCTTTAAAAGTTTGGTTTCATCACGTTTTAACTGCATTAAATCATCACTTGCAATAAATTCATTCATATGCACAACCCAATCCGTCAAATTCCACTTTTTTCGTTTTAGAAAAACATATTGTGCGTTCTCTTTTTCAATTCCCGCAAGTTCTAACCGTTGCTCACTCTCACGAATCGCTTGTAAAATCGTTAGTTTAGATATTGTCATTGTTCAATTCTTCTAGCTTTTTCGTTTGATCATAAATAATCAAAGAGTCGATTACTTCATCCAATTTTCCTGCTAAAATCTGATCTAGCTTTTGGATTGTAAGCCCAATTCTATGATCGGTCACACGATTTTGCGGGAAATTATACGTGCGAATACGTTCTGATCGGTCACCTGTTCCGACAGCAGATTTTCTGCTTGCATCATATTCATCCTGTGCTTGCGTCGCATAATGGTCATAAACACGTGCTTTTAACACTTTCATCGCCTTGTCACGATTTTTCAGCTGACTACGTTCATCTTGCATCGCCACGACAATTCCTGTTGGTAAGTGCGTCAAACGTACTGCTGATGCGGTTTTATTGACGTGCTGACCACCTGCACCGCTTGCATGGTAAATATCGACACGTAAATCTTTTTCTTCAATATCAATTTCCACATCTTCTGCCTCTGGCATTACGACAACCGTTGCTGTACTCGTATGAATACGTCCTTGCGACTCTGTGCTTGGCACACGCTGAACACGATGTGCTCCACTTTCATATTTGAGTTTTGAGTAGACATTGTCGCCTGTAATCATGGCAATCGCTTCTTTATAACCACCAATTCCTGTCACAGTCGCCTCTAAAACTTCAAATTTCCAGCCTTGTCCTTCGGAATACTTTTGATACATATTGAACAAATCGCCTGCAAAAAGTGCTGCTTCATCACCACCTGCTGCCCCACGAACTTCTAAAATAATATTTTTGTCATCATTTGGGTCTTTTGGCAATAAAAGAATCGTCATTTTCTCTTCTAATTCTGTCTTTTCAGCCTTGGCATTGTTCAATTCTTCCTTGGCAAATTCTGTCATCTCTGGGTCAAGATTTTCAGCGAGCAATTCTTCAGAATCACGAATGGTTTCAAGCACTTGTTTGTACTTACGATAAGTATCCACCGTTTCACGAATATTTGCCTCCTCTTTTGAAAGAGCCATAAAACGCTTGGTATCGCTAATCACCTCTGGGTCGCTTAGTAATTCTCCTAATTCTTCATATCTGTCTTCTACTGCTTGTAATTGGTCGTACATTTACATTCTCCTTACTCTGATTTTTTTTACATTCCTTTTAAAACTCACGCTTATCCAAAATTGATAGTTTTCCGATTTTCTTTGTCAGTTTCCTCAAACTTGTCTAACTGCGACAACCTCCTTAACGCCCCTCTTCGCTTTTCTTTGTCTGGCTACGAAGTGCTGAAGTCTGGCGGCTGTTCGCAACGTCGCTTGAAACTTCGTTTCAAGTGAATGAACGACATGGCTCACTGCCACAGACTTCAGAACGCACTTCTTCGCTTTTCTTATCACCACTCAACTCAGGGTGGTTATAGTGCTTGCGACAAACAGGATAATATGCCTCATTACCTCCAATTTGCACTTGCTCTCCCTCATAAACAGGTTTACCATTGACATAACGCAAGTTCATACTTGCTTTTTTCGGGCAGAACCAACAAATTGTTTTTAATTCTTCAATTTTATCTGCTAACAAAAGCAAATGTTTCGTTCCCTCAAACATTTCATTACGAAAATCATTTTTCAAACCAAATGCAATAACTGGAATATCCAATTCATCTACAATTCTAGCAAAATCATACACATGATGTTTCCGTAAAAATTGTGCCTCATCAACCAGTACACAATAAATTTTTTGAGATTGATTTTTCAGTATCTCAAAAACATCTGTCTCCTCAAAAATCGGAATCGCCTCACGTTTCATACCAATTCTGCTTGAAACCATGCCTACTTTATCCCGATTATCTAAACCGCTTGTGAAAATCAAAACAGGTTTATCTTGTTCTTCGTAATTATGTGCAACTTTCAAAATCTCAATCGTCTTACCACTATTCATTGCACCGTATCTAAAAAATAATTGTGCCATAATTCTCCTCGAAATTATAAAGTATCGTCTGCTATTATACAGGTTTTTGGTGGAATTTTAAAGAAAGAATATAGTTATATGTACCTAAATATTTGTTAGAAATGTTTTTCTTGATAATATTGAGATTTAAGAGGGATAAAAATCAAAGAAAGTTTACGAATTTGCTAGAATTTTCGTTGATTTTTTTGTCATTTACTTTATAGACTAATCCAAGTTATTCTTAATTCCATGCCTTTTTACTTAACTACTTTTCCAATTTTCTTTAAAATTTTCAATAAAGTGGTCTTTTATTTTCTCTACAAATTAAAAAAAAGCTCGCATTAAGAGCTTTTTCTCATCTATCTTGTTTTGCTTTTTTACTGATTGAAATTAAAATTTATTTACGTTCCTCCCTCACTCCCCTTAGCCCCACAATCACACTGGCAATCTGAACACCCAGAAAATAAGCCACGACGGATTTTTTTTACTACTATAAAAGTTGCTGTGCCGAAAATAAGGATAGATAATAAAATTGTTGACATTTTTTACACACGCTCCATTTCTTCAAAATCTTTTGAGCTGATACTTGGAAGTTCTGCTTTTTTTGCTGGTTTTCTTACGAGTAAAAAGAGAATGACTGCTGCAAGCAAAAATGCCAGAACCGTCAAAATATTGATTGCTCGCTTTTCAATCACTACTAGACCAACTTGATAAGCAAGAAAACTTACCACATAGGCTAAACCACATTGGTAGGCAATTGCCATTACTGTCCATTTGAAATTGTGCATTTCTTTGTGGATTGCTCCGATTGCAGCAAAACACGGGGCACAAAGTAGGTTAAATAACAAGAATGAATAGGCAGAAAGTGCGGTAAAACTTTGCGTTAAATTCCCCCAAATTTCTTTTCCGTCTTCGCTTGCTAACTCTCCTGCGTGGAACAAAATACCAAATGTCCCAACAACTGTTTCTTTTGCTACAAGCCCTGTCAAAGTTGCGACCGTTCCTTTCCAATTTCCCCAGCCGATTGGTGCGAAAATCGGTGCAAGCACTCGCCCTAAACTTGCCAAAATAGAGTCTTCTGTTTCTACCATGTGTAATTGCCATGAGAAACTTGATGTGAACCAAATAACAATGTTCATCACAAAAATAATCGTTGCTGCTCGTTTGACAAATTCTTTTCCATGCTCAAATGCGTACCGCACAACGTTTTTCATCATTGGCAAATGATAACTTGGCAATTCCATGATGAAAGGCGTAGCATCACTTGAGAATAATTTTGTTTTTTTCAAAGCAATTCCACTTAAAATAATCGCTGCAATTCCTACCATGTAGGCACTTGGGGCAACCCAGTTATCTTTCGGGAAAAATGCTCCTGCAATTAAGGCGATAATCGGTAATTTTGCCGAACAAGGCATGAAAGTCGTAACCATCACTGTAATTCTGCGATCTTTTTCATTTTCAATCGTCCGACTTGCCATCACGCCCGGTACGCCACAACCTGTTGCAATAAGCATTGGGATAAAACTTTTTCCAGAAAGACCAAATCTGCGGAAAATTCTATCCATCACAAAGGCAATTCTACTCATGTAACCACAGTCTTCTAAAATTCCCAGACAGAAAAATAAAACAATAATTTGTGGTAAAAATCCAAGCACTGCTCCACAACCCGCGATAATTCCGTCAATAATTAAAGATTTCAGCCACTCAGCAACCTGCCAATTTTCCAGTGTTTTCTCGGCAATATTTGGCACCCAATCGCCAAAAATCTGCTCATTTAGAAAATCCGTACCAAACCCTCCAATCCACTGAATAGAGATAGAATACACAAGCCACATCAATCCTGCAAAAATCGGTAGAGCAAGAAAACGATTGGTAACAATTCGGTCGATTTTGTCAGAAAATGTAAAAGAAATAGAATCTCGCTCACCTAAACACAAGGCACTTAATTGCGTAACAAAGTTGTAACGTTCATTGACAACAATCGCCTCTGCATCATCATCAAAGACTTTTTCTGTAATCTGAATGATTTCCTCAATTTCCTTTTTCTGCATTTCAGACAAATCAAGCGTTGCCTCAGCTTTTTCATCACGCTCAAAAAGTTTAATTGCAAACCAACGTGCCTGACGTGTAGGAACGGTATTGCCCAAAACATCTAAAATTTCAGCTAGAGCGACTTCTAGTCGATTGTCATAAGTGGGGAATTGAACTTCTCCATGCTCTTGAGCAATATAGAGAGCTTTTTTCACCGCTTTGTTCAACCCTTTCTTTTTCAAAGCACTCATCGGTACAACTGGCACACCTAAACCATAACTCAATTTTTGAATATTTAACGGACGATTTTGTTTTTCCAAAATATCCATCATATTTAACCCTATCACAACAGGGATACCTGTTTCCATAAGCTGTGTCGTCAAATACAAGTTTCGCTCCAAATTTGTTGCATCCACAATGTCAATAATCGCATTGGCAGAATTGGACAATAAATAATCCCGTGCCACAATTTCCTCGGGCGTGTACGGCGACATGGAATAAATTCCCGGTAAGTCTTGCAATTCAATTTGTGTATTTTTCCGATATTGCCCGCTTTTTCGCTCAACGGTTACTCCGGGCCAATTTCCTACGTGTTGCATACTCCCTGTCAAATGGTTGAACGTACTCGTTTTTCCACTATTTGGATTTCCGGCAAGAGCAATTTCTATTTTATTTTTCATGTTCCTTCTCCTCGTTCAGTGGTGTTACTAAAACTAGCTCTGCCTCGCTTTTTCTAAGCGTTAGCTCATATCCACGTAAATTAATTTCGATAGGGTCGCCTAATGGAGCGGTTTTACGGATATAAATTTCCGTTCCTCGTGTAATCCCCATGTCCATTAAACGTCGCTTAATTGCCCCCGTTCCATGAATAGCAATCACTCGCCCCATTTCGCCTACTTTCAAATCATTCAGCACTTGCCAATTTTCCGTATCTTCTTCTATTTCACTTATGGAAATCAATCGCAAGATACTACGATCAAGTGCCACTCTCGAATGTGAAAAAGAAACAATGCCACTGTCTCGATTTAAGACAATGAGTGCCACTTTCGCTTTTTTCTTCATACCTAAATCGGTCAAATGACGTTTTAAATCACCCTCTGCGTGCAATTCCTCCACAATATAGGTCTGATTGACCTTCGCACTTTCTAATGTCAGCATGCCTTCTCCTTTGTACTTTTGAAAATCATTGATATTGATAATCATTCTCATTTATGTTTCCATTGTAACACAAACTGTATAAAAAAGTACACGGTTTTTTGAAGATTATTTGAAGTGGGATAAAAAAACACTAGTTTTTCCTTGAACAACGAAAAACTAGTGTTTTTTAGATCAAACGGAGATGTTAGAAATTTTCAGCCCCCCTACACTTTCCCAAACGCCTCTGTCAATTGAGGAACGACTTGTTTTTTACGTGACACTACGCCCTCAAGAAAAGCACGATTGTTTGCAAGCGTTGTGTTGAATGCTTTTTCAACAAGAGAACCATTTTGCCCAACATGAAGTAATTCAGAATTTGAATTGACAATATCTGTTACAACAAGTAGAAAATCGTCATACCCATTTGCCGCACTCGCACTTGTCATCGCACTCTCAAGTGCTGATTGTCTTGTCATTACTTCCTCAATGTCAACCGTGTTTACTTGAGCTACACGTACTGTTTTATCAGCAAGTGGGAAAGATTTTGCATCTAGGTCAATCAATTCTTCTTCTGATTTTGTTGAAAGATTGGTTCCTGCTTTTAGCATTTCCAAACCGTATTTTTCAAGTTCCACACCTGCAATCTCTGCAAGGTCTTTAGCAACTTGCAAATCTGTTGGATGTGTCGTTGGCGATTTGAGTAGCAACGTATCAGAAATCAAACCTGATAACAACATACCCGCAAGATTTTTAGGCAACGCAATACCAGTCTCTTTGAACATACGATAAACAATTGAAGAGGCACTTCCTACTGGTTCTGCACGATAAAAAAGTGGCTCTGCAGTTTGGAAGTTTGCAATACGGTGGTGGTCAACTACACCAAGAATACGCAATTCCTCAATATCTTCTATTGATTGCTGAAATTCATTGTGGTCTGTTAAAATAACCGTTTCAACACCTTCATCTTTCGCACGTTTCACCACTCGTGGTGCGGTTAAATCAAAGTAATTCAACGCAAATGCAGTTTCTTCATTTACTTCACCTAACGCTACTGCCTCTGTTGGTAAGTTATTTTCCTTTGCTTTCAAGTACGCAAAAGCCATTGATGAGGCGATTGCATCAGTGTCTGGGTTTTGATGTCCGAATACAAAAATTTTTGACATGATTGTCTTCCTTTCCAAATTCTTGAAGCTTTTCACTTCATTTTTTTCTTCTTCATTGTATCATTCATTGCATTTTCCGTAAACTCTCCAACGTTTCTTTGAAAATTTGTGGCTCGTCCACTTCAAACGTCATTCTCTCTCCTGTCGTTGGATGCGTAAAACCTAGAATTTTCGCATGGAGAAATTGCCCATGCCCTTTGAGTGTTTTTCTCGGAGCATAAATTGGATCTCCTGCAACGGCATGACCGATATAATTCATATGCACACGAATTTGGTGCGTTCTACCTGTTTCAAGTTTTAATTCGACAAGCGTATATTCGCCAAATCTTTCTAAGACAGTAAAATGTGTAATCGCAGGCTTTCCACCTTCTATGACCGCTTGTTTTTTTCTGTCCGTTTTATGCCGAGCAATCGGAGCCTCAATCGTTCCTTTTTCGTGCGGTATCACACCGTGGACAAGTGCAATGTATTTCCTTTCTGACGTATGATTTTTCAGCTGTTCAGCAAGTGATTCATGTGCCTTATCATTTTTGGCAATCATCAAAAGTCCACTTGTGTCTTTGTCAATTCGATGCACAATTCCGGGACGCACCACATCATTAATTGTAGATAAATCCTTGATATGATACATCAACGCATTAACTAGCGTGCCGCTTGTGTGGCTAGTCGCAGGGTGTACGACCATGCCTTGTGGCTTATTGATCACTGCCACATCCTCATCCTCGTAAACAATTTCTAGCGGAATATTTTCTGCCTGAATATCTAGCACTTCAGGAGTTGGCAAAGTAATTTCGATTTCATCCATATTTGCCACTTTATAGTTTGCTTTGACAATTTTTCCATTCGCCGTAACAAGTTCTTCTTTCAACCAATGTTGCACTTGTGAACGTGAATAGTCTGTGAAATTTTCAGCAATCACCTTGTCAATTCTTCCTTTTTGGTTCTTTACTTGAAATGTTAATTTTTTCATTTTTTAGCTTCCTTTTTTTCCTCTAAAAGTACATAGATAAAAATAATCCCTACACCAATTACCAAAAATGAATCTGCTATATTGAAAATTGGAAAATCAATAAAATCTGTTTGTAGCATATCTACCACATATCCTTGTTTTACACGGTCAATCAAATTCCCGAAACCACCTGCAATCACGAGTGTAAGTGCGATACTTAACAATTTGCTCTTCTTTACATTTTTCACTAAAAAGAAAATGGCAACGATCATCACAACGAGTGTCACAATATAGAAAAACCACATTTGCCCTTGCATAATGCTCCATGCTGCACCGTCATTTTTCGCATAAGTCAATGAAAAAACACCGTCAATCAATGTTTTTTCCTCACCGTAAGAAAAATTTTTGACAATCAAATATTTCACCAATTGATCCAAAGCAATTAGTGCCACACTTGTCAATAAATAAACTGCTATCATAATGTCTCCTTTGTCAAAAAAAACCGCTATTAAACAGAAGTTTTTGAGCTATTCTTGGCTTTTTTAAATAAATCATTTGGACGAATAATCCCTAAAATTTCTTCATTCCGTTCACCATGCTTGGTAATCAAAATCGCCTCTAAATTTGGCTCATTTTGAAATCGCTCAATACAAAAATCCGTTGGGAAATTGCTTGGAACGAAGGAAAATTTTGCTCTTTTTTCAGGACGTGCGAGCAAATCTGCTACTTGGTAGTGCGAAAAATCACTTTCTCCCGCACTAATACGCTCTGCTACCCAAAAACCAATCATTTTCAACGTCAAAAGCCCTTGAAATTCTTGATTTTTGACGACTGGATAAAGAGTAAATTTTTTCTTGGCAACAATTTCCAATAATTCGGAAATCGGAATTTCAGCATTGATGAGCGTAATTTTCTTGCGAAATCTCGGTAATACCCGCTCAGGATGCAGTAATTCATGCTCAATCGCTTCAATTCGTTCAACTGCCCAATCGTTCGGCTCAGCAATGACGAACGCCTCGTTTGTTTGGTCATGCACAATCGCATTTCTCAACTGAGCAAATTGAATGAGATCATTGGCGAATGGTGCCAAACGTAAATCTCGCCGTTTTTTCATATGCCCAACCAATGAAACAAACGGAATATTGATTGGATTGTCGCTTTTTTCAAGCAACCATTTATTGATTCGATTAAAACTAGACAGAAACCTGTCGCTATTTTTAACGGTCATATTTTTTCCATTCCTCTAAAATTTTTTCTTTTGTGAGTACAAAGTGTTGAAGTCTGGCGATGTTGATTGAAATGACTTGACAATCTTTATAATTCAAAACGCCCCACTTCGCTTTTCTTTTTTCAAAACACCTGTGAGTATTTTCTCAAGAGTTCAAACTCTTTTTCTACGTTTTCTTTGAAATCTAGGATTAAATTTTCATAGATAAATGATAAGTCTTCGTCACGTTGTCCAAAGCGGATAATGGCTTGGTAGTGGTACAAATATTTCGCTAAATAATACCCCCATAAATCAAAACTCAATAAGAACTCCATTGTCACCGCACCTGTGAGAAATTTTTTGTCCGCTAAATAATTCGGCATTAATTTTCTCACTAATACGTCGTTGGATTGCTTTTTCAGTTCAACCAAACGGAAGAAATCGCCAAATTCAATCCACCCCTTGTCTAAAAAATATTGCAAGGTTTCATCTATAAATTTACTTGTCAATCCAATCGACAAATAATAACTTTTCCATTCTTTTGTATTCAGCGAATCGCTATTACGGTAAATCAATTTTGTCGTCCTCTCTTGCTACGTGCTTGCTTAGCTCATTTATCATAGCATAAACTCAGAGAAATTTCCTGTTCTACTCGCTATTTTCTGCCCATTTCATGCGAAGTAGTTCGACTTTGGTACATCTATCCATGACAATTTTTTCTACACCAGCATTTTGCAAAATCTCTGCCGCCTCTTCCGAGAACAAGCCAGATTGTGACCAAAAAACATCCGCATCAATCTCAAGAAAATCACGTGCAACTTCTGGTAAAAATTCACTTCGTCTAAAAATATCCACAATATCAATATGTCCTGTAACATCTTGCAAGCGTGCCACCACTTTTTCACCTAAAATTTCTTTTCCTGCAAGCACTGGATTGACAGGAACAATCTCATAACCTGCCAATTGCAACTGCTCTGCAATTAAATAACTCGAGCGATTTGTCTTGTCACTCATCCCAACAATAGCGATACGCTTTGCTTTTTTCAAATAATCAAAAATAATCTTCTCCTCTGGATTGTGAAATTTCATTTCTTTACTTCCTTTCCACGCAAAAATCTGGTAAAATTTCTGAGCAAGCTCTTTTATATAGTATATAATTTTTTGGGCAGAAATGATAATGAAATATTTTAAGGAGTGTCCTTAAATGAAAATTTTTGTACGAGAGATTTTCTTATCAAAGTCAATAAACATGAAGTGAAAAAACAAAAAAGACTTCAATTGGTCTTTCGTTCACAGGAAGGAGAAAAACGTGGTTATTCCATTTTTATTATTACTCGCCTATCTCTTTGGCTCAATTCCAAGTGGTGTTTGGATTGGGAAAAAATTTTTTGATGTCGATATTCGCCAGTTTGGTTCTGGCAATATTGGTACCACCAATACTTTTCGTGTGCTAGGGAAACGTGCAGGTGTGGTTGTATTGCTTTGTGACATGTTCAAAGGAACACTTGCCACTCTTTTGCCTGTTGTATTTCATGTGAACAATATCTCACCAGTTGTTTTTGGGATTTTTGCGATTCTAGGGCATACTTTTTCTATTTTCGTCCGTTTCAAAGGCGGAAAAGCAGTCGCAACAAGTGCAGGAATGTTACTTGGTGTAGCACCAATGTTTTTTGTTTATGTTATGGTGATTTTTACCATTTCGCTCTTTTTGACAAGCATGGTGAGTTTCTCCTCGATTGCAGCTGCTGCTTTTGGATTTTTAGGTGTACTCCTTTTTCCAGTTTTCCATTGTCCGATTTTAGCAAACCGAGACTGGTTATTTACGGTTTTGATTGTGTTACTAGCACTCTTTATCGTCTTGCGACATCGTGAAAATATTGAACGAATGAAAAAACGAGAAGAAAATACAATTGGTTTTGGATTGAATTTGTTGAAAAACGGGAAAAAAGCGGAGAAATAAATCCCGCTTTTTTGCTTTTCTATTCTCAAGCCGCTTGTCTTCTCCATAAGAACGAGAATCAAAAATTTGTTTTCATTCTTCTTTTGTAAGTTGAAACTCTTTCTTTTCGTTTGTTGAAGTTCTTTTTTCAAACTCCATTCTTCCCTTTTCAGAAGGTTCGTTTTGTAAAATTTCCGACTTTGCGGGTAGTGTGTGTGGCTCTTGTTCTATCAAAACACCTGTAAATCGCCCTTGCTCTTGAACGATTGAGTCTGCTATTTTTCTTACTTCTTGTTTACTTGTCAAAGTATGGACAAAAGAGCCTGTGATAATTGCAAATAATCCGAGAAGTGTAATTATAATACTTTTTTTCATCATTTTCCTTTTCATTCCCCACGTTATAAAGATACCATTAAAATCATAACCTTATCTTTTTGGTGTGGCTATATAAAACCCGTTTATTCAGAAAAAAGAAAAAAACTGCCCTATTTTTTTATCAAAAACTAAAAAAGCTACTCTTTTGTTTACAAAAACAGACTTAAAGGTACCTCTAAAAACTCACGCTTACCCAAAATTGCTAGTTTTGGCTTAACCAGAGTTTTTAGAGGTACCCTTAACAAAAGTGTTCACACTATTTTCCTAACTAAAAATGTTCAATCTCTGTAATCTCTGCCTTAAATTCTTGCATTTCACGGATTGCCTCCATAAATGGCTCTTTGTGCCAACGTCTCATGTAAAAAATACGACCGTCTTTCCATTTTTCACAATATATCCTCACACCATGTGGGGCAATTTGAATGGCACGAATATCCGAAATTTTTACTCTCGCACGTTCTTTTTTGAACAAAGAAACGACAAATAACTCATCATTTTCAAAATAAAAATATCGATGAAAACCGATTGCCACGAAGAATAAAAAGACGAAAAATATCACAAACGTCAGCCAATAAACCTCCGTATTTTCCAATGTAAAAATCATACTAATGAAAAAAATAGTAAAGGTTGCTGACCAATACGTCACACTTGTCGTGAGATCTGGTTGCCAATGATAACGAATTTTCCCGAAAATTTTAATCATACTTCTCTTCCTTACGCTTTTGAGTGTGTAAAAAATAGTCTTACTACTCACTTTTTTCAAGTCAATGTGATAGAATTTTAACATAAAAGCATAAAAATAGAAAGTCAATTGAGTATGATAAAAATTTATGTAGATGCGGCAACGCATACAGAAAAGAAATTAAGTGGCGGTGGCATCGTTTTTATCGAGAACGGCAAACAAACGCAACACTCCTTTCCGCTTTACGCTACCAACAATCACGAGGCGGAATTTGAAGTGCTACTTCTCTCGCTAAAAATCTTACTAGAGCAAGAAAAAACAAACGAGAGCATTTTCCTTTTTTCCGATTCTAAAACGGTTGTTGCCTCGTTGGATAAAGGTTTTACTAAAAATCCTAGGTTTATTCCGTATTTAACGGAATTTTTAGAGCTAGAAAAAAACTTTTCCTTGCTGATCGTACAGTGGATTCCTGAAAATCAAAACAAAGGGGCAGACAATCTAGCTCGCCAAGGGTTGCAAAAAAGTTTAAAAATAAATAAAGGGCATCTCTAAAGACAAACTATAAAAAATAATGGACAGCCATACTTTTTACGGCAAATTC
The DNA here is from genome assembly GCF_900167335.1 of Pilibacter termitis. Taxonomy (GTDB): domain Bacteria; phylum Bacillota; class Bacilli; order Lactobacillales; family Streptococcaceae; genus Pilibacter; species Pilibacter termitis. Next base: position 154,083 of record NZ_FUXI01000001.1, read on the forward strand.
ACCATTGGAAAATCCACTACTTCTCGTGCTTTTCCGTCAACATTCATCAAACCTGCAAAGTCGTGAAATGAAAAAATTACTTTGCCGAAAATATCCAAATCAGCTAAGTTTCGTCGCAATTTGACAATTGGCTGAATGGAAATTGCAGATAACGGAGTAAAAGTATAAATATCATGCACAACAGAGAGTTTCATGGAAACAATTTCCTCAGGTGCGTTCGCTACATTTCTCAAAAGAATAAAGCTCTCATCGGTCAAATGTGCTAAAATATCCGTCTCCGCACTAAACTCTACGGCAACTAGCACGTCGCCATTCGATGAATAAGGGTTGTCTGTTGTCGTTTTGACGGGCAAAAAAGTCAAATTCAGGTCATCTGTTGCATAATGCTCTGGCAATAATAAATCAAACGGGATAATTTTCCTCATAATTCCTCCAATAAATAAAGGGTACTCTTAAATTTAAAAGCACCCATTTTTTGTTATTTTTCTGCTTCGCTTTCGTAATCTAACCAATTTTCCAACAGCTCGGCAAAATTCTCATACATCACACGCTTGATACGTGCCACCTCTGCACGATGTTCTTCTTTGTTACGAACAAAAATTTCCTCGATTGTTTCTTGGTTTTTGGCAAGTTGATGCGTTCTTGCAATCATTTCTTCTCGTTTCATGTTGTTTCTCCTCGTCATTTTATTTGATACTCTTATTTTATCATAAGTAAGGGATTTCATGCTTAGATTTGCTGTAAAACTTTTTTAAGAGTAGAAAGTGTTGTTCCTCTTTGGATAGAGCATACATAAAAAAACTCACGATTTTCGGAAACCGTGAGTTTTTTTTATCTAGTTACAAATTGCAGACTTTTGATCGCTGTTTGCTTTTGTTAGGCGTGCCTTATCTTATTTCCGCACCAAACATTTCTTCTAATTTACTTGTGATTTTCTCCATAGCTGCGTTGATTTCTTCATCTGTCAACGTTGCTTCAGCATTTGAGAAGGTAAGCGAGTAGGCAAGTGATTTTTTACCTGCACCTAATTTTTCACCTGCAAACAAGTCGAATAAATGTACTTTTTTCAAGAAACGTGTCCCTACTTCAAAAATTGCTTGCGTAATTGCTTGATTGGTAATTTCTTCGTTTACCAAAAGAGCAATGTCACGTGTAACAAGTGGGAATTTCGAAATTGGCTCAAAAATTGTTTGCTCCATTGTCACAACTTCTGCAAGTACATCAAGATTTAGCTCGCAGACGTAAACTTCTGGCAAATCATAGCTTTTCGCAAGATTTGGGTGAACTTGTCCGATAAAGCCAATTTCTTGATTGTCTAGCAAAATTTTCGCCGTTCTTCCAGCGTGCAAATCATCACTCGTTTTCCATGCGACATAAGAAATTTTTTCAGCGACACCAATTGCTTGGAAAAATCCTTCTAAAATGCCTTTTGCTGTGAAGAAATCTACTTTTTCCACTTGAGTTTGCCAATCTTTTGTTACTCTTAGTCCACTCAAGGCAAAGGAAAGATGATCGATTTCTTTTGGTAAATGAAGTTTCGGATCTTGATTATTTTCAAATACTCTACCTATTTCATAAAACGCTAAATCGCTATTTTTGCGTGCAATGTTATAGCTCAAATTATCCAAAAGACCACTGACCAAACTCTGACGTAGGCTGGTGCGTTCTTCGGTCATTGGCCAATCCAAATGTGTGATATTGCTTGCTTTTTCCGTAAACTGCTGGGCTTTTTCCTCCGTTGTCAAAGCATAGGAAACAATTTCTTGTAATCCATATCCTTCAAGGATTTTTTGCACGTTTCGCACAAATTTTTGTTTTGCAGAAAGTCCACTATTTGCGTCCGTTCCTTGTGGCAAGGTAGACGGTAAGTTGTCATAGCCGTAAATACGAGCGACTTCCTCAACAATATCTGCTTCAATCGAAATATCCCAACGACGTGGTGGAATTTTAACGGAAAAGTCCCCTTCTAAATCACGATATTCAAACCCAAGTCGATCAAAAATCTTCTCTACTTCTTCTTTGTGAAGTGATGTACCAAGTGAACGATTGATTTTTTCTAGCGTAATGCCAACAATCACTTCTTCTGGTGTCCGCTCACTTCCTGTTGCCACACCACTTACGACCACTCCACCAGAAAGCTCCGCAATCATAGCAGCTGCCACATCACAGGCAAGAGATACGGTTGCTTTATTAATTCCTTTTTCAAAACGAAGAGACGACTCACTACGAAGATTGAACGCTTTACTTGCTTGGCGAATAAGTTGAGGGTCAAACAACGCTGCCTCAAGAGCAACAGTGGTGCTAGACTCATCAATTTCTGTATTTTCTCCGCCCATTACTCCAGCTAACGCAACAGGCTTGCCTCCGCTTGTGATCACAAGGTGTTCACTTGCAAGTTTGCGTTCTTCACCGTCAAGTGTTCTCAACATTTCTTCTGCGTTCGCACGGCGAATAAAGATTTCTTTTGCGTTTAATTTGTCATAATCAAACGCATGAAGTGGCTGACCGAAGTAAAGCAAGATGAAATTTGTCACATCTACTACGTTATTTATCGGACGAATCCCCTCGCTCATCAAGCGATTTTGTAGCCAAAGTGGGCTTGGAGCAATTTTAACGTTTTTAATCACACGCATTTTGTAGGTTGGTGTATCTTGTTCGTTTTCTACTTTGATTGAAATATAGTTTTCAACTGTATCATTTTCATCTTCTTTCGGCAATTGATCCGCAAAATTTGGTGTTTTGCCAACAATCGCACCGACTTCATACGCTACACCACGCATAGAAAGAGCATCTGCTCTGTTTGGCGTGATAGATAGCTCGATAATGGCATCATCCATATCCAAATACTCAAAAACAGGTTTCCCTACTTCTGCATTTTCTGGCAAGTAATAAATGCCGTCCGCATATTCTTTTGGCACAACAGAATCAGAAAAACCAATTTCTGTAAGGGAGCAAATCATACCAAGAGATACTTCCCCACGAATTTTCCCTTTTTTAATCTTGTAATTCCCTGCAATTCTCGCACTAGGAAGTGCGACAATGACCTTGATACCGCTCTTTACATTGGGAGCACCGCAAACGATTTGGTAAAGCTCACTCTCTCCGACATCTACTTGGCAAATGCTCAAATGGTCACTATCTGGATGTGGCACACATTCGAGAACATTCCCGACAACAATTTTCTTTAACCCCTCACTTTTTACTTCGATACCCTCTACTTCGATTCCAGTAAGAGACATCTTATCCGCCAACTCTTGCGGAGTTAAGTCGTAATCGACTAATTCTTTTAACCATTTGGTTGATACTAACATTTGTTTTCACCTTTCTTTTTCGCTCTACAAGGGCAAGTGTTTGGCAACTGTTCGCAAACACCTATACGCCCCTCTTCGCTTTTCGTTGTCTAGCTACGTAGTGCTGAATTTTGGTCGCTGTTCGCAATGCCACCTGAAGCTCTGCTTCAGGCAAGTAAATGGCATGGCTCACTGCGACAAAATTCAATACGCACTACTCCGCTTTTCGTTTTGTCTAGCTACGAGTGGCAGGTGTTTGGCAACTGTTCGCAACGTCGCTCGAAACTTGCGTTTCGAGTATATGAACGACGTGGCTCACTGTTGCAAACACCTATACGCCCCTCTTCGCTTTTCGTTTCCATTCATTTTTTGTTTTTTCGTAAATTAAGCAGTCGTGGAATTGTTTGTTGTGAAAAATTTCTTCTTTTAATTCGCCGACTAAGCGATAGTTATTTGCAGTGATTACGTGCTTAGAATTTTTATTTTCTATATCATGTTTGATAAGTAATTTGTTCAATTCTGTTTCTGTAAAGACATATTCTTCTATCGTTTTTAGAGCTGTTGACATAATGCCTCGCCCTGTATAGTCTTTGTCAAGCCAATAGCCCACTTCTCCTCGTTTGTTCAACTGGTCTATCGCATGAACATCAATCATACCTACCAATCTCTCTTGATAGAAAATATTAAAAACAATCACATTCCCTTTTCCAAATTCTTCTAGCTGACTTACTTGAAAATTTTCACTATCTTCTATTTCCCTCGTAAATTCCGTCCAGAAAAACCATTGATTAAAAATCTCACGATTGTTCTCGATAACTTCAAATACTTCTCTCCCGTATTTTTTATTCGGGAGTTTTAGGGTGAGGTCTTGGGTTTTGGTGGTTATTTTTAGCATGGGTGCCTCCTTGTGTTATGTTGAACAATTAGTTAAATTTCAAATAATTCGGTGGGATCTATCTTGAATTGTAGCATATTAGCTGTTTCTCTACCGTTGTCTCCACCTTTTCTTTGCATGGTTATTTTTCCTATTCTTAGGCTTCCTCTTGGTGTGATTTCAACTTCACCTATATAAAATCCCATCACTTCATTAATATTTTTCAAAACCCAACGTGCATTATCTTCTACCTTTTGAGCCACCAATACCCATTCAGCTGAAAATTCTCCCCGTCCTCTTAAAATATCGCTAACAACTAATGTTTTATTTTCAGTAAACCAAGTTAAAATTCTTTCCTGTTCTTCAATGGTAAATTCCGTCAAAAACATTCTGCGTTCATCTTTTATTCCTTTTTTATAAGGTGAAATTTCTCCTGTAAAATACTGTAATAGCTTTAAAATTTCTTCTGGAAATTTCCACATTTCTTGATAATTTCTTACCCAACGCTTATCTACTTGATTAAATCCTTTTTTATTACTTACAAGTTTTACTTGTATATTTTCTATGTCTAATGCTTGTTTCATTTGTATTTGTACTTTACAGTTTAAATCTGCTTTATAACCACTTAAAACAATAGCTTTAACTGACGATATTTCAGAAAGTTTATACCCCATTATCGTAAGCCATTTTTTTGCCTCATCATCACTTTGCCAATGGTTAAATTTTTCAGCAATCTCTCTTTCATTCTTAAATCCATTTCTTGCTGTCTGCGAACCTAACTCCTCTAAATTCATTCAATTGCCTCCAACATTCTTTTCGTTACAAATTCCATAACGTTCACCGTCATAGCATTACCGACTTGTGAAAGTAATTTATTAGTGCCTATTTTGTTATTTTTAGCAAGTTGAATAATTTCTTTTGGAAATCCTTGCAGTGCCATTCCTTCATAAGCCGATATTTTTACAAATTTCTTATCTCGAACATAGAGAATACCATGACGACCATTTCGGAGAGTTGGTACCTTTCCTTCATATAACCTTAAATCGCTTTGTCTAGTATCTAATACCAAATAATCATTTTTAAGTAAATCTGAAATGTTATATTTTCCTTTATTATACTTATTGTTTAAATATCTAAGAAAAGTTTCGTTATCCTCTGATAAATAATGTCGGTTCTCCTCATCTAAAAACTCTTTTAAATCAACTCGTTTTACTTCATGTAGCCAATTCATTTGACGTTTTTTTAGATATTTTTTTATACCAACGATATAAATTCTCTCACGCATTTGAGGAACCCCAAAGTCTACACTATTTAATACTTGGTACTCAACATCATAATCTAATTCTTTTAACATATTTAAAATAATTTTCAATGTCCGTCCTTTATCATGATTTACAAGCCCTTTTACATTTTCAAAAATAAAGCACGGAATGTTTTTTTCTTTTAATATTTTTACTAATCCCGTTATTACAAGACCTCGTTCATCCTCAAATCCCTGTCGTTTCCCAACAATCGAAAATGTTTGACAAGGAAAACCAGAAACCAAAACATCAAAATCTGGTAAACTATCAGAATTAATTTCCATCAAATCGCCAAAATTAGAACCATCTTGAAAAAACAACTGATAGTTTTCATCAACTGCTTGATTAATCTCTGAATGACCTACGCAAAACAATCCTGCTCTTGCCAATCCCAAACGTCCACCACCAATTCCAGAACAAAAATCCATAAATTTCAATGGTTCCTTTTCAAACAATGTCATTTGTTCTTGCATTTGTGTTCCTCCCTAGCTATTTTCATAGTTTGCTGCTTTTCTTCCTTCAAATCATTTCCTAAAACTGCCCCAAAAACCTCTTATCATTCTGATAAAACCCACGAATATCATTTACGCCGTAACGCAACATCGCAAAACGTTCTTGACCTAAACCAAAAGCAAAACCGCTATATACTTCTGGGTCAATGCCACTCATGCTCAACACATCAGGGTGCACCATACCTGCACCTAGCACTTCAATCCAACCTGTTTGCTTGCAGACATTACAACCACTCCCACCACATTTGAAACAAGAAACATCTACCTCAACACTTGGCTCTGTAAACGGGAAAAAGCTAGGACGTAAGCGAATCGTGCGTTCATTGCCAAAATACTTCTTAATCACCGTCTCAAGTGTTCCTTTTAAATCGCTCATGGTAATACTTTTATCAATCACAAGTCCTTCAATCTGATGAAATTGATGTGAATGAGTCGCATCATCTGTATCACGACGGAACACTTTTCCCGGACTAATCATCTTCAAGCCACCTTTTGAAAAATCATGTTGCTCCATTGTACGGGCTTGAACAGGGCTTGTATGCGTGCGAAGTAAAATCTCTTCACTAATGTAAAACGTATCTTGCATATCACGTGCAGGGTGATTTTTCGGCAAATTCATTCGCTCAAAATTATAATGATCGCTCTCCACCTCGAAACCTTCCACGACTTGATAGCCTAGCGAAATAAAAATATCCTCAATTTCTTGACGTGTTTGAGTCAGCACGTGGCGAGTACCCGTTGCGACTTGTTTGCCCGAAAGCGTCACGTCAATCGCCTCACTTGCTAGAGACAGCTCCAGTGCTTTTTGTTCTAACTCTACTTTTTTCGCCTCAATCGCCTCTGTCAATTCATCACGAACTGTATTTGCAATTTGCCCGACTTCTTTTTTCTCCTCAATGGACAATTCTTTCATCCCACGAAGTGCTTGGGTAATCGGTCCTTTTTTACCAAGAGCATTCACACGAATGTCATTTAATCCTTTTAAATCAGTTGCTTGTGCAATCAGTGCCTGTGTTTCCTCTTGAACTTTTTGTAATTCTTCTTTCAAACTCATGCTACTCTCCTTATGTTTTTTATTTTATGGGCTCCTCTAAAAACTCCGCTTAAGACTAAATTAGCTAGTTTTTCGATTTTCGAGAAAATCGACGAAAGCTATGTGGTTCATAGGTTGAGGAGATTGACAAAGAAAATCGGAAAACTAGCAATTTAGGATAAGTGCGAGTTTTTAGAGGTGCCCTTATCTTGTTGATACAAAAAAACGCAAGCCAACGCTCCAAAAGGAACGATTGTCTCGCGGTACCATCCTAGATTATCGGCAAATTTGCCAATCTCTCAATAAGTGTAACGGTCTCCACCGAGGTCAAACCCCACTCCAAAAGCGAATTCGCCACATTTCCATAAGAAGCTCCCAGCAACGCTCCTCTCTCTAAAATAGAAAATTATGGGTACTACTCTTTTTCACGTTTTCTTATGGTATTTTAGAGGTTTTTTTGGCGTTTGTCAAGGGGGAGGAGGTATGCACCGAAATCTTCGTTTGACTAAAAGATTATATATGGACACCTCTAAAAACTCTGTTTAAATCAAAATTAGTAATTTTGAGCAAATGCGAGTTTTTAGAGGTAGCCTTTATCCCAATCTCTTCAACATCAATCTAAAGTTTTCCCTTTAGAATAATACATATCATAATAAGCATTGACAATTTCATTGGTAATATACATTTGTTGTTTGCCCTTATAGTCGGTTAATTGCGGGAACAATAGTCCGATTGCAATTTCAGGTTTGTCGCTTGGGGCATATGCCACGACATTGGAGTTTACCCCCATTTGTCCGTTCGGTAGAGCTTTTTCGGCAGTACCTGTTTTGGCTGAAATACTCAGTTTTGCAGCTCGCATTTCTAGCCCAGTTGTGTAGGCGTCATTTCCGTGAACTACGTCATAAAATCCGTTTTGAATAATCGACATCTGCTCTGGTGTAATCGGCACTTTTTCGACTACTTTTGGTTCAATTGTTTTCACTAATTCTCCTAAAGCACCATTATCTGTGTTGGCATATACTCCTTGCACCACGTGCGGTTGCAGACGATTTCCGCCATTCGCTACCGTTGAAGCGTAAGTGGCAAGTTGCAAGGCAGTGTAAGTATCATATTGTCCGAAAGATAAGTCGAGCAATTTCCCCATAACGTCTGGTAAATTCATGTCCTGAGTAACAATCCCTGTCGGCTCATTCGGCAAATCAATTCCTGTTTTAATCCCCATTCCGTATTGAGCATATGCTTTTCTAAGTTCACCGTAGACTTTTGCACGTGCATCATAATTTAACGTCATATCAGGATAATATTCTTGTCCAAGCATACGAATAGTAATTTTCATCATATAGTCATTTGAAGAAAGCTCTAGTGCTTGTTGAGCTGAGATATAACGATTATTGTTTCCTGTCGGGTTGAACACAGAGGCTTTTAACGGTGTACCTGCAATTTTTATCGGTGTATCTTGGATAACATCATTGCCTGTAATCACACCAGTTTCATAACCAGCCGTAAGCGTAGCACCTTTGACAACTGACCCCGGTTCTGTTGGGTTCAACATGGCAGCTAATGTATTCGTTTTTAGCTCTCCGTCTTTATAATCTAGTCCCACCATTGCAAGCACACTGCCTGTATTAGGATTCATCACCACCATATACGTTCCGGGAGAATAAATAGCTTTCCCTTGTTGCACCGCCTGTTTGAAATACTTCTCAGCGATTTCTTCGACTTTTTTCTGGAAAGCCATGTCAATCGTCAGCTTTAAGTTGTCCCCTTTTTTTCCTTCTGTTACAACTTCTTGTTTAATAACCGTGCCGTCTTGTTTTGTTACGACTTCACTTTTCGTTGGTTTCCCTTGTAAAACGTCCTCGTACTGTTGTTCAAGATAACTCGTTCCCACTCGGTCGTTTCGCTCGTACCCTTTATCCAGATATTCCTGCAAATGTTCCGCAGGTAAACCAGTCGTTTCTGTCGAAACCGTGCCTAAAATGTCACGAAGAGAATCTGCGTGTTCATAATTTCTATCCCACGTTGTACCTGTGGCGATTCCTTCAAGATTGGCTTCATTTTCGCCAATCACCGCAACATCTTTTGTCGAAATATCATCACTCGTCACCGTCACCGTGTTGTATTGCGAGGCTTGGTTCATCTTTTTATAGACAAACGCCGCAGCATCCCCCTCTTCACCGAGAGAGACTTTTTCCTCTGGTGTAACTTTTTCTACTTCACTTGCATAAATTTCTGCCTCTGTTTTCGCATTTCCATTGGCATCTTTTAAATCAAAATCATTCAGGCGAGCATAGACATTTCGTAAATTCGTTTGATCGGACAAAAAGAAATCCGCTCTATCACGATCTGTTAATCCTTTCGGCTCAATTTTCACCAATTTCACCAAACGAAGGGCGATTTCACGCATACTTTGTGCAGAAATGTTTTGTCCTCGTGTATAAGTAATGGACGGTTTTGCTACATTTGTAACAAGCGGTTTTCCTGTGGCATCATAAATCTGCCCTCTAGCACTTGTCATTCTAACCGTTGAACGATTGGATTTTTCTATTTTTGCCATATACACGTCCTTTTCCATGACCTGCATATATCCCAAACGAACAATAAGGGCGACAAATAAAACAAAAATAATCAAAAACAAGATATTCAATCGAAGTGGAATATGACTACGCCGAGATTTTTTTTCTTTTGGTTGTTCATTCGACTTCATATTGTTCAAGGTGTCTGATAATTTATTTTTCACGATAACTCTCCCGATAATCTTTTTATAAGTTCTCTTTATTATAAAGAACTTTCCCGAAATAAAAAAGTGGCAATCATAAAATTTGCCACTTTTTTAGGAAATTTAAAAACTCCCCTTAATCCTCACGTGAAAAATTCGCCACTTCTTTCACGATTTTTTCCACAAATTCTTCTAGCGTGAACACATTGGTTTCTTTTGAACCATAACGGCGAACATTTACTGCTCCGTCTTCTACTTCTTTATCACCTACGACAATTTGATAAGGGATTTTATGTGTTTGACTTTCACGAATTTTATACCCCATTTTCTCATTGCGTTCATCTACTACCACACGAAGTCCACGTGTATCCAGAGCTTCTTTTACTTTGTACGCATAATCTGCATGAGCGTCATTTGAAACAGGGATAATCGTTGCCTGCGTTGGTGCAAGCCATGTTGGAAATGCTCCTTTGTAGATTTCTGTCAAATATGCGACAAAACGCTCCATTGTTGAGACAATTCCTCTATGGATAACAACTGGGCGATGTGTATTTTCACCATCTTCTCCCACATAAGTCAAATCAAAACGCTCTGGCAATAGAAAATCTAGCTGAATGGTAGAAAGAGTTTCTTCATTTCCAAGAGCTGTTTTTACTTGCACGTCAAGTTTCGGTCCGTAAAATGCAGCCTCACCGTCTGCTTCAAAATAATCCAACTCCAACTCATCCATTGCAGCTTTCAACATTGCTTGTGCATTTTCCCACATTGCGTCATCATCGTAATATTTATGTGTATCTTCTGGATCACGATAACTCAAACGGAAACGATAATCTGTAATCTCAAAATCCTTGTAAACAGCCATCATCAACTCAAGTGTACGTTTAAATTCTTCTTTGATTTGATCTGGACGAACAAATGTATGCCCGTCGTTCAACGTCATTTCACGCACACGCTGAAGTCCACTTAACGCTCCACTTTTTTCGTAACGGTGCATCATACCAAGCTCCGCAATGCGAATTGGTAACTCACGATACGAACGAATATCATTTTTATACACCATCATGTGATGTGGGCAGTTCATTGGACGAAGAACGAGCATTTCACCGTCTCCCATGTCCATTGGCGGAAACATATCTTCATGATAATGATCCCAATGTCCACTCGTTTTATACAAATTCACATCTGCCATAATCGGTGTGTAAACGTGCTGGTAACCAAGTGAAATTTCTTTATCCGTAATATAACGCTCAATCGTACGGCGAATCGTTGCACCATTTGGCAACCAAAATGGAAGACCGCTCCCTACTTCTTGTGATACCATAAACAAATCAAGCTCTTTTCCGATTTTACGGTGGTCACGTTCTTTACGCTCTGCTAACATTTGAAGATGAGCTTTGAGTTCTTTCTTATCAAAGAATGCAGTTCCATACACACGTTGCATCATGTTATTGTCACTATTTCCACGCCAATAAGCTCCTGCAACATTGAGCAATTTAAATATTTGAATACGTCCTGTACTTGGCACGTGTGGTCCACGGCACAAATCAACATACTCACCTTGCGTATAAATCGTAAGCCCTCCTTCATCATCAGAATGTTCTTCGATTAATTCTAATTTGTAAGGGTCATGTGCAAAAATTTCTTTTGCTTCAGCTTTCGTCACTTCACGACGAACAGAAGGAAAATTTTCTTTGACAATTTTCATCATTTCTTCTTCAATACGCGGCAAATCCTCGTCACGTACTTGTCCTGTCTCGTTGTCCGTATCATAATAAAATCCGCCCTCAATTGCAGGCCCTACTCCTAGGTGAATTTCAGGGAACAAGCGTTTCATCGCCTGAGCCATCAAATGTGCCGTGGAATGACGTAAAATAGAAAGTGCATCCTCATGATCTGGTGTTACAATTTCAAGTGTGCCGTCCACATCAAGCGGCAATGTTGTATCAATCAATTTACCATTGAATTTTCCTGCCAATGCTTTTTTCGCAAGAGAATTAGAAATACTTTGAGCAATATCGAAAACTGTAACATTTGTTTCATATTCACGAACTGCTCCGTCTGGGAATGTAATGTGAATCATAATTTTTCTCCTTTATTGAACTTCATTTTTATTGACTTTAAGTAGCACTCATCAAAAAAGCCCTAAATACACGTATTCAACGCATATTTAGGACGATTAATCGTGGTTCCACCTAAATTTTGAAGCGAATGCTTCCTCATTATGCATAACGCTGCAACTGCGTTTGCGTTCTACGCAAATGGCTCGAAGCTGGTAAATGAATCGCACTCATAGTAAGTCTCAGCACCCTTACCTCTCTGTAACAAGCTCTCAATTCATTCATGTTCTTCAAATCCGTCATATTGTTTTTATTTAATCATGATTTTGTTTTTTTTGCAAGGGAAATGAGGGGGTATCTTCCCCAATCTCCTGCAAATACAAATAAATCTGTTGTCCTGCAATGCCGCCTTCGCCTACTGCGGTTGTGATTTGGCGTAGTGTTTTTTCTCGGACATCACCGATTGCGAAAATGCCTTCAATTGAAGTTTTCATCTCGTTATCTGTTGGAATCCAGCCGTTTGAATTAGTTAAACCAAGTTTGCGGAATGGTTCACTTAGAGGGTCAAGTCCTACATAGATAAATACGCCCCCCGCTGAAATTTCCGTTGTTTCTTCGGTTTTCACGTTTTTTACCACAACACTTTCAACTTTCATCTCATTGCCCTTGATTTCTTCAACTACGCTATCCCAAATAAATTCGATTTTTTCATTGGCAAATGCTCTATCTTGAATTATCTTTTGAGCTCGCAATTCATCTCGGCGATGTACGATTGTGACTTTTGAAGCAAATTGAGTCAAATAAATCGCTTCTTCGACTGCTGAATCTCCGCCACCTACAACGATTAGCTCACGATTGCGGAAAAATGCTCCGTCACAAACAGCACAATAACTCACGCCACGACCAGAATATTCTTCTTCACCTTTGACATTCAAATGGCGATGTGCTGCTCCTGTTGCGATAACGATTGATTTCGTTTCAAAACGATTTTCCTCGGTTACAACCGTTTTTGTTTTCCCATTGTCAAGAATGTCAACGACTATGCCATAAGCATTTTCCGTGCCAAATTTTTCAAGTGGTTCGTACATTTTAAACGCAAGTTCTGGTCCCATGATTGAGTCAAAACCCGGATAATTTTCAATTTCTGCGGTGTTGTTCATTTGCCCACCCGGAGCTCCACGCTCAAGCAACAAAACTTTTAAATTACTACGTGAAGCGTAAAGAGCAGCGGTCATTCCTGCTGGTCCTGCACCTATTACAATTACATCGTATAACATTTCTATTCCTCCGTAATCATCAACGATTTTTAACGATAGTTTATGTTATCATTTCTTACGAATAAAAAACAAGTGGATTGCTCATGAAAATAAGCGAGCCAAACATTTTTCTCTCTAAAAAATGTTTCAGCCCACTTATGCTAGATTGCGAACTTTTAAAATGAACGTAAAAGCTAAAATAGAAAAAGCTAAAATAGGGCTGGTCAAAATATTTATTAATAGCATTTCCGTCAAATAGCTCTTGGCTGTCGGCATGGTTTTAAATTTATGGAGTGCGGCGAATGGAAGACCAATAATTGTCAAAACAAACTCAAAAAGTATTGCAATCAACAATGATTGAAGATAAATATCCACTAATTGCTCCATTCAGCCACCTCCTCATTTATGAGCATCTCTAAAAAACTCACGGTTAACCAGAGTGTTTAGAGATACCTTTATTCTATTAGCTTTAGTTTGCCACAAATAAGAAAATTTGTGAACTGTTTTTATTAAATTTTCTATTCAAAATGGAAAAAAGTTAAATTACACTTCAAAAATCCAACCTTCTGGTGCTGCTACATCGCCAAATTGAATACCGACAAGCTCGTCGTATAATTTTTTCGTAATCGGCCCTACTTCGTCCTCAGAATAGAAAACGTGTTTTTTATCCTTTAGTTGAATGGCACCAATTGGTGAAATAATTGCCCCTGTACCACAAGCTCCCGCCTCAGAAAATTTGTCCAATTCGTCAATGAAAACATCTCCTTCTGTCGCTTTTAGCCCTAAACGATGTTCTGCTAAATATAACAAAGAATATTTCGTGATACTTGGCAAAATAGACGGTGATTTAGGCGTGATAAACTCTCCGTTTTTTGTAATACCGAAGAAATTTGCCGCTCCAACTTCTTCAATTTTTGTATGTGTTTGCGGATCTAAGTAAATCACATCTGAAAAATGGTTGTCTTTTGCATATTTTCCCGGCAATAAACTTGCTGCATAGTTGCCACCTACTTTTGTTGCTCCTGTACCGAAAGGTGCCGCTCTATCATAGTCAAAACTTGCCACAAAATTCGTTGGTGCAAGTCCTCCTTTAAAGTAATTACCTACTGGTGTGGCAAAAACAGTGAAAAGATATTCTTGTGCTGGTTGCACACCGATAATGTCGCCTATTCCAATCAAAAGTGGCCGTAGATAAAGCGTTGCTTTTGATTCATAAGGAGGCACATATTCTTCATTTGCACGCACGACTTGTTTACAAGCATCAATAAATTTTTCAACTGGAACTTCTGGCATAAGCAAACGTTTGGCAGAATTGTTCAAGCGTTTTGCATTTTCATCTACACGAAAAAGCTGAACGTTTCCTTTTTTTGTACGGTAGGCTTTCAACCCTTCAAAGCATTGCTGTCCGTAATGCAACGCAGGGGAGGACTCTGAAATGGATAACTGATTGTCCCCGCTCAACTCGCCTTCATCCCATTTTCCGTCTTTCCACCTAGAAATATAGCGAAAAGGCAATTTGTGATAATGAAATCCTATGTTTTCCCAATCTAAATTTACAACCATATTAAAACTCTCCTTTGTCTAGCTACAAGGCATGGAACTCTGGCAACGATTCACAACGTCGCAGACTTCAGACCACCTTGAGTGCTTTTCTTTTTTTCTGTCGCTAAATTCGTTTGTGTTTTTTGTAGAAAATTCTTTCAATTCCAAGAAAGCTACAAACCACACACAATCAGTATAAGAAACCAATTTTTTTATAAAGATTACCTCTATAATATCAAATTTTTTCATGAAATACATACTTCAAGTCAAAGAATAGGGTATAATTTTAAATAAATATTCGTTTATGGTTAAAAGAGAGGAAAATTTTATGAACGTTATTCATTTTTTTGTTGCTACAACAACTTCTAGCACGCCGTCAACTGAAGTTGAAGAGCAAGTTTCTAAGCGTGTAGGAGCTTTGCAAAAATTTTGGGAAAGTATCCGTTGGGACGATTTGGTGGCAACAGTTGTAACAAAAGCAGTGAGTGTGTTGCTTTTCCTTGTGTTATTCGCTATTCTTTACAAAATCGGTAGAATATTTATCAACCGAGCGTACCGAGCCTATGGCAAGAGAATTGGGGTCAATGAAGTAAGAGCGACAACGCTTCAAAGGCTAATTGACAATGTTTTCCAGTATTCCATGCTTTTTCTATTTATTTATACGCTCCTGTGGATTATTGGTGTGCCTGTTGCTTCACTTTTGACTGGTGCAGGAATTGCAGGATTGGCTATCGGACTTGGTGCTCAAGGGTTTATGAATGATTTGATTACAGGATTTTTCATCATTGTCGAGCAACAGCTAGATGTTGGCGACCATATCAAACTTGCAGGGCTAAATATTGACGGTGTGGTGGTACAAGTAGGGATTCGTACGACAAAGTTAAAAGGGCTTGACGGTGCTATTCATTATATCCCCAACCGCAATATTACCACGATTACAAACCTTTCACGCTCAGATATTCGTGTGGTAGTTGATACAAGAATTAATCTTGACGAAGGAATAGACAATATTTTGCCGATTATTCAACAAACAACAGATACGCTCGCTGAAAAATTTCACACCTATTTGCAAACTACTCCGAATGTTTTTGGCTTAGTTGACTTAGGCAACGGAAATTATGCTATTCGTGTTTCAATGTACGTCATCAACGGCGAACAATTCCGTATTAACGAGGCATTTGTCGCCGAATACATCCGAGCAATGACCGACGCCGGCTTCACCATACCAAATAACCCAATCCCCCCAATGAATAAATAACTATAACTTGAACCACCCAAACCACCCTACGCCCCTTGCTACACCAACATTAACCAAAGAAAAACTCACTCAATCAACTACCAAAATACTCTTTGATAATTTTTGGGAAGTTGGCTGAGAAATTCACTGATGATGTTATTTAATGTTTCGTCATCTAAAACCAATTCATCGGCAGATATTTTTTTGAACAGTTCGATGAGTTGCTTGAACGCCACTACAAAAGAGAGGTCAGATAATTCATCGACCATCAAATAAAACAAGTCGCCAATGGAACGGTTGTCTATTTCTTCCCGTTGTTTTAGTGCAAGCAAGG
>NZ_FUXI01000058.1 GCF_900167335.1 Pilibacter termitis
CCAGCCGTTACAATCCCAGCAAAATCTGGGAAAATTAGTAAATTCATTTGTTTCTTCATTCGTTTGTTCCTCCTCTAATTTGGGTACATAATATTTAAATCATTGTGAAATACACCACTCATTTCAAGAATGGAGCGTGTGTTTTTCACAGTATTTGCATCACGCACTTTCACTTCAAGCCCCATTTGTGAAAAAATACTCTGAACTTCGTTTGAAAGTGGCGATAACGTGCCTTTTTCTTTTGAACCATAAATTTCTAAAATAATTCGCCATTCTGTCGTCACTTCACTTCCCGTCATGTCAATCAATTTTGGCGAGTGAATCGCTTGATAAATACACACAGGGAAGTCTGACAACGTTTCTGGAAACTCTGGCATAACCTTTTCAAACAAATTGGTGCCTTGCAAAGTTTTCACGATAAACGGTTTTAAATCAATTACACTCATTTACTCTAGCTCCTTTAATGCTTTATTCACTTCTTGAGTGATAATTTTTTCAGATTGTTCTTCTGCTTTTTTTCCTGCTGGATACATCCAAGGTCTTGCTGGTTGCCCTCGTGTCATGAAAAATTCTTCGCCTTGAATCTTAATTTTTGGTATGCCGTAAACGGATTGTAAATCAATATCCACATCATTCACAGGAATAAACCAGCGATCTTGTGTGTACGTTGGAAAAACATCTGGTGAAATGTCACTGTGGTTTTCTTCTCCGACTGGACCTGTACCAAATTCACGATACACACCAATCTCGGAATCATTCCAAAAACGACCTTTGACCATTCCTTTCACGCATTTTATTTCTCGGTGGTTTTGTCGGTTGATTTCACCGTTCCCATACCGAACACTTCCGAGATTTTGCACAACATTTTCATCTACAAGGTCAAGCAAAGAATCTGTCGCTTTTGTTAGTCCAACAGTCAACTTCTCTGGAATAGCATCAATCTTGCCTAAGGCTTGTTCTAAATTTGTAATCTTGATTTCAACCATGCTACACCTTCTCAATTAAGAGTTTCACGTGTGTAGAGTAAGGAGTAATTGCTAAAATCTTGTGAGTCACTGTGGAGTTATCTTTTAGAGACAAGCCCCACCCCTCATGTTTTTCTTCTTCAAACGTGCCAAGCTCTGCATAGCAAATCTTTTGTTTTTCCACACGTTCCCCATAAATTACAGGAGAAAGTCCACTTTTTCCACTACTGACAAGCAAGGTAAGCGTTCGAGGTTCAACATAAATCGTCTTTACAAAACCTTCCTCATCTTGCGTTTGACTAGGTTTGAAAAGAAAAGCCGTTTGCATAAACTTTTTAGACAACATCACAAGCCCACCACCTTTGTTTTGACGTATTTAGAAAGTGATTGACGAATACTTTTTGGAATCAACCCTTCTTCAAAATTTCTGGAAATATCTCCCTCACTTCTCGAAGTTTCTCCCTCGACTCCAGCTCTATTTTCCAACACTTTTGCTAATTGTCGTTGATACATTGCCAAAACAGGAACATTCTCCCATTCTTCTGTTTCAAGTCCTGTATAGTCTAAAATCATCAGTTTTGC
>NZ_FUXI01000049.1 GCF_900167335.1 Pilibacter termitis
AGCTCTGAAATAGAACCCCACAACTCTCGCAATGCGTAGGAACTTTCGCATATAGCCCATCAATTCTGTTGAATTTTCTATTTTTCTTATCTACCCCTCTAGAAAACCAACGGTCCTTTTCAAATATCAAACTTTCATCTTGAAATCCTAGTAATTCTCTTGTACACTTATCCATGAAGACATCTCCTTTACTGTTGGGTTAGGCACTTACATTGTAAACGAGATGTCTTTTTTTATGCAAAAAAATCGCATGGAATTTTTGTTATTCCACACGATTTAGTATAGAGCCGTTTTTCAAAAATAGAGTTTTTTTGCACACAAAAACCGAGGACTCTCGACAATCCTCGGCTGTATTGCATTCGGAAGGCTTTAAAAAATCAAGTAACACTTCATGTAAAGGTTGCTCTCGTTTCATTTAACTTGAAAAATTCTTTCAAAATACGTTCCATTTATCTAAGTGGCTTATTTATTCAGCCTAGATAAACTCTATTCAATTTTCTCACAGAGTGTTCCAATTTGTTCATTTAAAATCTTCTATTTTAACGGACTTTCTCTGTGTGTTTCACTTCTGATTTTCCTATTTATCTAAGTACTCATCAGAAACCCCTTTACGACAATCTAGAAGTAACTCTTACTCTGGAGCACTACTTCCGTCCAGATACAACCGTATATTCACTATTTATGGGGATTTGTGAACCTTCACATGACTTCAAAGGCATTTTTAGTTAATTTTTCCTATCTTTAAATTTTCAACTTTCGAGATGCCTTGATTTTTTAAAGTTTCACCCCTTCCTGATACTTTTATTTTACCTCTTTTTGAAAACGCACGCAATCAGAAAATCTCCGTTTTAACAACTTGTTTCACACCGCATTCTCTAATGTTTCACGTTTTTGTCTATACAAATAATGAGATCTCTCTAAATCTATTTTACAAACATTGCATCGCCAAAACTAAAGAAACGATATTGCTCATCTATGGCGTGCTGATAAGCATTTAATACGAAATCCTTGCCTGCAAAAGCACTCACTAACATCACGAGCGTTGATTTTGGCAGGTGAAAATTGGTCGAAAAAGCATCTACTATCTTAAATTGATACCCGGGATAAATAAAAATATCCGTCCAACCAGAGTCTGCTTGGATATTGCCTTCAAATTTTTGAGCAATCGTTTCTAGCGTACGAATACTTGTCGTACCAACTGCAATGATTCGACCTCCGTTTTTCTTCACTTCCTGAATGGTTCGTGCCGCCTCAGCTGATAAAGAATAAAATTCACTGTGCATTTGATGATTGTTTACATCTTCAACGCTCACAGGTCGAAAAGTGCCTAAACCTACATGGAGCGTAAGATAGACCAATTTCACCCCTTTTTCCTCAATTTTCTTTAGCAACTCTTTTGTGAAATGTAATCCTGCCGTTGGAGCCGCCGCACTTCCGGGATTTTCAGCATAAACTGTCTGGTAGCGTTCTTTGTCTTCTAATTTTTCATGAATGTAAGGAGGCAGTGGCATTTCGCCTAAACTATCCAACACCTCAAGAAAAATCCCCTCGTAAGAAAAACGAACAATTCGCCCACCATGTTCTCTTTCTTCTACAACCGTGGCTTTCAATCGACCGTCTCCAAATGAAAGTTCTGTACCTACTTTTGCACGCTTGGCAGGTTTCATCAACACTTCCCAATCGTCACCTTGTGTATTATTCAAAAGTAGAACTTCTATCATGCCACCTGTTGCCACTTTTACACCAAATAAACGTGCAGGCAAAACTTTTGTATCATTCATCACAAGAGCATCTCCTGCGTTCAATTCTTCTAAAATATCTTCAAAATGCTTATCTTGAATGTTTTTCGTCTCCCTATCAATTACTAGCAAGCGACTTTTTTCTCGCTCCTTTAGTGGCGTTTGGGCAATTAATTCCTCTGGCAAATGAAAATCAAAATCATTTGTTGACATCATGATTCTTTTACTCCTCTCTGTGCTCGAAGTCTTTTCTGCGAACACTCGTTTCGATTGTAGTAAAAGTCTATCATGTTTTTCTCGGAATAGCTATTCACACACTTGTTTTCTAATCATCATACTCTGCGATTTCTGTTTTTGCTCCATTTTCGTTTAGTGTAACAACAAATTTCCGCATGGCTACCCCTTTTTTATTCTTCCACCTGCTTGCTGATACTTCTCCTACATCAAAAAAAAGTTGTTTGGAAGAATTTCCATTGCGAAATTTTTCTCTTGCGACCTCCACCATGCAATTTATCTTCTCGCCCTCCTCCATTGCTCGAACAAATTCAATTGTTTGCGAAACATTTTTCACTTGAAAAGCGAGTAGAACAAAAAATAAGGAAAATAGGCACAAGACGGAAAGTAAAATCCCCCCTTTTACTCGTTTTTTATGGTACTTTCTCATCTTTCACCTCCCAAATCGCTTGCTCTTTTTTACCAGAAAAAAATTCTACTTCTAACTTTAAAAATTCTTGTGTTTTTTCTATGTGAAGTGACTGTATCTCCATTAATATCGGTTCAAATCCCTTTTTATTTTCATTTGTCTTGATTAATTCTCCCTTTTGATTTAAATAAAAACGTTCGATAACCGCAGGCTTTTTTTCCACATTTTCTCGCTCGTCAAATGCTAAAAATGAAAGTTGAAATTCCTGATTGCCTAATATTTTCAAATCTCTCGAATTGCGGCACCTCTCCTGCATTTGCGTAACGAAAAGCTGCCAATTTTTTGCATCGTTACATCTCCATTTACTCTCTGCTCTTTCAAGAAATGTGCTGAGATTTAGAAAAACGATAAGAACACAAGGAATTATCAATAATGCTCCCAAACATTCCAATAAAGTAAAACCACGTACTCGTTTATTTCTCCCCAATGAACGTAACCGAAATTTCAAATTCTCCATTTTTCGACTCTATTTTCTCCTCGTTTTGATTGGTCATTTTCCTCGTCTGCACTTGGTTGTGCGTAATTGCACTTTTCTTTTGTTTATTGAGCAACTCTCTCCCCTCACGTGCGGATTGCAAAAAGCTCATTTTCCTCTCTAATCGCATAACACCCTTGTTCAGCTCAATCATTTGCATAAGAAAAATACTTGCAAGCACTAGGCATAATCCTGCTGAAATGACTGCCTCTAATAACATCATCCCTTTTACTCGTTTATTCATAGCTTACAATCTCTTTCCGAAATTTTCCTGTACCAAATTGAAATTGATAAATAATTTGCTCTTTTCTCCGAGCGTTCTCAAAAACAATTTTCGGCAAAGACGAATTGGTTCCCTTGCTTGATATTTCAATGATTTCACACTCGCTTTTGCGGTTGATTGTGCGGATTTCTTCTGGCAAAAAAAGCGTGATCTGATAATTATTTGAAGAGAGGCTCACTTCGTTTTCTTGCACACGCACTTGCCCGACTTGTCGCCTCATTGCACAAATCGACTGGATATGCGTAAGTCCACGCTCAAATTCGTAAAAAAAGGAACGGTTTGTGAAACTTTCCATTACTCGATGAAAATAAAGCGTTGGAATGAGAACGAAACAAAGAACAAGCGTGATGACAACCAAACTTTCAAACACCGTAAACCCGCTTACTCGTCTAGTCAATTTCGCTTTCAGGAATTTTTTCATATTGCTCCTTTTGTTTTTGCGAAATATAATGCTCATTAAATAACGCATCAATTTGTGCTTGACTTAATTTTTTCCCTGTTACTTTGCCTGCACTACTCCCCTTTTCCATTTGATAAAGCTCATACTGCTCCCGCACCACTAAAGCCAATGCTTTATCACTCTTTTTCAACGCTACATCTTTTTGCTCAATCAATTTTGGCGAGAAAAGCAAAATCAACGCTGCAATTAAAATAATCACAATCAAAGTCTCCAAAAGCGTAAAAGCCTTCGTGCGTTTTCCTTTTAGTTTTTCCAATAGTTTCATCAAACCATTCCTTCCATATTGTTATAGATTGGCAACAATATTGCCGCATAAATCCCTAAAATCATCAACGCTACAAATAAAAAAACAAGCGGTTGAACAATACTCATACGTTTTTCAACTAAAGCAAGCAATTCTTGGAAACACATTTCCGAATAAAATAACAGTTCCTCACCAAGTCTTGATTTCACCTCACCTGAGAGAATGATAACGGAAAATGTCGACTGAACAAATTGCCATGAGCCTACTTGCACGTCAAAACTAATGCCCTCCTCAGCACGAGTCCCCATTTCTCGTCCTAATTCTCTTAGCAAACCATTTGATTTTAAGTTTTCCATTATCTCAACGATTGTTTTCATCTCATGACCTTGTAAAAACAAATACCCCCATTCACGAGAGAGAACGCTTGTCAGGTAAAGTCTATAAAACGTACGTATTATTGGGATTTTACACCACCATTTTGCTCGAAAAACTGCTGATTTTCTCTTTAAAAATAACAAAAGCAAAAGCGTAAAAAACACTACACCCCCTCCTGTAATCAACACAATTGCGGGTAAATATTCTATCAATAAAAAGGCAAAATTTTTCTCTCCATTGTTGTTTGACATTAGTTGCGGAAGTAGAAATTCTCTTAGCAACCCCATAATACCAAACAAGAAAATCAACAAAAGCAATGGATAGCTTAAAATTTTCACTAATTTTTCTCGTTGTCTTTTTTCCTCTATTGCTTGATTTTTCAGCACTTGCATTGTCTCTTTTAAATTGCCGTTCATTTGAGCCAGCTCAAGTTGAGTCGTTTGTGCGGAGGAAAAACCGAGTTGAGCGAAACAACTACTCACCTCATCTCCAGAAATAAAATTCTCTGTCATTTCCTGCACAATTTCCCTCGGAAATCGCTCGATCCTTTCCAAAAAATAACAAACTTCTGTAAGTGTAAAACCACCATCTAATAAATTGCTAAAAAGCAAAAGCAACTCAAATCGTCGTTTCTTAGACAAACTTTTCTTGCGAGTAAATTTCTTGAGAAATACGCTTTTCTTGTACCAATTTTTCAAGTAAATCATTCCATTCCGTTTCTTTTTTACCATTTTTGCTAAACGAAAACAATGCACGTGTTTTGCCATGATTGTCTGTAAAAAGTCGCTGATAAATAACACCTTTCACTGTCTGTTCCATTTCTACGTCAGATACACCAAGCTCTTTCATTCGCAAAAATACCCCTTTTGGCGATTGAGCGTGAACCGTTGAAAAAACGGTATGCCCTGTTAGTGCGGCACGAATGACGGTGCGGGCGGTAATTTCATCACGAATTTCCCCGACTATCAACAAATCAGGTCGATGTCGTAAAGTTAGCTTAATCAACGCCTCATAATCCATTCCGATAGATTCGTTGACTTGCAATTGCAAAATACGTGCGTTTTCTATCTCAACTGGATCTTCCACTGCAATAATTTGTTTTTCCTCCTCTAGCATTTGTGCCAGTTGGTACATCGTCGTTGTTTTGCCTGAACCCGTTGCACCAGAAAACAGATAAAGCCCTCGCCTTAGCGTTTTCTCCCTCAATTCTTCAAGTTGCCCTTCAAAGAAAAATTGAAGTTTTTGCACTTCAAAAGAATGTAAAAACCGCAACACTAAGCTCTCTTTCTGCTCGAAATTGCCGACTGTTGACAAGCGAAATCTTCGTTTCACTCCGTCAATTTCTACGGAGAAACTTCCAAGTTGTGCACGCCTTTTTTCGCCAATATTCATCCCACCACGATATTTAAAATGGAGGATTAATTTATTGCCAATCTCCTCGGAAAAACTTTGCTCCCCCACTCTCTTATCACCTTTGCGATAAAAACAACGAAATCCTTGTTCTATTGGCAAAATATAGCAATCATGTGCTTGCAATTCACTCCCTTCTTTTAAAATTTTTTCTGCTAGACTATTAATGTCCATTCTCTCACCTCACTTCGATAAATTGTTTTCCCTTTTATTTTTAATATACGCAATAAATTTGATTTGTACGAAAAAAATCAAAAATTTTTTTCACTCTAGTAGTTATTCATTACAAAACCGTGGTAAAATAGAAAAAACGGAGGTGAGGAAATGGAACTATTGACTGAGGAAATTTTGAAAAAAGTGATTCTTCCAAGAGAAAAAGCGACACATAAAGGAAATTTTGGTCGTGTGTTGATTATCGCAGGAGATGAACAGTACGGTGGAGCAAGCATTTTGGCGGCTGGTTCTGCTGTTTACGCTGGGGCAGGTCTTGTGAGTGTCGCAACAAGTAAACACAACCACGCACCACTTCACGCACGCTATCCAGAGGCAATGGTGATTGATTGGGAAAATCATACGTTACTTGAAAAAGTGACAAAGCAGGTAGATGTTATTTTAATCGGTTGTGGTTTAGGTGTCGAAACGATTGGTTTTTCATTATTAAAAAATTTATTTGCTACCATTACAGAGCGACAACTATTGATTCTTGACGGTTCTGCTTTTTCGTTGTTAGCTGAAAATACGCTAAATATTCCATTTCCTAAACAAACCATTCTCACCCCTCATCAAATGGAATGGCAAGTTTTTTCAGGGATTGAAATTGCTCAGCAGACAGATTTAAACAATCAAACGCAAGTAGATAAAAATGAATTTACTGTTATTTTAAAATCTGAGGAAACGAGAATTTATTTCCCTCGTGAAGAGTCATACAAACTCACAATTGGCACACCTGCTCAAGCAATTGGTGGTTCTGGTGATACGCTTGCGGGGATATTGGCAGCATTTCTCGCACAATTTCGAGGAAAACGGCGTGAGGTAATCGGCAGTGCTGTTTTTCTGCATAGTTTTATCGCACGAAAAATCGCAAAAAAAGAGCGAATCGCACTCCCTACAAAAATAATTGACCGCCTTCCTGAAGTAATGAGAAACTTTGAACAATAGAAAAGCGAAAAGATACAAATTAAAATCTATACTATAAAAATGGAGGAATTTTCATGATTTTTACTACAAATTACTCCTCGCCACTTGGCAATTTGACCCTTGCGAGTAAAGAGGAAAAATTAATCGGCATTTGGATAGAAAATCAAAAATATCACGGAGAAACCTTGTTTCCTGAGCTAGAAGTTTGTGACATTTTACCGATATTTTCACAAACAAAAGAGTGGCTCGATGATTATTTTGCTAAAAAAAATCCTAGTTTCCCCACTCACTTGCTCGCCCCTTGCGGCAGCCCTTTTCGTCAAGAAGTTTGGAAAATTTTGCTCGAAATTCCTTATGGCGAGGTGATAACCTACGGCGAAATTTCCAAGACCCTTGCGAAAAAATTCGGTCGCAAAAGGATTTCCAACCAAGCCGTTGGCGGAGCGGTGGGGCATAATCCAATTACCATTCTCATTCCTTGCCATAGAGTCGTCGGAAAAAACGGCAATTTGACGGGCTATGCTGGCGGAATTGAGAAAAAAATTCATTTGCTTGAGCATGAGGGAATTTCTACGGAAAATTTTTCCATGCCTAAAGCATGAGAAAAACGCATAAAATCTACGCTTTTTACGTTGATTTTATGCGTTTTTCTCATTTCAAAGCCTCCACCACTTCAAAAAGCCCCATGCCATTTGACGCTTTTAAAAGCAATAAATCTTCCTTTTGTAAATCATTTTTCAGCAATTCAATCAATGCTTGCTTATCCTCTTTGTCAAAATGCACAACAGCACCTTTTGGGAAATTCTCTACAATTTTGTCAAAAAGAACTTTCATTTCTTTACCAAATAAATAGACTTTCTCAATGTTATAGCTATCCAAATGTTCGCTCATGCTTTCGTGCAACACTTTGCTCGCCTCGCCAAGCTCGAGCATATCGCCAAGCACCACTCGCCGTTTCCCTGTTGTTTCCATTTGTGAAAAACTATCTAAAACAAGCCCCATTGCTGTTGGGTTGGCATTATACACATCACTCAACATTTTTGCTCCAACGCTTGATTCCACCCATTCCGTGCGATTTCTTGTCAATTCAACTGCCGCAAGTGCTTGTGCAATATCTTCCATACTCACACCTAAACGTCTCGCAATCATGCTTGCCACTAATGCGTTACGTGCATTGTATTTCCCCGGAACTGCAATTTCCATAATTTTTTCTGAAAAACTAAATTGAAAAATCGTTTCTTCTCTCTTTTCCGCTAGAACCGTCACATATTCATCGGCTGAATTATCCCAGCCAAATGTTGCGATCTCTTGTGAAATATTCTCAAGAAAACTTTTAAGAAGTGGTTCATCGCTTGGTACAATCAGCAAACCATTTTCTTTTAGTCCGTCCGCAATTTCCATTTTCCCTTTGGCAATCGCCTCACGTGTGCCAAAAAACTCCAAATGACTTTCGCCAATAAGCGTAATCGCTGCAATGTCTGGAGTAGCAAGTGTTGAAAGCAAGTGCAAATCTCCAGCGTGATCCATTCCCATTTCAAGCACCAATTTCTCCGTGTCCTCTGGCATAGAGAGAATGGTATAAGGCATACCGATTTCATTGTTGTAGTTGCCTTGCGTTTTATACGTTTTAAACGTGGTAGCAAGCACAAAAGCGGTCATATCTTTCGTCGTCGTTTTTCCGTTAGAACCAGTAATCGCAATAACCGTAGGTTTTTTCTTTTGTAAATAGTATTGAGCGAGCACCTGAAAAGCACTCAAAACATCTTCTACTATTAACACTGGGAAATCATCTGGCGTTGGTACATCTTTTGACCAAAGTGATAGAACTGCACCATTTTCTCGTGCTTTCTCCAGAAATTCATGCCCGTCACGTGCTCCTTTTAAGGGAATGAATAAATCTCCCTTTTTTACTTTTCTTGAGTCAAACTCCGCACCTGTTATTTCTATATTTTCGTATTTACTTACGTCATTTAAGGCATTTACTGCCTTCGCTGTTTCTTTTAGGGTTAGTTTCATTTTTGCTCACCTTGTTTTTGATTTTTTGTTTGGTTTTATTATACATTATATTTTGGGAAAGGTGGGGGAGCTGGTAATTTTGGAAAAGTTTTTTTGGAAAATGTCGTATGTGGGATATGCTGACGCTTGGGAACAGCGGAGGTTGGGAGAAAAAACAAAATTAATCACTAAAGGCACAACGCCAAAAGACAAATCTGGAAATGGAAGTATCAACTTTGTAAAGGTTGAAAATATTATTAATGGAAAAATATTACCTGTTTCTAGGGTTAATAGTGATGAGCATGAGAACTATCTTAAACGTTCAAAATTGGAAGAAAATGATATTCTTTTTTCGATTGCAGGAACTTTAGGAAGAACCGCAACCGTTGATAAGTCAATACTTCCTGCTAATACTAATCAAGCTTTAGCGATTATTAGAGGATATGATTTTGATACAAACTTTTTGATTACATCACTTAGCGGAAAAGTTGTCAAAGACTTTATTAGAAGAAATCCGACCGTTGGAGCTCAGCCCAACTTATCGTTAGAACAGGTGGGAAATTTAGTTATCCATAGACCTAAAATAGAAGAACAAATAAAAATCGGTGCGTTCTTCTCCGCCCTCGACCACCTCATCACCCTTCATCAGCGTAAGCCGAGATT
>NZ_FUXI01000002.1:0-38171 GCF_900167335.1 Pilibacter termitis
CAGACTTCAAATCGCCCTTCTTCGCTTTTCTTTGTCTAGCTGCGAGGGGCAGGAGTTTGGCAACTGTTCGCAACAGCACTTGAAACTTTGTTTCAAGCAAGTAAATGCTGTGGCTCACTGTTGCAAACTCCTAACCGCCCCTCTTCGCTTTTCTGTTAATAAGCAATCACGATTAAATTTGTTGTGCGTGAGAGGCAGGTTTGTAGTGTGATTCGCTCTCCTCCTCCAGTGCCTGTGATAATGCTCCAGTAGTCACGTTTTGTGCCGATTTCATAGGCTTTGTCGTCTACACGAGTAATCACACGTACACGGTAATTGCGTTTCTTTTTTGCACTGTCAACAACGGTAATCATGTCGTTGTTTTTTAATTGAGTAAGTACGTTGAATGCACCGGGGTTGTGGGCGATAAAGTGTGTGTTTTTATTGTCTACACAAGATTGTGCCGTAACGCCACCCCAAGTTGCTGCTTCGGTTTTTGGATTTTTATTAATGACAGCTTGTCCTGTTCTTGTTCCTGCAACAGTATAATGGATGATTTGGTTTTTGATAATGAAATATTGAGAAGTATAATTATTTGCCGTATCTGGCAAATCTTCTCCCATTAAGTCATCTGCCCCACCTGCATAAATTGCAAGTTTTCCTTTGTCGTCAGGATTTGCGTCTGCTTCGTTTACAATGTCAATACTCCTGTCATCGTCATTCGTAACAGATGATGTTGTTTGATCTTTGCTGCCACTCGCACTTTTGTCTCCTTGATTCGTCAAAAGGAAAAAAGTGCTTACAATAGCAACTAAGGCGAGTGCTGCAACGGAAGATGCAAGGAATATGAGTAATTTTCTCGTTTTCATGTTCGGATTCCTCCAAGTCGTTTTTTCACTCGACCTTTTACCCTAAAAATAGTATAGCACTTTTTTTTTGAGTTGTTAATTAATAACTTGTAGAACAAAATTCTTTCTAATTTTATTAGAAGTGCGAAAAAAGCGATAGACAGAAAAGGCTTGTTCTGTAAAGGAGTTTGTTTGCTGTTGTTTTTCTTTGAATGGAAAATATATTGTTTAAAAATTGATAAAAAACGAGAGATTTAATGTTTTCATGGGTTGAAAACGTTGGTGTAGGTAGGTTTACGGAATGTGTGAAAAATATATGTTTTTTGTGTGAACTGTTTGAACAACAAATAATTCTTTTTTTTCTCGTTTATAGAAAATGTTGAATCGTGCTATTGACAAGACAGTAAATGCCTATAAAATCGTGGGTTTTTCGATTAAAATTTGATTAGATTAAAGAAAGCGAGATAGTGAATGTCTATTTATCAATTGGAATTAATCAAAAAAGGGGTTATAAATATAATGTACCCAAGAAAAAAATAAAGGAAATGATTTTTATTTACTATGCAAAGAAAATAATAGACAAAAATATAAGAAGAAAAAGAAAAAATGTGGATATTTCCACATCGGTTTTAATCGTAAAAAGTTATAAATAATAAAAATGAAATTACAGAGAGGGGTGAGGAGATGAAAACTCTAAAAAAACTGCTGCCGTTCCTACTATTAAGCGGTTTTGCTTTATTTTTTGGCAAATCGGCTCATGCGACTGTCTACAATATTGGTACAGATCTCAACCAACCGCCATTTGAGTACAAGAAGAAAGACGGCACGATGACAGGTATGGAAATGGAAGTTTTGCAAGAGATTGCTCGGATTGAAGATTTTCAATATACGTTGATTACGGCGAATTTTTCTTCATTATTGACGAGCGTACAGACTGGTGAGCTTGACGGTGTGATTTCGGCGGTGACGATTACGGATAATCGTAAAGCGGCATTTGATTTTTCGGCAGGATATATGGATACAGGGCTTGCAATTGCGACACTCAAAAGTAGCAAAGACATCACCAAGCCTGAAGATTTGCGGGGGAAAACAGTGCTTGCTAGACGTGGCACGCTTGGTGCGAATTGGGCAATGGAAAATCGCAAAGTCTACGGCTGGAACGTGGTGCTAGACGACCAAGAACAAGATACCATACAGACATTTGTGGCAAACGCACCAAAAGAATATGCAGCATTTATTGATGATGTGTATCATTTCTCTTTTGAAATGAAAAAACGAGACGATTTGAAATTTGTCGGCAAAGCATTTGAAAAAGGGGCATACGGTTTTGCAGTGAAAAAAGGGGAAAATCAAGAATTACTCAAAAAAATCAATGACGGTATTCAAAAAATCAAAACTTCTGGCAAACTCAATGAAATCAAGAACAAATATTTCAAAGGGGTGAAAATCCCAGCGTTTGAAAAGGAGAGTAACGAAACGTTTGTGATTGCTATGAATAGCGACAACGCACCGTTTTGTTATCAAAACAACCAAAATCGCATTGTCGGGTTGGAATATGATTTGCTCAATGAAATTGCTAAACGTGTGGGATTTAAAATTGAGTACAAGTTCGTACAAAGTGGCTCAGGATATGCGTTGGTTGAAAATAAACAAGTAGATGCGTTTTTCTCAGGTCTTAGAATGAGCGAGGAGATGACGACTCGTTATGCGAGTTCCCTTCCTTATACACGTAGCGGGATTCAGTTTTGCACGTATAAAGACGGAGCGTATAAAGACATAGCTGATTTGAAAGGGTCAATGATTGGTGTAATGAGTGGCATGAACTCTGTTAGTTGGCTCAAGGAAAATCAGGAAAGATTTGATTTCCACATTCATGAATTTGATACAGGGCAAACAGATATGATACGTGAGGCAAAACGTTTGAAAGTAGATGCACTTTTGACGAAAGCTATGGTGATTAATTTTCACACGTTGTCAGATAGTAGTTTGCAAAAAATCGGTGAGGAATTTGATATTCATGATATTTCTTGCATAGCAAATAAAGAGTATGACGGCAAATTTATTGTTCAATTCAACAAAGGACTCAAGGAAATGCAAAAAGACGGGAGCTACCAAGATATTTTAGAGCAATATCTTGTCTACGGTGAAAAGAGCGAGAAAGTTCCCAAGACAGCGGAAAGTTTGGGAAAGAGTGAGAGTAAATCAAGCAATTCTCTTACTTATATCATTGTCGCAAGTGTTTTCGGTGTGGTCGTTTTGCTTGGTGTAATTGGCTATAAAATGCACATAGAGAGGAGGCATAACTCATGAAAGGGGGAGGAAAATTTGCATTAGCCCTGTTGAGTGGCGTGCTTTTTCTCGGTGGTGTGGCGTTTGCCGAGGAGAGTACAGCTTATCCGCTCGGTGATTGGTATAGCGACATTACTGTTATTCCAGAGAGGTACAAAGATGTACTCAATGTCGTAAGGCTCGCAGGGGATGCTGAAAAAGAGCAAGGTGATAGAGGAGATGTTGTAAAACTTTCTTCAGACGCCAAAGATTCGGTCAATAGCGGTCAAATTTGGGGTGTGCAAAAAATTGATTTGACCAAGCCGTTTGAACTTCAATGCTATATCGCACTTGACCCTACAACTTGGGGGAACTCTACTGAGTTGTTGCTTATGGATGCGAAAGAGCTAAATCTTAGCAACGGTGCAACAAGTGTAGACAATTCGCAAAAAATTAAGCAAGCACTTAGTTTTATTGTCGGAAAAAGTGCAGACGGTGTCGCTCATTCTGGTATGTTTACAGATTTAGCAGTTTATGACAATAGCGGAGTGAAAGTGGCGATGGATTTGGTCAATGATGTCGCTCGCCCAACGATTTCCTATATGGAGCCAGAAAATAATCTTAGGAGCAATTCCGTGTATTACCAAGACAAGTACAATCTTTACTTGCCAAGCGAATTGCGAGGGTATGAAAAAGGATTTTTCACGGAAGAGATGATTGACGTTGACGGCAGTCATGTGCAAACGGAAGTGCCAATCGTCAAACTTTACAACAGTAAGATGAAAGGTTTAGCAAGTGTCGGCGACTCACTCGGGTATTTTAGACGACTCCATGTGAAATATACCCCAAACAATGATGGAGGAGTATTTCTTTTCCACTACTATGGCTATACGCCAAGCAAGGTGAAATGGACGAAGAAAGAAATCAATGAATACCTTGGAGGAGAGGAAATCGTGCTTGGGTTTAATAGTAAAAGCCCAAATAAACAAGATGCCAACGGAAAAAAGGTGGGTCGTGTAGGAAACAAAATGGTGATTAGCGATTTGTCTCCTTACTACCCAAGTCAAGAGGCGAAAATTTTAGAGGAAAGAAAAATTAGCAATCAAGACGGTTTTCTCGTAAGAGCACCGAAAGGCTATGATTTGCGTGTGGACGCTCTTGGTTTCCAAAAGAAAGAAGATACGCAAGAATTGTCCTTTTATATGCCAAATCTTTCTGGAACAGTGGTTCGCTTGACGGATTGTGATAAGACGGGGGTGCCGAGAACGTATGACGGCAAACGGCTTTATACGATAGAAAGCACTGGAACGACGATTCCAGTAGAGGATATTGGCAATTATAACCGTATCCCAGAATATACCAACAACCACTACATTCTCCTTCCTGACGGACGATTGAAAACAGACGGCAAGGAGCAATCGGCAATTAAAAATACACGGTATAAGACGATTAACTTTCACTCGCTTTATTTGGATATTAATCGCAATACGAATGATTTCAATAAAATCACCAAAAAGGAAAATGTGGAATATCCAATCAAAACAGGGTACTACTTGCTTGAAGTGATTCAAGTGGGCGAAGGATTTTCTGATAATGCAACCACTTGGCTCGTTCATATCAATCAAAATGAGCAAACGAAAGAAATCGAAACTCGCATTTACAAGCGTGAAAAAGAAACGGACGACTTTCAGCTTTACAATCAAAACATTGTCAAACTAAGCAATGCTCCTATCCAAAAGGAAAGAGGGGAGGAACCATTCCTAGCTCTCGCCTCAGATGCTCGCACCATTGACTTGGGTTATGTGGCAACACTTTTGTCAGAGGAAAAAGTCAATGTCTATGTGCAAATGGTCGACGAGGACAAATTTGAAGCTCTCAGCGGAGAGAGTGCGTGGGCATTTTATCGCAAAGTGAAAACGCAAGATAAGGAGCAATGGAGATATTCCTTTACAGGCAGTAAAGATACGATTGAACAATGGGGATTTGGAGCCGAGGACGTTCCGATTTCAAGCAATGTCCTTTCAATCAAGGACGGCTTGGTACACGTTGTTTGTGAGAAAGATAGCACCGCCATAGACGGTGAAAGTGTCTACGTGCTACGGCAATTGCAAGCAAGCAGTGGACTTCAAGCAATCAAAGGCTATTATATTATTCGCTTTGTCAATGGAAATGAAAAAATGATTCCACGAAAAGACTATCTTTTAGGTTTATATGTCTATCAGCACACGCAAGGGGAGCATGAGGACAAGATGAACGCAGTGAGAGAACTCGACCCTGATTATAGCTTTTCAAACAATGAACATTTGATTACCAACAATGTCGTCAAGGAATCTCTTGTAGACTTTTTGGATAAATTTGGTGATACCTATGGTGAGGAGTATGAAAATCTCCCAGATATTTATCGAGTGGGGTATCAAGCAGAGGTAACGTATTACCCTGACGGTACACAGCCAAACGATATTGAAACTGCCGCCGTAGATAGTAGCAAATTTAAGACGACCACGAAAGACTTTGACCATGTGATTCCGTTTAGTTTCAATGCGGCAATCACGAGAAACGCTCTTGGCAATCCAAAATTTGCCAATAAAGAATGGAGCTTTGGTACGAGTAGTGAAGTGGTCAGTGATGTTACCACAAGTGCAAGTAAGCACGAATTATACTTTAATCTCGTGCAATACGAAAACGGTGGAAGTGGGGCGAAAGTGCCAAATACATCACGAGATGAAAATTTAAGTGTCATGGTGCTTATCGCAGCAGGTTCTATTTTCCTCATGGCAATTGGAACAGTTGTGTATCTATTAATCACCATGAACCACCCTCCAAAACGTGAGGAGTAAAAAAAGGCAAAACTCACCCTTTGGCTCATATCCAAAAAACTATTTATCCGAAATGCTGAAGGGAAAGATATGAAAGGAGGACAAATGATTTACGCACCACTCTATTCAACGAGCAGACTTTGAGAAAATACACTCGCCTTTTACCCGAAAGACGTCTGCTCGTTGGTTTTGAGGAGGTAGCTTTGTAACAAAGTTGTGCAACAAGATTCTAACGTGATCAAGAGAGTGTTTGATTTCTCTGGTCATAAAAGGAAGGGATGAAAAAAATGGTCAAACACAAATTTTTGAAAGTCTTGCTTGCAACTACTTGTCTAGCAGGTGGGCTTTTCGCAGGAATGTTACACTCAATTGCTCTAGTCGTTCCAGAAGGTGCGATGATGAATCCTGCTGCTGTTCGTAAAATTACGATTACTCGTGTGACAGACGGTAGCGGCAATATGGATACTCAAGCACTCGTTGACGGAACAGGAGCGTTGACAAATGGCTGGGTGGCAGATGATTCAGACCCACAAACCACCTACCAAATTTTCAAAGTGCAACTCAATAGTGGTCAAACAACTCCTACGGATAATGGATTTATTCCGGGAGAAGTAACCCCAACAGGAGGAGCAAGTACGGCAAACTACAAACTTATTGCAGGAGCAGAAGTGACCACTGTCAGCGGTTCCGTTTCATTTGAAATCGGCGACTCACAAAGTGGTGCAACAGGAAGTGCCATTGACTATACGGCAACAGGCACTTACGACACAAGTGGCACGTTTGATGAAAGTGGTGTGACAAGTACAATTGCTCAAGCATTCTTTAAAAACTTAAAAGATGACGGAACAGTTGATGATACAAATGTATCTCCAGACGGTATTTATTTTATTCGTGAAAAAAATCCGAGTGCTGAATATGAAGCATATCGTGGATTTATCAGTATTCCAAACTTTGCAGAGATTACCACAGGTGATGAGAGTGCAGTAAGTGGCACGTATGACGTACACCTCTATCCTAAGAGAGTGCGTGTAGCAGGTCTTGGTATTCATAGCTATGTCAACATCATCGACCCAGTTGCTCATGCAACAATGCCACGCTTTGCAACGAATAATGCAAACGATGCGTGGTTGCATGACACTGTTGCCAATGGTCAAGTGACCAACTGGACACAAACGGCGAACTTGCCAAAATCATTCTTTGACAACTACAACCCAACAGGTGTAAGTGGTGTAAGTTTGATTGAAATGTGGTATGCAGCAGCTTATACAGACCCACTTGCTTATGGTGAAAACAAAGCGAGCGGTCAAAGTAACTTTGGCTCCTCTGCAAGTGGTCTTTCTCCTACCCCTTTAGGAGCAGGCGTTACATTTGGTACTCCTTATGGCTCAGGTACAAATGGTCAAGTAAGTGCTGGAGCAATCATTACGAAACTCTCTGACGGCACAAAAGACTATATTCCGCTATACAAAGGTAGCTCTCTTCAAGCGACCAGCAGTAATGTAGTTGTCAATATTACGACAGGAACGAAACAAAGTCACTTGACGATCTGGGGAAATAATACTGTGATCGCAGCCAATGCAAATGCTCCAGTAGGTTGTTTCCTTCGTTCAAATGATAAAGCGACATTTTTAGCATTGTTTGATGAAACAAATGAACTTGGTGGGGATTATACAGGTATTAACTTGCTTGACGCGTCTAGCGGTTATTCCGTAGAACTTGCCTTTACCGTTCAAATGGCACCTAAAGGATTGAACTTTACACAAGACAAGATTTTAGGTGACTTTGCAGCCAATCCAATTCGTCCGACTGTACTTTCTGGATATGCACTAGATGTGACGAACTTGACCCACAATGTCGTAACGACAAAAGGAAATGACACATTTGCAACGAATGGTTTTGTGACAGACGGTGCAGGTCGTGATGACGGTGTGCGTAGTGCAACCAATCCAAACGGTGTGTTAATCGAACAAGCATACGTTACCACAGGAAACTTGAACGGTGTGAAAGTCAATGAAATCGGCAAACGTCTAGGAAATGCGAAATTCAAATTGAAACTTGTCGATAGTAAAGGTGAAGATGCCGCAGACGAAGGAAAATACTTGAAAGTATCAACGAGTGACGGCACATGGAGCTATGTGACAGATGTTGCTCAAGCGACAGAATACACAACAGACACAGGAAACGTTGACGCAAGTTTGCTCGGTAAATTCCAATGGCTTAGTGTCAATCCAAAATGGGATTATCAATTAATCGAAACAACTGCTCCAACAGGTTATCAATTATTAGCCAAACCTCTTGCGATTCCAACTGCAAACATGAGTGAACTTACTTGGGATACGGATAATACAAATGATGATTTAGTCAATGTCGTAAACATCCGTAAAACCGTTCTACCTGTAACAGGGGGAATTGGTCTAGGTATTATCATTCTCGTAGGTATGGCGTTTCTCATCTTTGGTATTGTCAACAAACGCAAACACGATAAGACAGAATAGGCGGTGAACAGTATGGAAACAAGAAAAATAAAAGAAAAAGTTCTTGTATCTTTTGCCTTTATTGGTTTTATCTCCGTGGTTGCTTTTGGGTTAGTAGCTGGTGCGAATACGTTGATTCCCTCTGATGCCGTACTTGATAGCACAACGGATCGTGTGATTACGATTAGTAAAATCAAAGGCGGAAGTGGCAGTCCTGATAGTCAATCTCTTGTCGGTGTGACAGGCGACAATGACGCAATCAATGCGATTTTAGGCAATGGTTGGCAAGTGGATAACACGGGAAGTCCAACAACGTATCGCATTAGCAAGCTAAAGATGAATGCAGCAAATACCGCTCCCGCTGAAAGTCCGCTCAATTATACGGTGATTGACTTTATTGACGTAACAACAAGTGGCGGGAATGCACAGTTGAATCTAGGAAGTCCGACACATCACGTGCCTGATGTAGAGGCAAAAGGTTTCTACACGCTAGATTATCAAGGAAACGCAGTGGCAGAAGGAGATGAAGATACAGGAACACCAGACGGGTATTATCTCATTGAAGAACAAAACGCAACTTCTGGAAGTCGTGCGTATCGTGGGTATCTTACCATGCCAAATGTCCAAGAAATAGATGACGGCACAGGTCACAGCAAAGGACAAATCATCTACGACGTGCATTTATTCCCTAAAGTAGTCAAAGAAGTGAGTTTTGGTTTTTCTACGGCGGTGAATATTTTAAATACTGACGGTACGACAATGGATAGATTTGCAGATAAAGATGTTTGGCTACATGATACAGTTGCCAATGGCGATTCAAATAATTGGACGATATTAGCCAATTACTCTAAGACAACCCTCCAATATATGAGAGCGTCAAACGGAAATGCGATTTATATGGGATTTGACGGAGTTTATTCCAATAAACATTCTGCTACGAAATCAACTGGAGACTTTACTTGTAGTTTTACTGCTCCAACAGCGGAAGGAACTACTTTTCCTGACAACGCAAATATTTCAAATAATTACCCTGCAGATTGGAAAGGTTCCGTTGGCTTATTGATTACCAATTTGAATGACGACACGTATGAGTATATTAGCTTTGGGAAAGTCGTTTATGATGCTCAGGGAGATAGTAGCTCACACGTGAACACAGTCACTTACAACGGTGTTAGTTGGTCATTTAATGGTTATAACGCACATGCATGGTGGGGAACAAATAGTGCAATGGTAGGGATTCCTGCTTCATGGGGAGATGCTACTCACCTAGGGGTCAACAATAAGCTCGGCGATAAATATGCAGGGATTGACCTAACAGATCCTGCACAAGGGTATAAAGTGCAAGTGTGTGCCACGATACGATTTACTACGCTTGGTTATCCATTTACACCAGAATACCTCAGTACAGGAGGAAGTCTTGCAGACAAACCAGTTCACCCTTATGAACTTGGAGCGTATGTAGTCGACACTAGTGGAAGTCCTGCTATTACGACATTTGATACAGATGCTACAAATGGCTTGCCAACAGGATTCCCACAAGCAGCAGACGGTTACAAGACACAAGACAATCCAAATGGTGTATTTCTAGATCGTGCGTATATTACCACGGGAAGTTTGAATGCGGACAAAATCAATAGCAACGGCAGTGATTTGACGGGGGCGAAATTCCTCTTGAAAGTCAAAGACACGCACGGGGCAAATCCAGCAGTTGAGGGGCAATATATCTCAAGAGGAACGGGGAATGGGGCAATTACCTACACTGCAACAAAAGCAAGTGGAACAGCTCTTACAAGTGGAGCGTGGTTGACGAACAGCGGTGCAAGTGCCAATACTCTTCAAGGGTATTTCCAAATGCCGGGAATTGATCCTGACTGGGATTATGAACTCGAAGAAACCACAGCACCAGACACGTATCAATTGCTCAGCAAACCACTTTTAATCCCGAGTGCAAATATTTCAACGGAACGCTTTGTGACGGATGAAACAAACGGGGATTATATCAAGGTGGTCAACATCAAGAAAATGATTTTGCCAGTAACAGGTGGCATTGGTCTTGGCTTGATTGTCTTGGTAGGATTGACATTTATCTTTATAGGGGGGCTAAACAAAAAACGAATGAAAGGGAGTGAGTAGAATGAAAATGACGAAACAGAGATTTGTTTACAGTATAGGCTCATTCTTTCTCTTTCTTGCGTGTGTGCTAATGCCTCTTACAAGTTTTGCCAATAGCTTTGTACCACAAGATGCCATGCTTGATAAGACGACAGATCGCAAAATCACTATTGCACGCATTAAAGGAGGGAGTGGCTCTCTTGACAGTGCAAGTCTTGTCGATGTCGAAACCGACCGCAGTGCGATTAACGGAATTTTAACAGGCGGCTGGGAAGTGGATAATGAGGGAGACGCTGTAACGTATCGCATTAGCAAGTTACGCATGAACACTCCAAACACGCTACCAGTGGATACGAACTTTTCTATTATTGGCAGTGTGGAAATTACGACAAGTGGCGGAATTGCTGAAGTAAATCTCGGAAGTGAAACCACTCACATTGCAGCTTTAGAAAGTGAAGGTTTTTATACAAAAGACTTGGACGGAACGGTTGCGGATAGTATGGAGAAAGGGACTCCAGACGGCTTTTATCTCATTGAAGAGCTAGACGTGCCAGACGGAAAAATGCCTTATCGCCAATTTATCAGTATGCCATTTGTTCAAGAAATTGATGACGGTGCAGGAGAAAGCAAAGGAAGAATTGTCTATGACGTGCATATCTTCCCGAAAGCAGTACAACAAGTGAGCTTTGGTTTTTCTACTGCGGTGAATATCCTCACAAAATCAGGTGTACCAACGACTCGTTTTGCAGACAAAACCGTATGGACTCATGATACAGTTGCAAACAACAGCGAAAATGTCTGGACGATTTTCGGTAATTTCTCAAAAACGACATTGGCAAACACTCGAAGTAATGCGAACCCTATGTATATCGCTTGGGATAGTATATACAGTAACAAACACTCTACCGTTGCCTCAGGGCAAGGAAACTACGGTGTTGGTTACGGTGTAGCCATACCAAGTGAGGGAACTGGATTTTCTGATGCGGACAAAGGTAAGATTTCAAACGGTTGGACTTCAGGGTGGAAAAATGCTGGAAACAATAGTGTTGGACTTCTCATTACCAATCTCAATGACGGAACGTATGAGTATATCAATTTTGGTAGTGTAGCCTATCCAGACACTACGGCGAAACAGCAAACAGTGACAATCACCTACAACACGGTTTCTTGGACATTGAACACCTACAACAATCCAGATTGGGCAACAAACAACAGTGCAGGAATTAGCGTTCCAGCCAGTTGGGGAGATGCCAATCATTTAGGAGTGAACAACAAACTAGGTGACAAATACCAAGGAATTGACCTAACCGATCCGTCTCAAGGATACAAAGTGCAAATCGCAGTGAGCTATAATCTCATTCAAAAAGGGGTGTACTTTAGCCAAGAATATCTTGGTACAGGAGGGATACTTGCAAACAATCCATTCCACCCGTATGAAGTAGGATTTTATATGGTTGACGACACTGGAAGTCATGCGATTACGACCTTTGGTATTGACAACGAAGTCGCAAATGGTTTGTCACAAGGCTTTGCACAAGCAGCAGACGGTTTGAAAACACAAGACAATCCAAACGGTGTATTCCTAGAACGTGCGTATGTTACCACAGGAAGTTTGAACGCAGACAAAGTCAATAGCAATGATAATGATTTGACAGGAGCAAAATTCGTCTTGAAAGTCAAAGACACACAT
This sequence comes from Pilibacter termitis, assembly GCF_900167335.1. Lineage (GTDB taxonomy): Bacteria > Bacillota > Bacilli > Lactobacillales > Streptococcaceae > Pilibacter > Pilibacter termitis. The sequence continues at coordinate 12,188 of NZ_FUXI01000002.1, forward strand.
GGCGAAAATGCAAGTGTTGAGGGCAAATATGTTCAAAGAGACGGCACTGGTGCGATTAGCTATGACACAAAAGCAAACGCAACAGCAATGACAAGTGGTTCATGGCTTGCCAACGCTGGCTCAACAGCCAACACGCTCTTAGGCTATTTCCAAATGCCCGGCATTGATCCTGATTGGGATTATGAACTCGAAGAAACGACTGCTCCAGACACGTATCAATTGCTCAGCAAACCACTTCTCATTCCGAGTACAAACATTTCGGCTGAACGTTTTGTAACAGATGAGGCAAGTGGCGACTATATCAAAGTAGTCAATATCAAAAAAATGCTTTTACCAGTAACTGGGGGCGTTGGTCTCGGGTTACTCATTGTAGTCGGTCTTTTGCTCGTTATTATCGGTCAGAAGAAAAAGAACAGCCTGAAAGGAAGTGAGTAGCGTGAAGAAAAGAAAAAATAGAGTGGGTGGAGTTCTCGGATTTGTTCTACTCCTTGCCTGTTTTCTTTCTCCAATGGCGAGTAAGGCAAATTCTCTTGTACCACAAGATGCCCTTTTAGACAATTCGACGGATCGTGTGATTACGATTGCTCGCATAAAAGGTGGCAATGGTACACTTGATAGCTCATCTATTGTAGCAGCCCAAGGGGATGCAAGTGCGATGAATGGTGTATTGACTGGCGGTTGGCAAGTGGATAATGCGGGAAGTGCCGCAACGTATCGCATTAGCAAACTGCACGTCAATGCAGCAAATACCGCACCAGTTGACAATCCAATCAACTATACAGTGATTGGCAGTGTAGAAATTACAACGAGTGGTGGAATTGCCGAGATTAATCTCGGTAGTCCCACTCACCACGCAAGTGCCATTCAAGACGAAGGTTTCTACACAAAAGACCCTCAAGGTACTCCAATGGATGCAGGAGATGAGGACAAGGGTAGTCCAGACGGCTATTATCTTGTAGAGGCAGCCGACACAGCACAAGGAAGTTTAGGGTATCGTGAATTTGTAACCGTTCCATTTGTAAGAGAAGTAGATGACGGAGGCGGTCATAGCAAAGGTGAAATCACCTACAACATCCACCTCTTTCCAAAAGTGGTGAAAACAATCAATATGGAATTTCAAACAGCGGTCAACATTTTACAATCGGACGGAAAAACACCTTACCAACCAAGATTTGCCGACAAATCTGTTTGGCAACATGACACAGTAGCAAATGGTTCAACGAATACTTGGACGTTAATGGCGAATTATTCTAAGAGCATTATTGGTTTAATGCAAGACCCCGGAACGAGTGATCCTGCTAATTTCTTGAATCTCTATCATATCGGACTAGGGTGGGATCCTCGCTATCAAACAGCGGAAAGTACGGTAAATACCAATGACTACAACGCACTATTTACCAAATCAACAGACGGAAATATTAGCAATACTTTCCAACCGGGTGCTATGTCTATCGGTATTTTGATTACCAATCTCAATGACGACACCTACGAATATTTCGATTGTGGGAAAGTCACTTATACGAGCAGTCCACCACAACAACTTTCTACGAGCTTTAAGTATGGTGGGGTCACATTTAACTATCGTTCTTATTCTGGTACACAAACATTGAGTAATGGTACAGCAACTTATGGTATTGCCATACCAAGAGAATGGTCAGATGCCAATCACTTTGGCGTGAACAATCCATTTGGCGACAAATACAAAGGAATTGATTTAGCCGACGCAAAACAAGGCTATCAAATCCAAGTGTGTTTGAATATCATTGCACAAGTAAACGGACGTGATTTTGCCGCACAACGACTTGCCACAGGAGGCACGCTTGACGGCAAACCTGCAAGACCTTATGCGTGCGGTTGGTATATGAGTGCAAATACACCAAATATTTTAGCTGTTACTCCGTGGGGTGGTGGCAAAGATGCCGTAGGAAATGGCTTGCCAGCAGGTACGGTAAATGGTGATGACGGAGCAAAAAGCGACACGAATCCAAACGGTGTATTCACCAAACAAGCCTATATCACCACAGGACAAATCAACGCTCGCAAGATTAATAGCAATGGCAATGATTTGACAGGAGCAAAATTCAAATTGCGGGTGAAAGATACACATGGTGAAAATACGGCAGTAGAAGGGCAATATGTCGTGAGAAATGGCGATGCGGTATTAGCAAATGGTACAGGTGTCTTGACGTACACGGCAACTCAGGCGAGTGGAACAACATTCACCTCAGGAGATACCACAATAGCTGGCGTTGTAGCAAGTGGATTTGACCCAATTGGCATTGATCCAGATTGGGATTATGAACTCATTGAAACGACTGCTCCAGACACGTATCAATTGCTCAGCAAACCGATGTTAATTCCAAGTACAAATGTATCACAAGTGCTTTATGAAACAGATTTAGCAAATGATAGTTTAGTCAAGGTAGTCAATATTAAGAAGATGATTTTACCAGTAACAGGGGGCATTGGAATAGGTGTTATCGTTTTGATAGGCATTATTCTTACGATAGTAGGCTTTCATGGTAAAAGAAAACTCATACAGACAGAAAGGAGTGAGCTTACATGAATTACTCAAAAAAATTATTTTTCGCAAATGTCCTAATGGCAACAGGATTGGTTGTGAGTCTCTTTTCCAGCGTTGCCTATGCAGTAGATGTGCCTGCGAATGCACGCATTAGCCCAGATGCTGAACGCGAAATTACTCTTACACGTATCGAGGGAGGAAGTGGCTCTCTTAGCACGGCTGCCTTGATAGACGGAGCTTCTGCATTGTCAGGAGGCTGGAGTGTAGTGGCAGATGATGATACCACTTATACGGTCACCAAGGTGAAACTCAATGACGGAGCAGAAACGCCAAGTGATAACGGGACAAGCGATGACGGTGCGAATTATACCAAACTAACCTCAAAAGATTATACAGCAAGTGGTGGAACGGCAAACATTCCACTCGGTAGTGGAGTAACTCATAGAGACCCCACAGAAGTACCAGCAGATTGGTACACAGACAATCCAAACGGTACCAATGACGCAGACGATCCAAAACCTACTGCTCAACCTGACGGATTCTACCTTATCGAAGAAAAAGTCTTGCCTGGTGAAACAATCGAACATGAAGTGTATCGTGGATTTATCAGTGTACCATTTATGGCGGAAATAGATGACGGCAATGGAAACTCTGCTGTTCAAGCAGTGTATGACATTCATCTTTTCCCTAAAAATGTACCTGTTGCAGGATTTGCTTTCCACAGCTATGTCAACATCTTCAAACCAGACGGCACAGCAACAGATAGATTCCAAGCAGTGAACAATAGCTATGCTCATTGGCTAAAAGACAGCGTAGCAAACAACCAAACAAATGTCTGGACGATGACAGCAAATATCAACAACGCTATGTTGGATAAATTTACTGGTACAGATACGAACTCTACTGTAAGTGTTGGTTATATACCAGTTTGGAATGACCTTTCCACTCTTGGTGGCGAAGCGACAACAAATCACACATGGCCAACTACTCCGTCTCCCGCAGCAAGAGATGCTCAAATCACGCATACGACACAAGTGGCAACAAGCGGTGTATTCCCTGTTCACTTTATCGTGACGAACAACCAAACAGGTGAAAAGAAATTCATTCCAACAACGTACAAGAGCGGAAGTCTTAGCACAAACAACTCAACGCAACAAATTGTCTCAACAGTGAACGGGCTTGACATTACGTTTATGTACTACAACAAAGTAACGGCTAGTGTCGGAGCTGGTTATGTTTGTCAATTGCTCAAAGGAAGTATACCAAATCTTCAACAAGCACTTGATTATACAAACAAAACAGGCACTGACTTTGACGGATTGAACATACTTGACCCTAGTAGCAACATGACCGTAGAATTTGCTTTCTCTGTACCGATGACAACGAGTGGACAAAAATTCAATCAAGAATTTATCGGTGTAGGCGGAGTGTTTGAAACGTACCCTGTTCGTCCAATGGAAATTGGTATTTATCTATTGGAAGTAGGTGCAAGAGCGATTACGACATTTGGTACGGGCAACGCTCAATCTAATGGATTTAGCGGTGACGGTGCAGGTCGTGATGACGGGGTGAGAGATGCTACTACCAATCCAAACGGTGTATTAGTAGACCGTGCGGAAATTGATACAGGTAGCTTTAACGCAATCAAGACAGACGGACTTGGCAATCCATTGAGTGGAGCGAAATTCAAACTTCGTGTAAAAGACACACATGGAATTGCTTCTGCAAACGAAGGCAAATATGTCTCTTTTAACTCTTCAAATGGTGCTGTCGGCTATGAAAGTGACGTTGCAAAAGGTTTTGAATTGAGTTCAAAAGACGGTGTAGGTGCAAATATTCTTGGTCAAGTACAACAGCTTGGAATTAACCCTCAATTTGATTACGAATTAGTTGAAACAACAGCTCCAACAGGCTATCAACTACTCGCAAAACCAATGTTGATTCCAGCAGCAAACATTTCTCATGAAATGTGGGTAACAGATCAAACGAACGATTCACTTGTTCAAATCGTCAACCTCAAAGCAACCGTTCTACCTGTAACAGGGGGAGAAAGTCTCATCATTCTCATTCTCATCGGACTTGCTCTCACAGCAATTGGTTACTTTATCAAGAAAAAAGAAAAGGAATTAGAGATGTTAGGATAACGTAAGGGTAGCTTTACTATATAGGCTAATTAGAAATGTGGGAGTTTCTAATTAGCCACTACATAGTATCAATGTTTCAAAATACAAAACGAGAAGGTGAGTCTATGAAACAGTCGAATAAAAAAGAGAAGGAGTACCGCAGACATATCCTCATGTCTTGGCTCACCAATCTAATCATTGTGATTGGTCTGGGCTGTCTCCTCTACCCAGTCGTTACTACTTATTTTGAAAATCAGAAAAACAGCTACGGTAAATTACAACAAATGAGCGAGATTGAACATATGAGTGCCAACGCACTCAAAGCAATGTATAACGATCTCGACCGCTACAACGAGGCACTTTTCGACTTAGAGGACAAGAGTTTACCAATGACAAATGTCAAAGACTATGACGATTTGCTCAAAAATTTTGCGATAATGGGAACTCTTGATATTGCAAGTGTGGGAATCCAAAACTTGCCCTACGTCAAAGATGCCGATGCCCAAGCTCTCGAAGACAAACTAGGGCATTTGAAAGGAACGAGCTTACCAGTAGGTGGAGTGAACACTCACGCCGTTATCGTAGGACATTCTGGTTTGAAGTCAAAAGAGCTATTTACCAATCTTGAAAAGGTGAAAGTGGGGGATACGTTCCACTTGCAGACGGTCGGCAGAAGTTTGCACTACAAAGTCATTCGCCGAGTGATTGTAGAGCCGACAGACGTGGAAAAGCTCAAAATTGAAAAAGGACGTGATTTAGTTACTCTTATCACTTGCACACCAATCATGGTCAACTCCCACAGACTGATGATTACAGGCGAACGCTTTGTACCAGATACCGCCAAAACCGAAGAAGTCAAAAAACGTTGGACACTTAATGACGGTTTACTTGCACTTGTCGGGACAATTGTTTCATGGTGGTTCTTGACATGGATTTTCATCTACCGCAGATTTGTCGGTGTCGTCCTAGAAGACTCTGATGCCATGGAACCAAGAGCGTTAGTTCGCCTCAACAGAAAAGTAAAATTAGGCGAAGTTCTCGTCATCAAGAGAAAACGCAAGAGAATGACCGCAAGAGAACTTGTGAGTATTCTCAATGAAAACTTTGAATATGTAGAAAAAGAAAAACGTAGAAGACTTGTAACGCTTGAGCTAAAAGACATTGAAAGCGTGCAACTTTACAAAGGAGACAAAATCTGGTTAGCCTTCTTCAAAGACGAAAAACCAGAAAAACTAGAACCCGACAGAGAACAATGGCTAACAGAAGTCCAACTACGAAGAAGGGAAAGAGAGAGAAAAAGGAGGAGGATGAACCTAGATGATAGATAAAGAAAAGCGTAGAGGGGCGGTTTGAAGTTAGACAAGAGGGGGAGATGAAGATGTAGATTTGGTATAACACACCCTAGTCACACTAATTTAAAGGAGGTGATGAGAAAATGAATATTAATCAAGTTACATTTTTTCAGGCAAACACAATGACCTCAAAAAACACGTTTCACATCACAGAGGAGCCGATTCCTACGACAACAGAGACGTATTCTTTCATGCCAAAGGAAATCATGCCAAGCATGAATGAAAGTATTTCTTTTCTCGCTTGTTTTCTAGGCACGTGCATTGTGTTGCTTAGTCTATATTTTCTCTTGCTCCATAAAAGAAAAGCGTAGAGGGGCGGTTTGAAGTTTGTGGCAGTGAGCCACAGCATTTACTTGCTGGAAACCAAAGTTTCCAGTGCTGTTGCGAACAGCCACCAAACTTCAGCCCCTCGTAGCTAGACAAAGAAAAGCGAGCGGGGCGGTTTGAAGTTTGTGGCAGTGAGCCACAGCATTTACTTGCTGGAAACGCTAGTTTCCAGTGCTGTTGCGAACATCCACCAAACTTCAGTCCCTCGTAGCACAAGGAGGGAGGCGTATAGAGCATGGGTGTAATGCGTAAGAGCTACCTTTTAGCTATATTCGGTGTTCTGTCAATGTGTCCGTTTACTACAAGTTTTGCAGTGGAAAATGGGAGCATAGAAACAGAGCTGAATTTAGTGGGGGGTATCTACTTTGCCAGTATATCAGACGTTGACTTTGGTACCGTCACAAACAAGGAATTAGGCACAGTAATTTACAACAAAACTCCGCTGGAAGTTCGCATACGTGATGAACGTGATGAAAAACGCTCCACGTGGAAAGTTTCAGTAAAAGCCGAAATTGCACAGGAAAACAAAGGGAAAACCTATCCGCTAAGTATTTATACGATAGACGGATCTTACGCCTATGTATTTGGCAACGGAGCAAGTGTAGACGAGGCGAGAATTTCCACACGAAAATATAGCTCAAACCCAAAGGGCAGCGACTTTCAAGAAATATTGGCATTGAAAGGGGGGAGCGAAAGTGATTACCGACTTGTCTGGGAAGTGGGAAGCCTAGAGCTATATTTGGGCAAAGATTTAGATGTGGGTGATTATACCATTCTCACGACATGGCAAGTAGTAAACAGTATCGAATAGTAGGGAAACGTCGTTGTAGGAGAAGAATTGAAATTAAAACTAAAAATAGAAAGGAATAGAAAAATGAAAACGAACAAATGGTTAGTAGTAGGAGGCACATTGCTTGGTGCAATGATGTTTGCAACAGTTGCTCACGCAGCTGACGGTGATGTAATTGATAATCAAGGATCATCTAATACAAGTATTACCATGGTTGGTTCTGGCGGTATTACGCTTTACAATGGTGCACCAGCTGATTTTGGCGATCTTGCCATTAGCTCAGAAGCACAAATTGTTAATTTAGACCCCATAACACCAATTCTTGCTGCAACAGGTGGTTCAGGGACAATCAAAGTTCGTGATTTGCGTGGTAGTGCAACAGGGTACTATGTAACAGGTTATGCAACACCAATGAAATTGAATGGTACAGAAACATTACCAGTTACAAGTTTTATGGTAAATATTGCAGATGAATCTACTGCTATTGCTGGTGTGACTGATCCAAAAATCGTAGGGACAGGTGGAGCAATCGAATTTCTTGTAGAACCAGAAGATGCTCCTGTCATTCTTTCAACAAATGGAGCAACAGCAGGAGGTTTGCATACAACTGGAGCGATTTCTTGCTCACTTCATGTTGGTGTAACAGAATCCAGCACAGCAGGTCGTTACCACGGTCAAGTCAAATACTCACTAATGGACGGACAACCACCACAAACTCCATAACGTGAGAAACCTCGGACAAGGGAAACCTTGTCCGCTACATAAAGGAAGTAGAGAAATCCAAAAACCTCTCAAAAACCTCGCCAACAAGGCACAACGAAAAGAAGGAGGAGATTCACATGATTACCACATGGAAAATAGAAATGCTCGTAGTAAGACACTCAGGAAGTGAGGCATACACATTCACCGTTGAAACAGAAGGGATTGGCGACAATGAAGAAATGAAAGAAGCCATTATTCAAGCCAACCAAAACCTAAAAATCCTCCTAGCCTGCAAAGGTGAGGAATACATGAGGATAGGTATGATGAGTGTGGAAAAGATAGGAAGTGAAGTAGAAATACAAAGCAAATCAGCATAAATGACAACGTAAAAGAGGAGGAGAAGAGAAGATAAGATAATAAAATACAACAGCACCAAGGAGGACTAGGACAATGAAAAAAACAAATGTATTTATCGCACTATTTCTTGCTATGCTCTTTTTCCACCCGACACACATGAAAGCCTTGGAACAAGATTATAGCGTAAACACTGAAATCTCAGAATTTCAGCGAGACAAGGAAAAATCATACTTTGATTTGCGGTTGAAACCGAATCAAGTAACGTCTATTTTTCTTTCTATTAACAATATGTCGGAAACGGAAAATACGTTTTACATCTCAGCCAACCCTGCTTTGACGAGTAGTACGGTGAATATTAGTTACAACGTACCCAATCCGAAAACAGACGCAAGCATGAAATATCCGTTTCAAACGATTGCCAAAGTGAAAACGCCAACGGTGAAAGTTCCGCCGAAACAAAGCAAACGAATTGAAATTGAAATCAAAATGCCAGCTGAAGAATTTGACGGTATTATTCTAGGCGGGATTCATACGAGTAGAGAATTGACTGATGAGGAAAAGAAACAATCAGGCTATGTCAACACGATTAGCTATGTCAACGGTGTTTGCATTAGTGAAAATGATACGAAAATCAAGCCAGAATTGACATTGAACAAAGTAGAAGTTTCACAAGCAAACGGCAGTATTACGGTAAATTCTACGATTACCAATCCAACTGCCATTAATCTCTCACCGCTTACATGGAAAGCAACCATGACAGACAAAACGACAAACAAAATTGTCAAAGAACAAAAACAAGGAAATGCCATGATTGCTCCGAATACAACGTTCACTTATCCAATGAAATTTATCACAGGAGAGCTAAAAAGCGGGCATTATCAAATGAAAATCACCGCTACATTGCCAGACAAACGTGAATGGGTGTTGACAAAAGATTTTGACGTGACAGTGAAAGAAATAGAAAAATATGAGGCACAAGCAGGCGGTTTGGCGATGACCAACAGAAAACCAACGATTACAAATCCGCTATTGTTCGGCATTATAGGTGTAGCAAGTGCGATTTGTATAGTAGGAGGCATTCTTTTTATCATAGGAAAAAAACGGAAGAAAAATGAGGAAGTAGAAAACGAGATTGCACGTGAGTTAAGAGAAATCGAACAGCGGAAAAGAGAAAGAGAGCTAAGACGTGGGGAAAGTTAAAACGTGTTTATGAGAGAGGTGTGAGAGATGAAAAAAATAGCATGGATAATCTACTTGTCCCTTCTAGTCTTTTTGGGAGCGTGGAAGGTGAGCGGGTACACGGTAGATGAATTAGGGCGAGCGGAGATAAGAACAGCACAGGATATAAGGGACGCGATAACGGTCTTTAGCGGAGGAGCGACAAGTGAAACGAAACCTGCGATAACGTCAGTGCCGAAAACATTTATTTTGAAAAATAATGTTTATTATGCAGGGAATAACAATGACTATCGCTTGATTGGAGGAACGGCGGAGAATCCTAGCACCTTGGTTGTTGACGGAGACGGTTATACTTATACGTTTGGAGACGGAGGTGACTACTCTACCTTTCTTCCGAGTGGTAGCTATATCAGTATTACGTTTAAAAATATGAATGTCGGGAATGTCGACAATTCAGTGGAAATTCCAGTGGGAATAACCAATCCAGAGGATGTGAAAATGGCAAGCGATAAAAATGCTCCATATATCACACATAATTGGTATGGTATGTTCTTTTGTAGCGGCAGAAAAGGGATAACGATCACGTATGAAAACGTGAATTATGTCGCCGCTCGTTACGGTCAAATGCTCTATGCAACAGGAGGAGATGCGACTTCTCCAAATGTCGTTCGATTTAAAGGGAACAATAATATCATCTATCCAAACGGAGCAAGCGGAGCTCAAGAGTTAAGCGAGGGCATTTCTCAATACGAAGTGCTAAGTGGCACGACAAATATTGTCATTCGCAATAATAATTCTGGTGCGAACATCATCAAACCTGATGATGCAAGTTCTACAAATCCAATCAAGCTCACCGTTGCAGAGGGGGCAACATTGAATTTTTCAGACAATGGAAGTAGCGGAGGATTTTATGCTGGCGAAAGTGCGGATACCATTTGGCAAATTGACGGCACGCTCAATATGGATTTTACAGGCGGTAAGAGAGGGTTTATGAGCGGTAGCAACAAAAGTTTTCAAATGACCGTAGGAAGTACAGGTACTTTTCTCACAAAAGGAGGGTTAAACTGGAATTTTATTAATCGCACGAGATCGAATAACGGCTCTACCATTACCGCAGAAGAAAATAGCTATATTGATTGGGAAAGAAATAATGGACGACTCTTTTCTGGTAGTCCTGTTGCGAATAAGTTTTTCATTTACCTAAATAATCCTCGATTTGCAGCGTTTCGTAGCAGTAAAAATAATTCACTTTTTGGTGATTATCGTCAATACAACAATCTCAAAATTGTCTGTTCTGCAAACATGGCAGCTTATGCGTATTCTTCTACTACACCAGACGAATCAACAGATAGTACGAGTGATGAGGGAAGTGACGTGATAGGTCAAGACGGTTTGATTTTGGAAAAAGATTTGAGTGCAATGGTGCGTGCGGTCGACCATGAAACGACTATGGGAGCTGATTTCAGGGTGGCAAATGATCTGATTCCAGTCAAAGATGAAAACGACAAAGCCGTTCTTTCACAATTTAAAGATGCTAAAGCGATTTTCTTTAAAAAAGCTGGTATGTGGTGGGCAGAAAAACCGGGTGATATGACATGGCGTTATTCGCTTGCTGATGTGTGGCATTTGGCACCAACGATGAACGGCAGTTATTTTGCTCCGAGAAACGACCCCGAACCAGAAAATAATTTCATGAAATTTACCATTCGAGATGACGGAGTCTCAGGCAATGTCAATTGGCAAATTACCGCAAGTGCGACCCCACTTGTTGATAAGGTGCATAATTTCACAATGGCACCACTCAAATGGGTAGAACAATATGGCGAAATGGAAGGCGAAGTAATGGAGCTTTCCGAATGGAGTCTTTCAAGTAACAGCGAGATACTGTCGCAAGGAAAATACAACACGGATAAAACAGTCACCTATGACGCCATGCACGGAGTTATCCCGCAGTTAACCGTGAATATGTTTGCGGGCGAATATAAAGGCAGAGTTGACTGGACACTTACTGATAGTATCGAATAAACAACGGTCCTCCTAACAGGCTAAGACAAATTCCTCGTAGAAATTTGTAAATTGGAGTTTGTCTTAGTCTGATTTTATAATAACGACACTCGTGCCCTTTACATAGATAAAATTTTTTTAGACAAATCGCTAGTTTTTAATTGCAAATTTATAAGTAAAGAATTAAAATTGAATTAGATAAAAATTGATAAAAGGTGAAGAAAAGATGAAGAAAAAAAGGTAGATTAAAAATAGGTTTCTTGCATAAATTGCGAGTTTGTAGAGTGTGGGAGGTGATACCATGAAAACGAGAGTTCATAAATCACATAGATTTCTCTATCTTTGGGTGATTATTTGTATGCTTTTTCCACAAATGTTCACATTTATCCTCAAACCAATGGATATTTTCGCCAATGAAAATGAGCCATTAGAAGTAACAAACAACTCAAACGGAGCGTTTTCGATTACAGGCAGTCAACTTCAAGTCGACCTCAACGGCGACGGAAACTATACCAATGTATCCAACGGCAGTGAAGTAGCAGAAAATGCAAATGTTCGTTTGACGATTAATTGGTCGTTGGCAGATGATTTAAATGTAAGCATTCTCTCGAATCCTACGGTGTTAGAAAATTTACCAAGTTGTTTTTACGTGCCAGCGACTGGTATGACGGGAGTTATCAAAGGACAAGGCAATCTTTCCAATGTTACATTTGCCACCTATACCATTTCAAGTGATCACAAGATTGAAATTCATTGGAATGTCAATGTGCTAAATTATGACGGTATCGCAGGGAAACTCTCCATTCAAACGCAATTCCGTTTTGAAAATAGTGATGAAGATGTCGTGATTGACTTGAGCCAAGTCGGAGGAGATGAAATCGTCATTCACTCGAAAGAGGACGGTGAGGCAAAAATTCAGAAAAAAGGCTTGGAGTACAACAAAGACACTGGGGAAATGACATGGGAAATTAAGGTAAATGACGGAAGTAGCGGACATCAAGCATTGAGCAACGTTGTCATTTACGACACATTTGGCAATAACCAAGATTTTGTTCGTGCCACACTTTACAAAAAAGAAAAAAATGAAAACGATTGGAGCGAGTTAGAAAGTAGCAATTATACGCAAGAAGTCACAAATGGGGAAGTCTCATGGACGATTTTGCCAAAAAATACGCTAAAATCTACCGCCTATAAAGTCGTGGTCAAAACGCATATTACAGATGATGATGTGACCAAGATAAGAAACAAAGCAAGTTTTACAAGCAAACAAAATGAGAGCAAAGAAGAAGTCGAAGGCGAATTTGACCTTGTGCATAGTGAGTTTTCAAAAGAGATAGACAAACAAAATGGCACAGAGAAAATCGAATATTTCCTAAGTAACGGCACGCCTAGCACAAAGAGTGATTACGACTATGCACTCATTTATTGGACGATAAAAGTGTACTATCCGATTGACTTTAGCAAAAATAATCCAATCGAAGATATGCTCACCATTAGCCCAAGTGAGGCAGGTACTCACAAATACGTGACAAGCTCTGTTGTGATTAATGCTTGTGACAATCAAAGTGCCGCACAGAAAAACTTTACGGTTAGCTTTGCAAATAGTGATACGAAAATGACCATAACACCACCTGTTGCACCAAACTATGCAAGACGTGGGTATGAAATAAAATACGTTTCAAAATTCACGAAAACGCAAGCTCAAAGTTGGTACAATGGCAAAACGATTCACCTAGGAAACCAAGCGACTTACGCAGATTTTAGCGATCAAGACGGAGGCTACATTACACCGACAACGGATTTTGGTGTGACGAAAAATGGCGTAAATAGTAATTCTGAAAAACAAACAATGGCTTGGCGGATTAATTACAATACGCAAGGGGTGAACAATGTAAAAAATGGCAAAATCATTGACAACTATATTGTGTATCGTGAAGATTTGATGAACTCACATCCAGATGAATTAAATAGTATTTTTTACAACAAATACAAATGGATATATTTTAAACGTGAATTAATCGAAGATACGCTTGTCGTGAAACTTGTACCTTCAAACACTGTTTTAAGACGTGGGATTGATTATACGTTGAGCTATAAAAACTTAGATGATGAACATTTGCTTTTGCCAGACGGTAGTACGCTTTATAGCGGACTTGACTTCAAGAGTGGCTTTGTCATTGAATTCTTAGGAAGTTATAAAGAAAGTCTCAGCAGTCAAGTAGAAGTTACCTTTGAAACAAAAGAGCATATTATGGAAAACAAAGGGTATCTTCGTTCTTGGGATATGACAAATGAGGAAATTAATGATTGGAAAGATAGTCTCGGGCTATGGTGGCAAGAGGGTGAAATCTATAAATGGCAAGGTGCGGATAAGTTTTATGATTTTACTTATGACAGTACGCACAATGATCCATACAATCCGTTCCTTAACCCAGATTTACATTCGTTCAATGGTGTAGAAGGTCGGTGGGGAGAAAATGGTGAGTTTTCTCAAAGAGATGTAGGAATCACGTGGTTTTCATGGCTTGATATGTATAACGACAGTAATGGGGTAAAACAAGCAGTCTTACTCCCAGCAGGACGAGATTTATCCTCTTGGGAAACACTTCGGCTTGGTCAATCAGATAGCGGATATAAAGCCTCACTCAAATTGTTCTACTACCTCAAATACAATGGTGGGTATATTTCTGCGGATCAATCAGACGTTGAGGGGATTTATAAAGGATTTTCAAGTGAGGATAGCTCTGTTATTGCAAATGGTTACACGAAAAAACCAGTCGTAGCGTTCACCACAACGTTCAATCCATTCCACTCTACTTTGCCAGCAGGAACGGTATTCACAGACGACCTTTCTCATCTGGAAGTAGGAGAGGTGGAAGAAACGACATTTGAGTTGATAAAAAATAGTATCCGCATTTATGAAAGCAAAGAAGTTTCAGACAATGGTCGCAACTATCTTCACACAAATGGCACGGAACAAAAAGACCCTGCCAATACGATTTTCAAAGAGGGGATAGATTACGAAATTGACTACAACGAAGAGACAAAATTGCTCAAAATCAATTTTTTGAAAACACATGACAAAACGCTCAACATTGTTTTCTTGATGAGTTTGTCTCATGAAACAGCTTATTCAAAAGACCCATTGTTGAACGGAAAATTTCAAAACACAGCGAAACTTACCACTCCGAATCAAAGCGACATGACAGCCTCAACAGGTGAAGTGCAATTTGATAGAAATGGTTCACTTTACACAAAAACCATGACTGCAGGAGAGGGAGAAGAGAGCAATCTAGGCTTTTATACGGTCGTTGTCAATCCAAATAATTTCAAATTCCAGCAGTTGCTCGTAAGTGATGCGACAGATAAGACGGCGATGAGCTTGATTAAAGGAGCAGACGGCGAGCCGATTTTGAAAGTTTATGAGGGAGTTAGAGATGTGACAGGTCAACTCATCAAAGGGAAATTGTTGACGGCTGGAGTAGACTATTTGCAAATTCCGTCACATATTATAGCGACTATGGGAGGGAATCATGGAGATTATACTCTTCCAGATGAATACGGAAAAATCATTCGCTACTGGGATTTTAATCAGTTAGATGTCAATGGTAGACCGAAAATAGTAGAAGACGATTTTCATACACTTGCAGATATTCCAGCAAATTTAGCATGGGATTATGGTGGGTCATATAGTCCAATTGCTGGTCAATTCAACGCAGACACATTGCTCAATATGACTAGTCGCCCAAGAGAGCCTTGGCAAATTCTCTTTGGTGAAAACCGTGCGTACACAAATGAAGAACCACGAGATGACCGTACGTTTATCATTGACTACGCAGTGAAAATAGACGGGGATAAATTGCCAGCAGGAGACAATCATTTGTACAACTATCTCGGTATAAACTTGCGAGATGCTGAAGAGGCAAAAGTTGGCGGACAAGTAGAAAAACCGTGGTCTGAAAGTAGTGGCGAGGGAAGTGGGTACAATCATGAGTTGACGTTTGCGAAGAAAAACGCAAAAGGTGATTTATTAGCAGGTGCCTCTTTCATGTTAGAGAAGAAAATGGGAGACACGTGGCAATCCATTTACCCAACCAATGCACTTGGTGCCTTTGATGTGAATGAGACAATCACACGTGCAGGATTAACCAACGGGCTTTATCGCTTGGTTGAGCTAAAAGCTCCAGTCGGTTATCAAAAATTGAGTGAGCCAATTTACTTCAGACAAATGTCGCTTGAGGAAATGCCGAATTTCTACACAACTGATGAAGTGGGCAACGCAAAAGAGAACTCCTTTGCAAGTTTTAGCACGGAGAATGGGGAATTTACCCTAAACGTGCAAAACGATTACGAAAAACGTCCGCTTACGATTGAAAAAACGTGGGATTTCACTAATGACAATATTCTTGTCAATGAGGACGATTTAGAGTTTTACGTGGTGAAAGTAGATGTACTTCGAGAAGTGGAAACCTCACTTGGCACGTTTACACTTGATAGAAAAATCGCCTCACTTGAGTTGACACATGAAAACTCCTTTAAGGAAGTAATCGAAAATCTTCCAGTCAAGACAGATGACGGGGTGCTTTATCGCTACGTGGCAAAAGAAGTAGACATTATCGACAGCCGAAATGGCAAGTCCATTCTTGTGAATTTCACAACAGAGGGAATGTTGGATAATTTGCTTGACGAAAACCACGACCTATTTGACACCGACAATCGACTGGTGACAGATAGCAACGGCAATTTCTTGATTGGGTTGAAAAATGTTCTCACACCGAAAAGCGAGGACGATTATGTCAAAGTTGGCTTTGAAAAATTCTTCATCGCCACACCAGACAACTATGTAAGCCACATTACACTAGAATTGTTCCGCAAAACAGAAGAAAGTGGCTATCACTATATCCAAACGATTACCTTGAACAAGGAAAACAGTTGGAAGTGGGCAAGTGGTTTACTCAGTAAAAAGGATGTAAATGGTATGGAGTATCAATATTTCATCAAAGAAACAGCAGTATATGATAAGGACGAAAACAATATCATGGATGAGTTTTTATCAAGTGCTGAGGATTATACAGCTTTAACTTCAGTTAGTTTTGAAGTGGACGAAGAAACATTCAAAAGCGAATATCTCGACGTTTACAATACGTATCAACGAAGTTTATTCCTCCCAGAAACAGGAGGCAATGGCTTGAAGTGGATAATGGTTGCGACAAGTATCATGCTTGCGTTGTCCGTTGTATTGTATCGCTTGCGGAAATGGATAAGGCTAAGTGAAGTACGACTCAAAAGATGAAAGTAGCGGAAATTGACGGAAATGTATAGGGGCATAGGCTTTATGCCCCGATACATAACACAAAGATAGCGTAGAAGGTGGTATGGAGTTCTAAACTCCTGCCCCTTGTAGCTAGAATAAGGAGGGCGTTTATTATGAATAACCAACAAAAAAAATTAGGACTTGTGAGCGTTGTGGCGGTATGTTTATTCATGGCAATGATTTTTTTGCCAACGAAAACTTTTGCCGATGTTGCCTTTGAAATTCACAAAGTCGAAAATGCGTCAGCACCGAATTATGACAACAATGGATATGAAGAGCCAAGCGGTTTAGATGTTTCAAAACCAATGGCAGGTGCAAAATTTACCGTGGTGGACTTGACAAGTGATTTTTATGGTAGTTATATGCAAACGTATTTGGACGCACACAGCGGAGCAAAAAGAGCGGAAGTGTATGAAGCATATGTAGCAATGTTGAAACTAGAAAACAACACAGAAATTAAAGCTCGTGGGAGTGTCGTAGGTAGTGAAAGTGGTCCAACAGAACCAGAACATGGAGTGGTTACAATCCCTAACATTCCAGAAACAAGTGGCGGAAAAGATGCAATTTATGCAGTGCTAGAAACTACACCACCACCAAACAATATTAGTGTTGAAGAATGGGAAACCGCAACAATGGTCGTTGGTAGCGTGCCAACCATTGTCGCACTTCCAATGTATGGAGATGACGGAACAACGAAACTTGAAACGATTAAATTATATCCGAAAAATGAAGTGGGGGGAATTGAGAAGGTTTTAGGTGACGGTACTGAAAACTCTCCTTACAAAAATGTGCAAATTGGCAAAGGAATATATTATACGATTAAATTCAAAGTGCCAAATGATGTTGGAACAAAATTAGCAAATGGGCATTATAAATATAGAATAATAGATGTGGTTGATATTCCGGGGGTTGGGCTTACAGTTGATAGGATGACAATTGAAAAGATTGAGGGAGAAAAAGGAACATGGATAGGGTCTCAAGCAAGAGATGATAACTACGCTGATTTTGATGTACTCTCATTCCCTGAGCTTTACTCTGAACCTTTGATTGGAAACGGGAGAGCAACAGCAGGATTTGTCTTTGAATACAATCCAGACAAAGTAACCTCACCTTCAGCTATTAAATGGGAAGACTTAGCAGGAGCAACGATTACTGTTTCTGTTGATGGGCATATTAACCATGAGGCAGATGTGAACGAATCAATCAAAAATAAAACACGTTATAGCGTATGGCAAGATGACGATACAGTCATTGTTCCGGGGGAAGACGAAGTAGAAAGTTTTACGCAGATGTATAAATTTAAAAAGAACGATAGCGTAACAGGTGCTCCCCTTGCAGGTGCAACATTTAAAATAAGTGTGTTAAATGAGGTAGGTGGCGAGGAAGAACTTAGTTTTGTAGAGGAAACAGCTGGAGTTTACCACGTGGCAGACTCAACTGAAAGCGGCGTACCAACGCTTTCTGTAAATGAAAATGGTGAGTTGATAATCAAAGGACTAGATGCAGATGTCACTTACACAATAACTGAAACAAATGCCCCAGCTGGTTATCGTTTAGATACTACACCAATCGAGTTTAGACCAATGACAAAAGAACAACTAGAATTTCAAAGTTATGATCGTTTTGGAGAGTTATCTGAATCTGGCAATTATGTGGACGGTTTCCACAACATCTACAACGTCTCCGAAACAGTTCTCCCAACCACAGGGGGCAAAGGATTCATTGTATTCACTGTCGCAAGTCTCTCTCTACTTGGCATTTCAGCAGTATTCTTCATGATGAAACGCAAAGTAAAAGCACTCGCAAAAGTGGAAGATGAAAACAAATAAATAATAAAGAGGGGGGATTCCCCCTCATACATAAGAATTATCGTAGAGCTAAAAAGGAGTGAGACCATGAAATTAAAGCCAACCACTTATAAAAAATTAGAATTTCTCCTCACTCTCGGCTTTGTGCTAACGCTTGCTGGTGCCGTTGGGATATTTTCCTATCCTCACGTGATGAATGCGTTAAACGACAGAATGGTGGACGAAATTCTCACCAACAAACACGTAGAGGAGAAAACGGCAGAGAAGTTAAGCGAGCAGATGAAACAACGGCAAGAAGTTGCCAGACAAAAAGCACTTCAAGACCCGTATTCTGCTGAAAGTTTGCATGAACTCTCTTATGACCCGATTACGATACCTATTTATGCCAAGCACGTTATCGGTGAAATTTACCTCCCCACAATCAAACATTCGCTCCCGATTTTTGACAATAGTAGCGAACAATTTTTACAGCGTGGGGCAACGTGGTTAGCAACGAGTAGCGATTTGACAGGAGGTGTCGGAAAACACTCGATTGTTGCAGGACACTCTGGTATTCCGCACGCACGACTTTTCAACGAAGTACCGAAACTAAAAGTTGGCGACTTGATTTTATACAAAATCGCAAACGAATACTACGCCTACAAAATTTTCGAGCAAAAAAAAGTCACACCAGACCAATCGCAAAAAGTATTGCTTGATAAAAATAGAGATTTAACGACACTTGTAACGTGTGTGCCAATTGGTATCAATAGCCACCGACTACTCATCACAGGGGAGAGAGTCCCATTTACCCCAACCATGATGAAAGAAATCGAAAACATTCAGCAAGAAAAAAAGAAAACCGACACGAGAATTTTTCTATTATTGGGTAGCGGGTGTGTGTTGTTGATTATTGTACTATTCCTCGTTATCAGGAACTATCGAAAAGGAAGGGGGGAAAGAAAATGAAACGAATGAAAAAAATCTGGGTGATAGGACTATTTTTCACACTCTCGCTATTTTTCGGCAATCTATTTGCCAAAGCAGACACGACAGAAGTGACGGTTTTCACGAAATCACTAGCAGGTGAAGTGATGAGCGGAGTGAAAATGACTGTCTATGACGTAACAGACTTTCTCACGGGTGAAGAAACCGCAGAGGAACTGGAGAAATTGGTCACGCCAGAAGTCGAAGTAGCAACGCTTATCACAGATGAAAACGGAAGAGCGACGGTTCAGCTAGAAAACTTGAACGACCGAAGAAGTGCAGGGTATCTCTTTACCCAAGAGAAAAGTGGTAATGTAACGGAGGCATTGCAATCCGTTTTGCTCACACTCCCTGCTCACAACGAGGAGGGCAGACAAGTCTCAAGAGTTGAACTTTATCCGAAAGCCTACCCGCTCGCCTATTCGGCTCATTTTTACAAGCACGGCTTATCTGGTGCGACGTTTGAGGACATTGGAGCGTTAGAGGGTGCGATATTTGTCCTCTCAAAAGACGAGGGAAACAGGACGCTCTACCTTGAGGAAAGCACGGACGGCAACCTTACTTGGACGGACGAGTTTAAGGGGGAAATGGATCCATTCTGGGCGGAATTGCTCGGCGACACGTTTAACGATTACGCTGGTAGCAAGGAAAATTTCAACCAATCTCTCGCATTTTTCACAAGCGACACCAACGGTCGAGTTTCCACAGGCGACTACAAACTCCCAGCTGGAACGTATATGTTTCGAGAAGTCGAGGCTCCCGAAGATTTTCGTATTCTCTTTGACGATTTCGGTGGGGTAGAAGTAACGATTCCAGAAAATCCAAATGAGGAAATTCTCATTTCTATCATGGACGAAAATGGCGACATTCAGACGTTTTCCGAAGATGAGGCGATTTATTACAATACAGACGGCGAATTGCCAGAAACCGAGGGCGAAGAAGACTCGCCAGAGGACGACAGAGAATTGCCACCAATCGAGGACGAAACCATTCCACCGAAACAAGACGAGAACACTCCTCCGAAACTAGCGGACACCTACAACGAAACACCTCGCATGGTAAATGAGGACGAGCCACGAGGATTCCTACCAGACACAGGTGAGCTTGGCAGTATTCTCCTTTGTATCTCAGGAGTTTTCATGTGTTTCTTATATTTCATCAGTAGAGAAAAGAAGAAAAAATAGCGTTAAATCAACACTTTGTAGAGGGAAAGCTACAAAGTGTTTTTTATAAAATGACAAGATTCCGCTTTCATTAAAAAATTTTAATTTGTTTGAACTCGAACTGGGTATTTTAACCAAATGAGAAATTAATGAGTATAATTAAAATATAAGGTTTAGGAAAGAAAACTTTTCTAATAAAAAAGACAATGTAGGCAGACAGATAACTGTCTGGAAAACAAAGAAAAGCTCCTCGGAGCTAGACAATAATAAGGAGGATATTACCATGAACAAGAAGATTATTGGAAGTGTTGCAAACGTTTTAATTCTTGCACCACTCGTACTCACAGTTGCTACGTCACCAGTATCTGCAAACATTACAGATGATAGTCCAGAAAATGGTTTTACACGTGTCAATATACATAAATTAGTGTATAAAGACGGTGAAACACCAGCATTTCCAGAAATCACACCAACTTCTGACGGTCAAGATTACGACATTCCGTCAAGTGTAATGGATAAATTTAATTACTTGGCAGGGGCTGGGTTTACAGTCTTTGATGTAAGTAGCTATTACTATGGATTACGTGAAGGATGTACGGATAACGGACAACCGAATACAGGTGTAGATAATGATGATAATCACCCGCTCTCAGCACTCGATGGCGGACTTAAAGCTGGAGAAGGTATATCAGCTGCTGCGGCTTATGCACAGACAGTTGCTTATTTCCAAAAATTCCCAGCTAGTCTAATCGCAAACTACTATGAACAAGTAGACGCAGGAAATGACAGAGGTGATCTAGTTTCAGAACTTACAGGTAGCAAAACAGGTGTGCAGAATGGAACAATCAATGGCGACAGTGGTACAGGTCTAGCACGTTTGGAATTACCAACGAAAAGTGAAGGTCACGAAGGTGAAGGTCACGAAGGGGCAGTTTACGCAATCTATGAAACAACTAGCCCAGAAGGCATGGCGATTACAAGTGCCGTTCCAACGATTATTGCCTTGCCAATTACTAAAGATAATGGCACAGTCATGCATAAAATTTACATCTATCCAAAAAACCAAAAAGCTCAGTTGTATAAGACGTTAAGAGCAATTTCTAATGGCTATACTTATACTGGAGAACCTCAAGATGAACCAATCAATGAAGTGAAAAAAGTATCCGTAGGCGACACACTTACTTATACGATTGACTTCCCAATCCCAGCAGATATTGCAGATTCAAAATATGCAAGTGGTTTAAATGTTTGGGATGATATACCATATGGTTTTGTTTATATGGAGTCTCAGGTTTCTAACGGTTTAACCCCTACTATAAATGATGGAAAATATAAAGATTACGCATTTACAACTGATATTACAGCTGATAATGGTCACTTTAAAGATGCTGAAGATGTGCAATGGCACTTCTCACAATCTGCTTTACTTTCTTTTGCAGGTCAAAGTGTAACGATTACTTTACAAGTGAAAGGAAATACAACAATGCAATTAGATACACCGCTTGAAAATATCGCATACTACAAAGCAGATACGACACAACTTACGGACAACACAACGAAAGTTGCAACAGGTGCTTACCAATTTATCAAAATTGACGGAGATTCTTTGACTCCATTAACTGGTGCGAAGTTTAATATTTACAATAGTGCTGGCGAAAAATTAAGTTTTAGAAATGACGGTGAAGGGGTATATATATATGCACCAGAAACTGCGATAGATGCTGACAATTATACACCAATAGATAGAGAAACAGACATTGAAGTGGATTTTGACGGTTTGTTAATTATTAAAGGTCTTGCAAGCGGTACTTACAAATACGCCGAAATTGTTGCACCAGACGGCTATGTCAATCCGTTAGAAACTTTTGCCTCAGGACATGAATTTGTGATTACCACAGCAGGAGTTGATGCGGGGATTACAAAATTTAATTCTACATTGGCAAATAGTAACGTTGCAGGAGATTTACTTGGTGAAGAAGAAGGAGACTTCCACCACGACATTCTAAACTACCACAAAGGAACACTTCCAAGTACAGGTGGAAAAGGAATTGTCATCATGTTAGCCGTAGGGATCACAGGAATGGCATTCGTAGCATTCCTATGGAAACGCAACAATAAAGACGGAGACGAGACTGAAGCGTAAAGAATAGCAAAGAAAAGCAATCCTCCCGAGTATCATAGCAGACAGATTTTCTCTACTATGATACTCGTTACATAAGGGCACCTCTAAAAACTCGCACTTATCCTAAATTGCTAGTTTTCCGATTTTCTTCGTCAGTCTCCTCAACCTATGAACCACATAGCTTTCGTCGATTTCCTCGAAAATCTAAAAACTAGCTAATTTAGTCTTAAGCGGAGTTTTTAGAGGAGCCCATAAAAAACTCATAGAAAGGGTGAATAAGTGATGAAAAACACAATCAAGCAAACCAAACAATCAATCACAAACTTAACACTTGCACTTCTATTATTATTGGCAACGGTAAGTGAACTTACAACTTTCACCTTATCCCCAATTTCTGTGAGTGCAGTGGAATTGACCGATAAAAACCCAGTTTCTTACGTTATCCATGACGCAAGCGACAGTGGCAACGGCCCATTTTCTGTAAGTGAGGTCAACGTCAAAACACAAAGTGACGGCACAAAATACGGCTCAATTAGCCTAAAATACCCAAGTGGTACGCTTGACATTCAAATGCCTGCAACTTCTTGGAAACGGAAAGACAGCCTAAATGGAGGCTACACGAGCATTTCCTTTATGGAAACGAATGCCACAGCTGAAAATGTCCGCACGTTTCTCTCTGGTATCACCTTTACAAAGAAAACTCCAGAGGCTGTCGTGTACGGAAAATTCAGCGTAACACTCAATAAAACCAGTATCTCAAACTTCGTAGACAGCCAAGGAGTAAACCACTACTATGAAAAAATAGATAAAACATCTTCAATCAACTGGTATGAAGCATATAACGAGGCAAAAACAAAAACTTATAACGGAATGAAAGGTTATCTTGCGACGATTACAAGTGCCGAAGAACAAGACTATATTTACTATTCTGTTGCCAAAACGACAGGTTGGTTAGGAGGTACACGTGCGAGAAAAACAGCAGGTGGCGAAAAAATCGCAGATGAGGACACTGCAAGTGTTCCAACTTCTCCTTATGATACCCGTAATAACAAATGGTACTGGGCAAGTGGTCCAGAGGGAAAAAATCACAAAAATGATGACGGAAATGTCTTTTTCTCCGCAGCAACGTTTGCCACCTACTCAAACCAAACAGATGCCAATCCAAAAGTAGCAGGAGAGTTGTTTGACTTCTTCCAAAGGAAAAATCAGCCAATGTATCGAACTTCTGGAACTGGGACGATTTACGCAACCCCAAAAAATCCCAACGACCCTAACGACCCTGAGAGAACGCTAATAACCATGGAACAAGTTGCAACAGGTAAGGCAGAACCAAATGGCACGACGAGCGAGGGATATTTACAATTTGCGTATAGTGACATTGCTCCGTGGAATGATTTTGCTTATAATAATACAAATATAAAAACTTACTATGTAGAATACGGCGGGTACGATAAATTAGCAGAAGACGAGCTAATGGCGGAAAACGCTATGGTAAAATCTGTTTCATTTAGCCCGGGGGAATCTGATTTCTCTAATACAGACGATTTTGCACTTTTGGGCAACGAGGGAGACGGTTTGCCAGAAAACACTCGCTTTATCCTAAGAAAACAGCTCGACCACTCAGGTGCGATTGAAAACGCAGGTTTGCCAGACAGAGAGTTGCAAGGAACGCTTGACGGTGTAACGTTTGAGGCGTATCACGTGGAAAGTCGGTTCTATCAACTTCGCAAAAAAACTGTTGCAGACGTGATAAATGGCGATATGAGTAATCTTTCTCCAGAATTGCGTAGTCATTCTACGAGTGAGAGAATGACGGTTGAAATGGCAACGAAACAAATTTCTTATGAATATTCACAAGGAAAATTGACACTTGGCAACTTAGCGAAAACGTTCTTGCCAACAGGTAGCACCATTACGCAAGACGGACATTCTGCAAAAGAAGTCGGCACGACATTTGCCGATTTGCCAACGAAATACCAAGGAAAAAATGCGGTGTATCTCATTGTAGAAAAGAAAATTGACACAATGAACAGCGAAAACGCACTTGTGAACAACAACGTGTTCAAATATGAACAACCACTTGTTGCCGCTCTTCCTGCTTTCACAGAGGACGGTGTGCCAATGGATATTGTCTACCTCTATCCAAAAGACTATACAAGTCAAATCAAAAAAGAAGTAATAACTCGCCCAAACAATCCGTCAACGGACTACGCTTTCGGTGAGGTGATTACCTTTAAAATCACCGTACCAGTACCAGAAGACATCAACGCACAAGTCTGGGACGGCGAAAACTACATTAGCAAATATACCAAACTAGAAATCAAAGACACACCAGAATTGACAGAAAACGGAGCAGACCACATCACACTTGATGAAATTACAAGCGTAACAGCAGAAGGTGCGGAGCTAAGCGGGATTACGGCGACAGTAGACCACTCTGGCATTACCAGTGCTTTGATTACTATACCAAACACGAGTTTTGCACAATTAGAAGGGAAAACGTCAATCGAAGTTATTTTGACAGGACACATTCCTTACACATTGGACAACGGACAATTTTATTTGAACAATGCTGATTATCTCGTAGATATTGCTCTTTCAGATAGCGACTTCCAAGCTCATGATGACACAAAAAACATGGTCATTGGTACAGGTCAGTTTACCATTGAAAAAATTGACGGCGACTCTAAAATGCCACTAGAAAACGTACCATTCCTTGTAAAACGGAAAAACGAACAAGACGAAGTAATTTATTTGAAATTCGTTGGCACAGGAAGTGAAAAACATCCAACATGGGTGACAAGTGAAGAAGACGCAGAAATTTTCCGCACAGACGAAAACGGAGAAATTCACATTATCGGTGTGGAACTTGACAACGACTATGAAATCAAAGAACTTCAAGCACCAGACGGCTATTTGCTAGGTGAAATGCCCAACGCTTTTGCGGTGACTAATATTGACCACACAGAAGTCGTTGAAAACTTCCACAAAGGATTCCTACCGTCAACAGGTGGCATGGGAACATTGATTTTCATGATAATCGGACTAAGCGGTATGGCACTCATATTCTTAATTTACAAACATAAAAATGAAGAAAATGAGCATAATTTTGAAATTGACTAGCTGACGTGGTAAAATAGTGTTTCGGCTATGTAGTCGACAGTTACGAAGTGAAATTGCAGAAAACAAGTTTTTGCGATTTCACCAAGTGCAATCGAAGAAAAGACTTCGAGTGGACGAAAGTTCCCGAGTG
>NZ_FUXI01000002.1:38241-150086 GCF_900167335.1 Pilibacter termitis
GCTAGGCTGGAGCGAAGTAGAAGTTAAGTTTTTACGATTTCACGAAGTGCAATCGAAGAAAAGACTTCGAGTGGACGAAGTTCACGAGTGACCCTGCTTGGCTGGAGCGAAGCGGAAGTCAAGTTTCTTCGATTGTACGAAGTGTAATCGAAGAAAGGAGCATAAGCATGAAACGACTTATAAAATCAATTGTGTTAGTTATTATTGTTTTAGCATTGTCATTTATCCTGACAATCTACATGAACACAACAGCCAAACAAGTAGAAGAACAAGGCTTAATTCAAAGTGTTTCAACCAACTGTGGCAAAGTCATCAAAACATGGAAAATATCAGACATCCGTATCTACAAAGGACAAAGCGAACTAGATTTCCAAAAAAGACTAAGCTCGTTTGGGAAATAGAAAGAAAAGCGTAGAGGGGCGTTTTGAAGTCTGTGGCAGTGAGCCGTGCCGTTTACTTGCTACTACACTTCGTTTCGCATACAGTCTTTCTAAGAATCAAAGATTCTTGAAAGACTAGCATCAAAACGAAAGTTTCGAGCGCCACTGAGAACAGCCACCAGACTTCAGTCCCTCGCAGCTAGACAAAGAAAAGCGAGCGGGGCGTTTTGAAGTCTGTGGCAGTGAGCCGTGTCGTTTACTTGCTACTACACTTCGTTTCGCATACAGTCTTTCTAAGAATCAAAGATTCTTGAAAGACTAGCATCAAAACGAAGTTTCAAGCGACACTGCGAACAGTTGCCAAACTCCTGCCCCTCGTAGCTAGACACAGAAAAGCGAAGAGGGGCGGTAAGGAGTTTGCAACAGTGAGCCGTGTCGTTCATTTACTCGCAACGTAAGTTGCGAGCGACACTGCGAACAGTTGCCAAACTCCTGCCCCTCACAGCTAGACAAAGAAAAGCAAATCAAAACAATTTCCCAATCTGACGAGGAGGTGAGAGTATGGCAAGGAAAAAGAAGAAAAATGGAATTAAGCGTAATGCGATGAAACAATTTGTCTTCAAAATTTTCTTAGTGCTTGCCTTTCTCGTCTTCTTTAGTATCACGATTTATCCATTTGTTACAGATGCACTCAATAATCTCCTTGACACTGCGATTTTACACCACTACCAAGACAAAGCGACCAACGCTTATCAAAAAGCTCAAGAGGAAAAATACGAAGAAGAAAGCAAGAAAGAACGACTCAGAACAAGAGCGTTAGAAGACCCTTTTTCAGAAGAAAGTTTGGAAAATGCTGAGGTTAAAACACATTCGACCGAATTTTACTTTGAGCATACAATTGGTGTCGTCTACATTCCGAAAATCAAGCAACAACTTCCGATTTTCGACTCGACAAAAGAAGATTTTCTCTCAAAAGGTGCGGCATGGTTGGCGTATTCTTCATTTCCAAAAGGAGGAGTTGACCGCCATACAGTCATCTCTGCACACAGAGGATTGCCAACAGCGAGCTTGTTTACCGATTTGGACAAATTGGAGCGAGGAGACGTGTTTGTGATAATGGTGGGAAAAGAACATCTTGCGTATAAAGTGGTCGATATTAATATCGTAAAACCCGAGGACACGAGCAAAACACGTATTCAAAAAGGACGAGATTTGACGACACTTCTCACGTGTACACCTTACATGGTCAACACACACCGCTTGCTTGTCACAGGAGAGCGGACGACCCTCTTGCCCGATACGCAAAAAATGACCGAGGACATTGACAAATATCAACTTTTGAAACAATTTGGTTTGGTATCAGGTGTTGTTATGACACTTTCACTTTGCATTATTTATCTCTATTATGCACTTTTGACGTTATTAATAAGAGGAAATAGATATGACCTCACATTCCGTGTATTTGACCGAGACCATGCGTTAGAAATTCCGCTTTATGCAACTACTTTTGGCTTATATGATAAAAAAGGAAAACGCACGATTAAACGCAACGGAGAGCCAATCATTTGTCAAGTGGACGAAGAAACTGGTGTGGTACATATTCCCAATTTGCCGGGAATGAAATATCGCTTGAAAGCACTCTATGTGCCAGAAACACATTATCCATTGCCAGAGATGAAAATTTTTGTCGATAAAAGACGTGACAAAATAATGCAAATCAAACCAAGGAGAAAATTAAAACAATCACAATTCACGCAAAAACGAGTGAACAAAATGCTCCATGTGTGGATTGGTGCAAAATCACTTGATGCAATTCGCAAGGTGGAGGTGAAAGGATATGAAAAATAAGAGAAAACCATTCATTTTTCTATTATTCTTCCTTTTTCTCTGCCTTTTTTGCACGAGTGAAAGAGCAAACGCTCAAACACTTGTGCAAGTCGAAGTAGAAGAAGTAGTACTTGATGCAGGAGTAAAACTTGCCATTTACCGAGTAGACGAGGCATTTTCTTCCTACAAGCTAGGAGAGGCAATAAGTGACGAAGAAAAAATGCGACAATTTGCAAACGATTACGAACAAGGGTTTCTTGACGTTTCTACATGGATCAAGGCGTGTGAAAGTATCAAAATCAAGGAAAAACTCACCAATTTTCCGCTAAGCGAAAACGAGGGAATGTATATCCTAGTGCAAGAAAATACCGCAAAATTAGCAGTTCGCCCTGCATTATTTCGCCTGCCAGTAGAAAATGACACCCTCACCCTTTCCCCAAAGGTGACGGACACCATTTTGCCACCAGAAGAAAGTGGTGTCACCCCGACAGAAGAAAGCACCACAACGACAAGTAGTACACCAGAAATTCCCGAGAAAAATCCGCAAGACATTCACTTTTATTTGCACGGACTTGACCCAGAGGGAAATGATGAGGGGGCGTTATCTGGTGCGTGGTTTGTGATTGGGCGAGTGCATGACGGGAGGCGAGAATATTTACACGCTGACGGCACGTTTGGCGACAAGGACGGAGCAGTGCTATTTATCTCAGGCGAGGACGGACTTGTTTCTATCACGGGGTTTGAATTACCTGCGGGTGAGTATTTTATAGAAGAAATTCAAACAAGTAGCGAAATTTACACCATAGACCCCACACCGCAATATGTTATTTTTCTCATTCGAGAAGACGGCAGCAGCACGATTAACGGACAAGAAAGTGCAGTAGGTGTTATTTTATACAATTCTCGCACGCTTGACGCACCAATGGAGGACGAAGAAATTCCAAGAGGTCTCCTTCCAGACACTCTCGGCGATTTCTTTTCAGACGTAGAAGAATTTTTAGGCGACGTTGCCTCAAAAGCAGGAGAAGTAGTAGAAGTAGCACGCAAGTTTTTGCCTGATACAGGCGAAGCAGGAGAGTGGTGGTTGATTGCGATTGGGGGAGTGGTGTTGGTGGTTGTTTTTGTGGGTTGGAGGAAGAGGAAAGAGGATGAGGGGAGTGATTCTTAAATGTTTAGTTGTTTTATAGATATGTATAAAATTTTTGCCCTAGATGTATTTCTAGGGTGTTTTTTAGTGCTGCCCTTATCTTTATACAAAAAACACTAAATTAATACCCACCCCAATCCCCCAAAAAAACTCCAAATAAAAACATATGCTCACTTTAACGAGCATAATCTACATCTTTTATAATCAACCTTTTCATATCAACACAAGAAATAGAGCATAAATGATAAAAAGATTAAATAATAAAAGAATGAAAGTGCTTATTTAGTAAGCGTTAAATTCTTAAATAAAGTATGAGAAGAACGTGAAAGTTAGAAAACAGTGATGAATTATCGGAGATTGTAATAAATTAAAATATAAAAAACGCAAAAGTTGCCCAATTTCTCGACAATATTTTACAGATGATAAAAAATGAAGAAAGATAAAGGTGGTTATTGAATAAAGTTTGAAAAACGAAAATAAAGTTATTTTTGAAGATGAAAATATATTAAAAACAGGAGAATCCAATAAAAACACGTCAATAAAAAATTTCAAAAAACGAGGATTTAAGATATAATTAAGAATCATGAGGGTTAAATAAGGCGATAATGTATTATTTGCTCAAAAAAGTCGTTATGATAGGAAAAAAATAAGAAATACGGAGGACTTTCACTAGACATTTTAAAAAATGTACTATTTTATTAGTTGTTACTCAAAAATGAGTGATACTGCTGTTGACGTTTGCAGGAAGAAAATCCCCTTGAAAAAACGGCGACACTGCAAGCGAAAATCTTATTATAAAGGAGGTGTTTATACATGAAAAGTATTATAAAAATCGTATTGTTCACAAGTTTGATTTCTCTTTCTCCAGCTGTTGTTGGTGCTGAGGTTGGAAATACAAACGGTTCGATAACACTTGAAAAAGGAATGGTGGTTAATCCACCAACAAAACTAGAATTTGTAGCAAGGGATCCAGAAAATCCTGCTCGACCTTTTCCAGCCAATCCTATCTATAAGACAAGTGAATCTAGCAATTTTGGTACAGTCGTTGTAAATGGTCAATCTTACTGGGGGCAACTTGAATTTGATTTAGATCCAGAAGTTGATGCGACAAAGGAAGATAAAGATATTTTTCAAGAGGCGACAGATGAAAAACCCATGCTCTACTCATGGCGTGCCTATTTGAAAGACCCTCAAACTGCAAATGGTGTTTACAACGAACAGTGGCATCAAAATACAGGTCTGCCACACGCAGGACTAGTCTACGTCCCAGTAGCGTGGGATTTCGGAATGGGCTATGCCTCAGGCGAACATCAAGCATTGCAAGGTGTAGGGTATAAGAGTCTTTATACCGATAGAATTTCTCATTTGCAAATGTGGGACAATCGCACAGAGGACAACGAAACAGGTTGGACGGTGCGAGCGAAGTTAAACGACTACCCAACAGACGAAGAAACAAAGGAAAAACTCGTAGGTGCGTATATTACAATTCCTAAAGCAGTGGCAAGAAATGAGTTTAATACTCTGCCTAGTAGCAACACTCTTGCAAGCGAAAAATCAGACGACAAATTCATTACCAAAGAGGTAAATATTACAGCGACCGACTCAGTCGTGCTTTGGGAAACAAAGGGTAAAGCGGAGTTGGCAACACTTGGCTACACCGAAGAGCAAATCAAGACAACAGGAAAAGGAATGTCAACACTCACATGGAATACAGCAGATGTTCAGCTCCATATTCCAGAAAACAAGGATTTTCAGATTGGTGACTACCATTTTGGGATTTCATGGTCTATCGAAAAAGGACCAGAGGCATAATAAGGTTTTAATTGTCAACTTGGCAAATTAGAATAAAAGATTTATTTAGAGAAAGTGGTAAAACCTACAATGAAAAATATAAAACTATTTTCAACTTTAGCGTTGGCTGCAGTAGCATTTACCACAGCGGCAAATGTGTCTGCGACTATGACGGGATTAACGGACGGAGTCATTCACTTTGATGAGGACAACACGAATGTTACTCTTCCAAACGAACCAGCAAACCCAGACGACCCACATCCGTCAAATGACTCAAATAAACCAGATGTATTTCCGGGAGATGTTTATCCAAGCAATCCTACGGACGGTACAGAAGTGGATACAACAGGTGATTATCCAAACGTGATTGTTCCCGGGAAAAAAGGTGCGTTGTTCTTAGCGGAATATCCAAAAGAATTTAATTTTGGTACGCATAACATTAGCTCAGTGGACGTATTTGGCAATGTTGCTAAAACATACGACCAAGTAGGTAGCTCTGATTATAACCAAGCAGTATCTGTTTATGACGGACGTATGGATACAAACAAATGGCACGTGACAGGTGAATTTTCTGCCTTTGATACAGGGAAATTGACGGGTGCGACTATTACAATTACCAACTTGACAAATGCTTCATTGACCAATCAATTTGTTACAGGTTCTACGAAACTTACGAATACTGGAACGTACACTCTTACAAGTGGTGGTAGTGCAATGGAACTTTATTACGGAGATGAAAGTGCGAAAGGAACGAACTCTGTACTTTTCGGGAAAGTAGCTGAAATGGACGGAAGTAACACAAAAGTTGCCCTACACGTCAACGGTGCAACACTTGCAACAGGTGACCATAAAGCAACGATTAAATGGACGTTATCTGAAAATGCAAGGTACTAAAAAACACAACAAGGAAAGCACCCTTATTGTGTTTTTAAGAAAATATATACAGACTAATTGTAACAAAAGCAACGACTAGAGTCAAAAAGTAGATTTCGTAAGAAACAGAAAAGAGGATATACACCATGAAAAAAATTAAATTATTTTCAGCAATCGCACTGAGTGCATTTGCTGCAACATTGGCAGTTCAAATTACTTCTGCTGTTGAAGTGACTTCGCCAAGCAATAAGGCAGAGGCGACAACTGACGGAGAAATCACGTTCGGTTTGGATAGCACAGTCGTAGACCCGCCAAGTATTGAGGATCCAACAGTGCCAGATCCAAAAGATCCAGACGATCCAAACGTAACAGACCCTGCTGCAAAATCAGCACTCGCACTTACAAAATATCCAAAGAAATTTAGCTTTGGCGATCATGACGTAGATGCAACGATTCTCTACGACACAAGCGTGCAACACTACCCTCTTGTAGACCAAACAGGAGTTGTTTATGGCAACGAAAATGTAGGGGTACAAGTGCAAGACGGACGTATGAATAATGATGAGTGGAATTTGACGGTTGAGTTGAACGCAGGTTCATTTGCAAACTTAACTGGAGCAACCATTTCATTTGAAAATCCAATCAAAGCAACGCAATACGTAACTGGAGCTGGTGCAAATGGATTTACTGGGAAAGTAGAAGTTGCTGCTGGTGGTGCTGCGGCACAATTCTTCTCAGTAGCAGGTGCAGGGAACAAAGCAAAAGGATTCTCTTCACTATCTTTTGCAAATAAAACAGACATTAACTTGAATGTTACAGGTGACAACATTCGTACAGGTACACACACAGGAACTTTGACATGGACATTGTCAGGCACACCTGATGCGTAAAATGAAAGAGAGAGTAAAACAATGAAAAATACAAAATTATTTTCAACAGTCGCACTTGCTGCATTTGCAGTGGGTGTAACTTCCACAGTTTCAGCTGGGCCGATTACAGCGGGAAATACTTCTACAACGGAGGTGACTCCGGGAGTGGCAGAGTTTATTCAAGATACTTCGATTATCACACCTCCTGTCGACGAGCCTGATGAAGGAACAGGACCATACACAGCAGGAGATTTGGCAATCGCAGGTGTGCCAAAAGAATTTAACTTTGGCAGAACTGCCATTTCAAATGCAGACACTTTACTTGCGACAAAAGAAATTGTCCAAAAAGACTATTATTCAACTGAAAACACAAAAGATGATAGCTCAAAAACAAAATACCCAGCAGGGAATACTCAAGGGGTAACGATTTATGACGGTCGTGTGTTGAACGATTCTTGGGCAGTTGCAGTGTCTTCCACTCAATTTGTCAATACGGCTGACAGCACGAAAAAATTAGTAGGTGCAACGATTGTCATTGACCCAACAGCTACTCGTTCAATTGACGGCCCTGCGGGACAACAAGACATTGTAGGTCCTACTGGCAATAAATTTACTATTGTAGCAGACGGAGCAACGAGTACGGCAAATATCTTGAAAGCTGGCACAACAAAGGCTAAAGGACATTCAAGATTAGAATGGAACGTTGGTGATGTGAAACTTGCAGTTCCCGGCGACCAACTTAGTTTAGGTGAGTATAAAGCAACTGTAACATGGACACTCACAGGAACGCCAGACGCTTAATAATAAAATAATCGCTTGGTTAGAGGAGAGGGATTTCCTCCCTCTAACTTGAGGCGATAAATGTTGATTACTTGCAAAAAACGCTACACAAGAATAGGGAGAATCATTATGCTTTCAAAAAAGAAAATTCAATTCATACGGCTAATGCTTACGGTACTTGCGAGTGCAACGGTTATGTTTGCAACTACAACAGAAGTATTTGCGGCAGGAGCTGCATATTCGATTAGTAAAGTGCCAGTAGGAGCAGATGAAATAGACTCAAAAGCTTCCTATTACGATTTGAAATTAAAAGCAGGACAGAAAAAGACCATTCAAGCAGACATTCGCAACACAGGAACAAAAGAAATCGTAGTAAAAAATGAAATTTTTGCTGCATTTACCAATGCAAATGGCGAAATAGATTACACCAAACAGGCGGAAAGTTATGATGCCTCACTCAAAGTGAAGATGAATGACATTGCAAAAGTGAAAGCAAGCGACATCAATGCAACCATTCCTGCGGGAAAGAAAAGAACCGTTTCAGTTGATATTGAAATGCCAAAAGAAGTGCAAACAGGTGTGATTTTAGGCTCAT
The DNA here is from genome assembly GCF_900167335.1 of Pilibacter termitis. Classification (GTDB taxonomy): domain Bacteria; phylum Bacillota; class Bacilli; order Lactobacillales; family Streptococcaceae; genus Pilibacter; species Pilibacter termitis. Next base: position 46,504 of record NZ_FUXI01000002.1, read on the forward strand.
GGCACTTTGAGGAAGTAGCAAAAGATGACGAAAACAAGAAAAGTAGCGGAGTGACGATAGATTCCAAATACGCCTATGCACTAGCGATAAAAATTACAGTGGACAAAGAAATTTCAAAGCCAAACCTAAATCTTCTAGGTGTAACAACAGGGCTTTTAAATTATAAAAAAGCATTCCTTGCGGAAATTCAAAATGATCAACCAGCACTTTTGACAAGGGTGAAAATTGAAGGGAACGTTACGGATAAAGGTAAATTTGAAACACTCTATTCCAATACAATGGAATCTGTGAGTTTTGCTCCTAATTCAAAATATCAGTTTCCAGTTTATTTGAATCAGGATCAGCTGAGAGCAGGCGAATATACTTATCGTATCAAAGCGGTAACGCAAGATCCGAAAAATGGTTTTACAGGTCAAAAGTGGGAATGGAATTTGGATTTTACCGTTTTGCCAGAACAAGCGGAGAAAGTCAACAAGGAGGCAATCAATGACGGCAAAGCTGCTCCTACCTTTTTAGATTATGTGAAAGCGTACTGGTGGGCGATTGCTCTTGGTGTAGTAGTGATTATTGGATTTATATTTTTACTTTTCTTCTTACTAGGCAAACGTCGCAAGAAAAAAGATGATACAGATGAAAATGTCGAAATGGAAGTAGGAGCATTAGAAACAATTCGTCGCATAGAAGAAACGAAAAGACGTGCAGCTGAACGTGCGGAAAGAAGAAAAAGAAATAGCGAAGCGTAAAAAGAGATGAGTGGGACGATTAATTTAGAACGAGAGGTGGAACAATGAAAAAGATTTGTCATGTAATAAAAAGTGTACTTTTCCTCGCTTTACTTGTATTACCAATGTTAAGCACAACACCTATACAGGCACAGACACGTGGAACAGTTATTTTAAGAGATGCTCTGCCGGGTACGTTTGATGAAGAGCCAACAATTGCCAAACCAACGACACCGACAGCAAAAACTCCAACCGTAACACCTGAGGCCCCCTTGCCTGCGACAGGTGAAGTAATTGGAATGTGGATAAGTATCGTAGGAGTTGGCTTGATTGTTGTTGTACTTCTTCTTTGGAAAAAGAAAAAACGTGGTACAACTGTCGAAGGAGAGTGGAAAGTATGACGAAAAAACGAATAATTGTTGCGTTTCTAGTAATGGTATTGTTTACAAATGTCGCAACAATCTCTGTTTCAAATCCGATTTTAGCAGTAGAAAACGGAAAAACTGCGAAAGTGCAATCCAATATGAATTTGACTCTTGCAGACGAAGATCATCTGACGGTGAAAAAAGGGGCGAAAACTACTTATACCTTAGATTTTAAAGATGCAGATGTCAATCAAAAGGCAATTTATTCGCTTGTATTGCCTGAGGGGGTTGAGAAAAACACTCTTTTCACCACAGGAGTCGATAGCTATGACGAAAAGACAAGAACGCTCGAGTTAAAAGCACCAAAATCTAACAAAGAGGCGACCTCTATCGCTCTTGATTTTGACTTGGAAAATAACACGGAATTAGTCGTTCAAAAAACGTTGAACGGTTTGGTTAGCACCTCTGTGCCACTTTATGTGGAAGTGACAGAAAAAAACACCACAGACTCTGGTGCAATCCTTCCCGTAGCTCCGCAAGTAGTGAGTTCACCAAAAGCAACAAGAGGCATTACGCCAAGAGGATTTATTAGCGGAGAAACAGCTCATGTAGAAAACTGGATGGAATTTTTCGACGCAATGAGCAATAATAGCGTTTTTCACATTGTACTCGAGGACAATATCGTGATTCCCAATACAGCATCAGTTGCTGACGGAGGAACGGGTCAGGATCTTGGAGCGATGTATAGAGCAGCTCACAATGGCAACAGTCAACCGAACACATCCAATCATAGAGCCGACGCTCTTAACTGGCGTACTACCACAAATACAAGTGGCGGAGATGCCTACTTTGGTTTTAACCGCACGCAAGCAGGGTGTGCAAAAGAATTGGTCATTGACGGTCAAGGGCAATATGCAATTGATACAGGTTCTATCTGTTTTACATGGCATGACGGATTTATTCGTAGTGTACGTGTAAAAGATTTGACCACGTATAATGGCAATTACTATGGCTTTATGACACTCAATGACATAGGTGCAGACAATCAACTTCGTTCAACGATTACCTATGAAAACTACATCGCCAAAGGCACGCAAATGATGCACGCTCCTTATACAATGGTAAAAATGGAAGGTTATGTAGCAAACATTCAAGACGATACAGGTTATTACCAAACCCCATTTCGTACAGGAACCTCCGTTGCAAATGGTTGGCGATATAACTATCAAGCCTATAACTATATGGAATGTAACCTCTACGCTGGTAAGTTAGACATTATGGATAATGCACAAGTGTATCTCTATTCTTCTAACTCAGGAAATATCGACTTAAATGGTCCAATGGTCGTTCATTCTGGAGCAGTCATTCATGCGAGTAGTTCGTTCAAAATGAGTAATGGAAGTCCAAATACCGCAGGATTTGAAGACGATACACGTGGAGTGAATATCGAGCTTGAAAACTTAGATACTCGTATTGGGAATGCAAACCTCAAGTTAGAGGAAGGTAGCCGTGTGTTCTTGTATGAGGATAAATCCAAGCATGATTACGGAGCATTATCTCTTAGAAGTGCCAACTCAAAAGTAGAAATACTAGACGGTGCAACACTTGAAGTGTATTCAACGGAACACACGAATACTGTCTTTGCAGAATCATGGCGTCCGATTGTGTATTTAGCAGACGGAGCAATCGTTGATATTTCTTCTTATGGTCGCCTATCTGTTTTTGCCACAGGTATGCAAAACGGTATGAGTCCTATCTGTGTGGCAGGAAATGCTCAATTTAACATTAAAAAAGACGGAATCCTCGATGTTGTAGCAGATACGACGGATAATTTGATAAAAGTAAACGGCACGAATGCGAAAATCATCTTTGACGATGCGTATCGTGTAAACCTCGCTCGTATTTCTTCTACCAACCGTCCCAATAATCTTATTGGAACAGTTGGGGCTGGCGATACAATTGGCATACAAGTAAAAAATCAACGAGTTGCTCAGTGGGATAGTACGGCTGCAGTAACGCTAAAAAGTAGTTCACTTGTGACGGATACCAATATTTCTGGCACGCACGAAAATCCAATTCCTGCATTAAACGGTGCGTATCCATTTGGGTTTGAGTATGAACTTGATGATGAGAATTTCTCACGTGAATGGTTGCCGATTTACAGCTTGACGGCAGGATTCAGCTCGAACAACTATAACGCAGTAAATTCTGGTATTAAAACGTATATCGCCGCAGACTCGGCAGATTTAAAAAATAAATTTGGTCGCTCAACAGATGTATTCAATACAGATGTTTCCTCAACCACAGGAAATAAACCAAATCGTATTTTGTTTACGAAATTGTATGATATTGAAGTTCAGTTGTTCTCGACATTGACGGACAATAGCTCGCTTGCTACACGTACTTTTACAGGTGATGTTACAAGAGGAATTGAAAAAGGAGCAACGAATGGCTTTGCCACAGATTCTAATGGCGACTACAAATGGCTCAGTCCAACGGTCAATAAAGAAACACTCTCCATTGATTATGACCCGAGATGTGAAATTGTTGGGCGTACAGGTGTGGTAGTAGAACATATGAAATACAACTACACTACAAAGAAAATGGAAATGTATTCGACTTTTGTGCCAGTAGAAGATGCGTTGGTGAAATTATTGCCAAATGGTAGTGTGAATCCAGTAAGTGAGGTTCATTCGACAACGTTTAACGGAGTGGAAAAACCACTTGCCGACAAAGTGGTCAATCTATCCAATCTCTCAAGTGATGCTCTAGTAGGTTCTACTTTTGCAGACGGAAAATACAGCAAGCTCTCTAGCAAGGAAAATGATACAGTAACCACCTCAAAAGGAACGCAATTACGAGGTGGAGGGTACTTTGTCTATACATTGCCAAATAACGGTGTGTTTGTAGCAGAGGACTTGGTCAAGGTATCTGCGTACAAAGACGGGAAAGAGTTCACTTATGGTGAGACGGTTAAAAAACAATCGCTCAGAGTATTAGATGAAACCAGCCCAACTGCAGAACCAAAAGACAATGCTTATGATAAAAATAGTGCAACGTCTATTAACCATAGTTCAGCAGGAATTTTGCCGACACCCGCCTCTCTCATTCAAAATGAACAAGATAGCAATCCGTATTCTTCGACAAGTGGTTTCTACTCAAGAGAATTTGACTACACCACACCAACGACTACGATAGCAGGTGTAATTCCTATCACAAGTCAAACTCAATTTGAAACGCTCGTTGCCGATTTGTCGGTAGATGAAACGCAAATATTTAGTATTGGTATTGTAGTGAAAGATAAAGCAGGAAATCCTTGTCGTGTAGACACAGTGTTCTTCAAAATATCAAGAAGTACAATTGGTTTGACGGTGAGTGATGTGTATATTTATGAGTCAGATTTCAAGGCTTCACGCATTTCTCAGGGTGATGTGACATTATTGAAATATTTCCTTGTGCAACAAGGGATTAGTAACGTTCATTATGAAGTAAAAGACGACAATGACAGCATTATCGTATCAAAAAATTATCAGCCAGATACTTCGGCAATCGCTAGTAATAAAATCTTCCGAGTGGACGAATTGAATGGCTTGGATACGCAACAAACTCCGGGAGTAGTTTACCAAGTGGAGGCATCTCTCGTAGCAGAGAAAGCGAATCCTGGGAAAAATCCAGCAAATGGTATTGCCAAAGACGTGCCAATTACTTTTAATGTAATGATTATTCCAGACGCACGTGAACTTACAGGCTCTGACACGCTAGATTTTGGTACGCATAGTATTTCTGGGCTCACACCAACAGGAGAATACAGCTTAGACCAACAATTTGGCTCGCTCGTTGTCAAAGATAACAAGAATATGTATGACACCTCTCAAGGAAGTGAGGCAAACAAAACGCTTGTTTACAATGCAGCAGGGAATACAGAGACGATTCTCACTGGAAAAGTGGACGACATCAGCAAAATTACAAAAAGGAATTTGGCAAATGTGCCAGACACGTGGAAAATTTCAGCGCAGCTTACCAAACCTCTGACAGAAGTTTCAACGGGACGTGTTTTGCGAGGAGTCATCTACTTTGGCACAGGAAAATTTACTTCTGATAATAGCAGTGCAGTTGTCAACAAGGAAATTTCAGCAGTAGGAGGTTCTGTTGAATTAATCAACGGAAACACCAATGTGAATAAACGAAAAGGTGAACATTCGATTACGTTTAATCAAAACGAAGTCAAACTAAGAGTCCCTGAGTCTGAAAAATCACTTGGTAGCTTTGAAGGTGAAATCACTTATACCTACACCTCTACCCCAACAGCATAAGAGAATTTCACCTCGCCCGAGCGGAAAAACAGTCAAGAAGAAAACCGCTTCTTGACTGTTTTTCAATATTGTATTAAAATGTGCTAAAAAGTGAAATATGTAGGGGTTTCACCTTTTCATTCAATGAGGTAGATATGCTCAAAATTATAAAAATTATCGCCGTCCTATGATTGTTTTCTCTCTTTTTGTGGAAAAAAACACTAGGTTTTACGGTTTTGTAAAAAATGCGATTTTTTATAAAATATTTGAGCAAAAAAGAAGTTTATAAAGTTTTATCTTTGTGTGGGGATAGCCAAAAAAGCTATTAAAGTTAAAATTTTGAGTATCAATTATCTACAAGTTGAAAAAAGAATATGTGACTCGGAGGTAGAAAGAATGGGTTGGGAAGATTTTGAGGTGAACTTTTTTCAAAAAACATTGAACACAGACGGCGGGCGGGTTGCGTTAGACAGACGAAAAACGCTCAAAGACGAGCTGTTTTTCCATGTGAAAAATTATTTTGATACACATTTTAAGACGGTTTTCATTGACTCGGCTGTTCATGGTGGCTTATTGAGAATATGCGAACGAGAGCATTTAGTGCTTCATTCTTTCTGCGTTCGCCAAAAGTCTGAGGGATTTTCTCTGTCAACAGAGGAATTAATCAAGGTATTTGAAAATAGTTTTCCAAGTTTTTATTTGACACTTTTAGTGGTCGGAAGTAAAAATGGAAAAAACGTCTATTATTTTGAATTTATGCCACTTGTTGTCAATGAGAGTATTCCTTTTGTCCAAAGCGATTTTCCTTTGTCGCTCTCAAGACTAGGCAACGGAATGAAAGCGGAAGAATTAGCTGATTGTTTTGCTCTTGCGTTTGCCGAAATGTTTCATACAGAGGGCATGACAAAAGCAATATCAAAAGAGGAATATGACAAGAAATTTGCCAAAACAAGTACGGCAGAGAAAAAAGTTTACACTGTTGCAGCGGAAGTTGTTCCTTGTGAACCAAAAAAAGTCGAATGTGAACTAGAGTATACGAAAGTCAATCCGCCAGAAATACCAGCGGAATTTATGATACAATTTTCACAGATGAGTATCGAAAATGAGGCACTTCGTCTTGAAAATCAAAGGTATCATAAAATGCTTTCCTTAGATGAAAATATCGCTTATGGCAAGAAAGAACACCGAGGAAAATGGATTGTCCTTTCTAAAAGTGAAATTGTCGAATTACAAGTGAGTATTCAATTTTTAGAAGATGTTTGGAGAGATCATTTAGAGCTTTTGGATATTATGAAAAACAAATCTGAACGGCGAGTATTAAGAAACAAACGTGCCAAACTTTTGGAAGTGAGAAAGAAAATGTTTGATTTACGAGTGAAAAAACTTATCAATGAGCTAGGTTATTTGCAAAAAGGAAAACCGAGTAGATTTTCTGTATTTAAAAGCCCGTATCCGATCAAACTTTCATCTGACGATTACGAGCGTTTCGTTGACATTGTCAAATTTTCTCATTTCATTGAACAGGAAAATTATCGCATTGAGTCTTTGCTCGAAATCTAACAAAAGGGTACCCTAAAAAAGTCATCTTAAAGAGTTAAGGTGGCTTTTTTGGCTTGCACGGAAAAAACGGTGAAATGCCTAAAGTAAAGAGTTTTGGCTTAATTTGTGAAATTTCACAAACAAATCAGTTGTAAAAAAAGAAAAAGTGCAAGACAATAGAGGTGCAAACGATTTCCGGTAAAGGGGAAGTTTGTGAAAAAATGAGAGGAATTCCTTCTCATGCTCGTAAAAGTGAGCAATACAATAAAAAAGGAAGTGAAAACTTTGAGATACATTGTAAATAAAAATCTCTCTGCTCCTTACAATATCGCCCTTGATGAGTGGCTTTTGACGAGTTTGCGACCTGATGAAGCGGTGTTTGCCCTTTGGCAAAATCAAAATGCAGTCATTGTCGGCAAACATCAGAATACCTTTGAGGAGGTAAACGAGGAATTTGTCAAAGAACACAACATTGAAGTGGTACGTCGTGTAACAGGAGGCGGTGCAGTTTATCATGATTTAGGAAATTTGAATTTCACCTTTATCATACCAGTAGCAACTGCCGAGCAGGTAGATTGGAAAACATTTGTCGCACCAATGGTTGTCGCTCTACAAAAACTTGGGATTCCAGCCGAAGTGAGTGGTCGCAATGATTTGGTTGTCAACGGCAAAAAAATTAGCGGAAACGCTCAACGTTATGCAAATGGCTATCTCATGCACCACGGCACTTTACTTTTCAACAGCGACATAGAAGTGATGATTCGCTCTTTGAATGTCAACGATGAGAAATTTATCTCAAAAGCAGTCAAAAGTGTTCGCTCACGTGTAGGGAATATTCAAGAATACGCACCTATGCTTACGATTGAAGAGTTTCAGCGTGCATTAACGCATGAATTGAGCAGACAAGGCGTGGATAAGGAAATTATTTTGACCGAGGAACAAGTGGCACAAGTCAAACGATTAGAGCGAGAAAAATTTTCCACATGGGACTGGAATTATGGCGAAAGTCCAAAATTTAACTATCATGCTCATGAAAAATTTGACGGCGGGATCGTGGACGTGAAGGCACAAGTCGAGGACGGAAAGATTTTCGGCATTACGTTTGAGGGCGATTTTCTCGGAATTGAAGATATTGAAGACTTACTCCCAGAATTTATCGGTCTCCCCTTTAGCGAAATAAAAATCCACGAGCTACTAAGCCAGCACGAAGAAAAGAAATATTTTGGCTCAATTAAGACGGAAGAAATAGCGGGGTTGTTTAAGGAAAATTAATTTTAGAGGAGGTTTCCCAATGAGTAAAGGACAAGAAATCCTAGATTTCAAAACGCAAATGATTGCTCAAGACGAAGAATTTCCAACCTTACAGGTTTTAGGAAATGACGGTGTGTTACTTGATGAAGAATTGCTAAAAGAGGCAGAAGTGACAGACGAAGATTTGGTCGCTATCATGAAACGCATGGTGAAACAATACGTGCTAAATGAACGTAGCGTAAAACTTGCCAAACAAGGTCGACTAGGGTTTGTAGCTCCAACACGAGGGCAAGAGGCGAGCCAGTCAGCGACGAGCTATGCTTTCACTGAGGAAGATTATCTCATGCCGGGGTATCGAGACATTCCGCAAATGATTCACAAAGGTTATCCGATTTACAAAGCATTTCTTTGGAGCCGTGGGCATTTTGAGGGGAATGAAATGGGTGAGGTCAATACATGGTTTCCACAAATCATTATCGGTGCTCAATATGTTGAGGCAGCAGGAATTGCTCTTGGTATGAAAAAACGTGGGAAAAATGCTTGTGCCTACACTTATACAGGTGACGGTGGCTCTTCTCAAGGGGATACTTATGAGGGAATGAATTTTGCTGGAGCCTACAAAGCCAACGCTGTATTCTTTATCCAAAACAACGGGTTTGCGATTTCCACACCAAGAAAATCACAAACTTCTGCTCCGCATTTAGCAGCGAAAGGTTGGGGTGCTGGGATTCCAAGTGTTGTTGTAGACGGAATGGACGCTCTGGCTTGCTATATTGCAGCCAAAAAAGCACGTGAGTGGACGGTGGCAGGAAATGGTCCAGTGTTGATTGAAACACTTTGCGACCGCCTTGAACCACATTCTATGAGTGGAGACGATCCGCTTCGCTATCGGACAAAAGAGGACATTGACGAATGGTATCAAAAAGATCCGCTCATTCGTATGCGTATTTTCTTAGAGAAGAAAGGTCTTTGGAGTGAAGAGATTGAAACAGCTTATTCTGAAGAGGTCAATGGAGAAATTGATGAGGCAGTAAAATTAGCAGATAATGTAGCCAAGCAGAAAGTATCTGATTTTATTGCAAACACTCTTGAAGAGCCGAGTTATGTGATGAAAGAGCAAATTGCAAAATTTCAAGAGGAGGGCAAGTAAATGGCAGTGAAAACATATATCGCAGCAATCACCGAGGCACTTGATTTGGCACTTGAAAAAGATGAAAATGTCTTGATTTTCGGGGAAGATGTCGCTGAAAATGGCGGAGTGTTTCGTGTAACAGACGGCTTGAACACAAAATATGGCAGTGATAGAGTATTCAACACTCCGCTTGCAGAAAGTGCGATTGGTGGCTTAGCTATCGGTTTGACAACGCAAGGGTATCGTCCAATTATGGAAATTCAATTTTTCGGTTTCATTTACGAAGTCATGGACTCTATCAACGGACAAATGGCAAGAAATCGTTTCCGTTTTCACGGAACGAAGAATTTTCCTATCGTTGTTCGCTCACCTTATGGAGGTGGCACACACACGCCAGAAATGCACGCTGATAACCTTGAGGGCTTAATGGCTCAACAGCCGGGGTTGCGTGTAGTTATGCCAAGCAATCCAGCAGATGCCAAAGGTTTGTTGCTCTCTGCAATTGAATCCAATGACCCTGTTATTTTCCTTGAAAACTTGAAATTGTATCGCTCGGTAAAAGGTGAAGTGCCTGAGGGGTATTATACGACACCACTGGATAAGGCAAATGTGGTAAAAGAGGGGAATGATCTTTCGATTATCACCTATGGTGGCATGGTGCCAGTGAGTGTAAAAGCAGCGGAAGTTCTCGAAAAAGAGGGGATTTCTGTTGAAGTGCTTGATTTACGAACCGTATCCCCGCTTGACATTGAGGCAATTGGTGCAACCGTTGAAAAAACAGGACGTGTCGTAGTTGCCCAAGAGGCACAACGTCAAGCAGGTATTGCAAGCAATATCATGAGTGAAATTTCAGAACGCTTTATCATGAACTTAAACGCACCAATCGGTCGCCTCTCAGCCCCAGACAGTATCTACCCATTTGCAGTAGCTGAAAACGACTGGTTACCACAAGTAGATGATGTGGTGGCGAAAGTGAAAGAAATTTTGAGCTATGAGTAAATAAATGAAAAGTGAAGTGCTTGGAGATTGCGATAAGTTTAAATGTTTGCAATCTCTTGCATCACTTGCTGAGACAATAACTCAAAACAAAAAAATAAAAGGAGTGAGCGTAATAATGGCAAATATATTCAACTTTCCCGATGTAGGAGAAGGAATGCACGAGGGAGAAATTGCCTCTTGGCTTGTAAAAGTGGGAGACGTCATCAAAGAAGATGACCCAATTGCCGAAGTGCAAAATGATAAATTATTACAAGAAATTTTGTCTCCATTTTCTGGAAAAATTACCAAACTTTTTGTGGAGGCAGGAACAATCGTAGAAGTGGGAAGTCCAATCGTGGAATTTGATGGCGATGGAAGTGAAAGCGTTGAGGAAATGTCGAAAACACCCGCAACACCCGCAAACGCAGAAACGGCAACAATACCGCCTGTTTCTAGTGTTTCAGAAGAGAAGAAAACAGTCCCAATGATTGACGGGCAACTTCGAGCAATGCCAAGCGTTCGCAGATTTGCAAGACAAAACGGAATTGATTTAACGAAAGTTATCGCAACAGGTCGTCATGGCAACGTTACACTTGAAGATGTGAAAAATTTCCAAGCAACTGGCAAGGAAATTGAAACATCAGAAGTCGCACCAATCTCCGCTCAAAGCGAAGAAGTGTCAACACCTGCACCAAAAGTTGAAAGCAAATCAGGGCGAGTGGCAATGAGTCCAATTCGCAAGGCAATTGCTAAAAACATGACGAGCCAAAAACAAAATGTCCCACACGTTACCCTTTTTGAAAGTGTAGAAGTAAGTAAACTCATCGCTCATCGCAACGAATACAAGGAAATTGCTGCCAAACAAGAAATCAAACTTACCTATCTTGCGTATGTGACCAAAGCACTTTCTGCTATGGCGAAGAAATTCCCAGAGTTGAACGCTCATGTCGATATGACCAAAATGGAAATTGTTTACCCTGAGGAAATTCACGTAGGAATTGCCGTAGATACACCGAGTGGTCTATTTGTACCTGTCGTGAAAAATGCAGATAGCAAGTCCATTCTTGCAATCGCAAAAGAAATCAGTGAGCTTGCTCTAGCGGCACGAAAGGGGAATTTGACACCAGACGTGGCAAGTGGTTCAACGATTACGATTTCTAACATTGGTTCCGCACGTGGCAATTGGTTTACCCCAGTAATCAATGTGGGAGAATCAAGTATTCTAGGACTTGGCACAATCGCAAAAGAGCCAGTTGTCAATGATGAAGGCGAAATTGTTGTGGGCAATATGATGAAACTTTCTCTTTCATTTGATCATCGACTAATTGACGGAATGCTCGCTCAAAATGCAATAAATTATTTGAAAAACTTACTTTCTGACCCAAATTATATGCTAATGGAAGTTTAGAGGTTTCTATCAAAATGAAGGAGGAAGTCAAATGGTAGTAGGCACACAAGCTAGAAGTGTAGATTTGGTCGTGATTGGTTCAGGACCGGGAGGATATGTCGCAGCCATTCGTGCGGCAGAACTTGGGCAAAAAGTGGTAATTGTCGAACGTGATTTTATCGGTGGAGTCTGTTTGAATGTCGGTTGTATTCCGTCAAAAGCCTTGATTAACGCAGGACACGCCTATCATGCCCAAGTGCATGACACAGCAACGATTATGGGTGTTCACTCAAACGGTGCTACGCTTAACTGGGAAGAAACACAAAAATGGAAAAACGAAAAAGTGGTCAAAACTCTCACAGGCGGAATTGAAATGTTGCTCAAAAAACGCAAAATTGAAATCTTGCGTGGCGAGGCTCGGTTTAATGACAATCAAGTGATTAACGTGATTGAGGGTGAAAATTCTCATCTTTTGGAATTTAAGTCGTGTATTATCGCAACAGGAAGTCGCCCGATTGAAATTCCGAATTTCAAATTTACAGGTCGCCTCGTCAACTCCACAGGAGCATTGAATTTACCAGAAGTACCCAAACATCTTGTGATAATTGGTGGTGGGGTCATCGGTAGTGAGCTTGCAGGAGCATATGCGAATCTCGGTGCAAAAGTGACGATTTTAGAAGGATTGCCACATATTTTAAACGGATTTGACAAAGAAATGATAGATGTTGCAGCAGCTGAGTTTCAAGAAAAAGGTGTAGAAATCATCACAAGTGCCATTGCCAAAAAAGCTGAACAGAGTACGGAGAATGTCGCAATTACCTATGAGGCAAATGGAGTGGAAGAGACAATAACAGCAGATTATTGCCTTGTTTCTGTTGGACGGAAACCAAACACAGACGAAATCGGCTTGAACAATACAGATGTGAAATTGACAGACAGAGGGCAAATCATTGTCAATGACCGTCAGCAAACAAGCGTTTCTCACATTTATGCGATTGGAGACGTGGTAGCAGGTCCCATGCTTGCACATAAAGCAAGTTATGAGGCGAAAGTTGCTGCAGCGAATATCGCAGGAGAAGACGTGCTAAATTGTGCGGTGGCAATTCCTGCAGTTGCCTATTGCGACCCAGAACTTGCCACAATGGGCGAGACTCCAGAGAGTGCCAAGGAAAAAGGTTTGAAGGTGATGATTGCGAAATTTCCATTTGCCGCCAACGGTCGAGCGATTACGATGAATGCCACACGTGGATTTATCCGCATTGTCAGCGACAAGGAAACAAAAGTGATTATTGGGGCTCAAATTGTCGGTCCCGGAGCAAGTGATTTGATTAGCGAGTTTGCTCTTGCCATTGAAAACGGCTTGACAAGCGAGGACATTTCACTCACTGTTCACCCGCATCCAACGCTTGGTGAGGCGATTATGGACACGAGCGAACTAGCAGACGGCTTGCCGATTCACATATAAACGTAGTAAAAAATATCAAGTTGTATTTTCAGAGTACAGCTTGATATTTTTTATGGGCACCTCTAAAAACTCCGCTTAAGACTAAATTAGCTAGTTTTTCGATTTTCGAGGAAATCGACGAAAGCTATGTGGTTCATAGAAAAGCGAAGAGGGGCGAACAGGAGTTTGTCGTAGTGAGTCACAGCATTTATTTACTGGAAACGAAGTTTCCAGTGCTGTTGCGAACAGCGACCAAACTCCTGCCCCTCGTAGCTAGACAAGGTTGAGGAGATTGACGAAGAAAAACGGAAAACTAGCAATTTAGGATAAGTGCGAGTTTTTAGAGGTGCCCTTATTCTGTAACAGATTCCCTGCAAAATAAATTTTGTGGTAAACTATGATTATTAGGGACAATAAAACAAAGAACTGGAGTTTTTAGGGGGCTTTTTATGAAAATAAAAAAAGAAATACAACATTTCGTGTTTCCACTCATCGCAATGAATTTTTTGCAAATGATAATCTCGCAAATTTCACTCTCCATTGTAGCAAGAGATTCGATAGAGTCGCTAAGTGGAATCAATACAATCGAAAGTTTTTTATATGTAATGGGTGGAATTTTAGGGGCATTCAACTACGCATTTAATATTAGAGGAGCAAAAGCAATAGGAGAAGGAGAGGAACGCAAATTTAGAGAATATTTGGTTTCTTCTCTAAAACTTGATTTCTATATTGGGATTCTTTTTATGCTCTTGACAATCATTGGAGGAAGGATATTTCTCCAACTTGTCTATGGATTTAAAGGTGAGTTATTAAATATATCTACTATTTTTCTTTTGATTATGTCGCCCTATATTTTATTTGTGCTTTTGATGTTTACACTATCAAATGTGATCAAAATAGAGAAAAAAACGAAGTGGATTTTCTCATTTTCCATAGGAACGTCTCTTTTGCAAATAGGATTGAATATTTTATTTGTAAAAATTTTTGACTTGTCCGTCATCGGTGCAGGTGTATCTTCCATTTTAGCATTAGTTGCTTTACTAATTTTATATTTTCTATTAGTGAGGAAAAAAGTTCTTGCATTGAAATTCAAAAATGGAAATAAAGTGAAAGAACTCTTGAGTTTTGGTTTCCCTTTAATGTTACAAGATATATTAGAGGGAGTGTTATTTATCATTGTATTTGAGGCGATTGTTGCGAGATTAGGGGTGAATGTATTAGCAGTTTATGCCATTGCCGTTCAAGTATTCGCTCTTGTCAAGTTGCCAACACTCATGTATGGGCAAGCAATTTCAATTTTCGTTCCAGAATCCATAGGGGAAAAAGATGATAGAAAAGAGAAAAAGATTTTCTATTTTTCCTTGAAGAACGCAACGCTATTTTATATCGTCCTGTCCGTTCTATTTTTTGCCACATCTGAAAAAATAGCCATGATTTTTAGTACAGATAAAGTAGTGATAAAAGAATTTTCATCCTATCTAGGTGTTATTCTACTTATAATGATGTTTACCCCAATCTATGAGCTTGGAAAATATTTATTACAAGCCAAAGAGAATCATACTTTTGTTTTAAGAATGACAACGATTGTAAATATAGTAACATTGTTATTCATGATTTTGCTAAAAAATATGAATGTTATTGGGTTTATAGGACTATATTGTTTAAATGGATTGAACTTTTTTCTATTAAGTATTTTGTTTTTATGGAAATACAAACAACTTTAGAGGTGCCCTTTAAAAAATATCAAGCTGTATTCTGAAATACAACTTGATATTTTTTAGAGTTGCTCATATCTTAAAATTTGAGATTTTGCGTACTCAAAATATTCATCGAGAGCTTGTGTTGCCGTGTCATAATTTCCTTTGCTTGCCTCATCAATCAATTTTTGAAAGAAAAGAATGGTGCTTTTTGTCTTTTCCTTGTCCGCATTTTCGACATTGGTTACTTTTCGATACAACGAAGAAGTGATTTGTCTTGCCCACAAATCTTCATAAGTAGCAAGAAGAAGTTGATTTTCAAGCATTTCCATTATTTTTAAATAGACTTTTGTCATTTGATTGATGTAACGAGCATATTCGTTTTTGCAACGATATTCTTTTGCTAAATCTAACTGTTCTTGAATTTCTTTAGATTGAAATTTCCTTTCGCCTTTTTTCGCAAGCTGAAGTGCCTCTTTCATCCACAAAACAGATATTTGCGTAAGTTCTAACAATTCATGATTGGAGGCATTGCGTAAAAGAAACCCTCGATTTTTTCTATACGAAATTAACCCTTCTTTTTCCAAAATTTTTAAAGCTGAGCGTACAGGTGTTCGGCTCATGTTTAACTTTTTAGAGAGAGTTGCCTCAGAATAAAGCTCATCAGGTGAAAAAGAACCGTAAAGAATTGATTGTTTGATTGTGATATAAGCAGATTGTTCGTTTGAATGTTTCATTTTTTCACCTCGGCATCAAATTTTTGGCATTTACAATTTTTTCGTAAAGTTTACGAGAACTTTACGAAAAGTAGACGGATTTTATATAGTAGAGTAGTACACTACTCAGTAACAAGTGGTAAAACATGAGGTTTTAAAGGTACCCTTATTATACTACTTGAAAAGAAAAAAATCTATATGAGGTGAAATGATGAAAATTTCAAAAGTATTTTTAGTAACATTGGCAACGCTAGGGAGTGCAATGTTAGCAGGTTGCAGCCAAAAAGAGTCTGCAAGTACAAAAAAGGTAGAAGAATTGACAATTGTGCAAATGCAAGATGAAAACAACCCCAATGCTGGAGAAAAAAACGAGGGGTTTAGGAAGGATATGGAAAAATCCTTAGGAATAAAAATCAATGAAGCAGAAGGAATGGAATATTCTGTTGGCATTGAGGCGATGAAAAGTGGAAAAATTGACGTATTGCTTGTAACGCCCATGAGTTATTGGCAAGCAAAAGAAGTTGCGAATGCAGAACCTCTCGTTACCACCACATCAATGGGAAGTACACCGTACAAAACGGTCTTTATCGTAGGGAAAAAGGACACAAAGACAAAATCGCTGGAAGATTTGAAAGGGAAAAGTTTTGCATTTGTTGACCAAGCCAGTTCAAGTGGCTATATGTATCCAAAATCAACGCTCATCAATCAATTGAAATTAGAGTCAGACAAACTAGAAAGTCCGGGATATTTTTTTAAAAACGTAGCATTTTCAGGGAAACACGACTCAAGCATTATGGGAGTGGTCAAAGGAGATTATGATGCAGCTGCAGTTGCCGCTCAAATTATCCCTCAATTAGTACAAGCGGGCATGATAAAAGAAGGAGACATTCGCCAAATTGCTGAAACAGAAGAAATTCCTAATGCGGCATTTATTGTCCGCAGTGACTTGCCAAAAGAAACGAAAAAGAAACTCAAAGAGTTTTATTTGAACTATGAAAACAAAGAGTATTTCAAGACTTTTTATGGCAGTGAGAGCGTTCGTTTTACCGAGGCGAAAGATAGCGACTACGAGTCAACGAAAAAAATGCTTGAGGCATTGAATATCAAGGGAGAATAAGCATGGCAAAAGAATTACTAAAAATTACTCAATTAAAAAAGAAGTATGACAAAGAAATTTATGCTTTAAAAGGAATTGATTTGTCTATTAACGAAGGGGAATTTGTCGTTGTTATTGGACCAAGCGGTGCAGGCAAGTCTACCTTTATTCGCTCCATTAATCGCATGATTGATTTGAGCGAGGGGAGTATTCTCTTTGACGGTGTGGCAATGGAAAAAGTAAAGGGAAAGAAATTGCGTGAACAACGTGCCAATATTGGCATGATTTTCCAGCACTACAATTTGATTCATCGGAGCAACGTCATCAAAAATGTGTTGCATGGCAGATTAGGGAAAGTTCCATTTTTCAAAAGTTTATTTGGTCTTTATTCTGAAGAGGACAAACAAGAGGCTGTTCGCTTGTTGAAAAAAGTAGGGTTAGAAGAGCAAATTTACAAAAGAGCAGGGCAACTTTCTGGCGGTCAAATGCAACGAGTGGGGATTTGCCGTGCAATTATGCAAAACCCGAAACTCATTTTAGCTGACGAACCCATTGCCAGCCTTGACCCAAATTCTGCAAAAATTATTATGGAACATTTGCAGACGATTACGAGGGAAAGAAAAATTACTTGTATCGTCAATCTCCACCAAGTAGATTTTGCCAAAGAATATGCGACAAGAATTATCGGAATCAAAGCAGGAAAAGTAGTCTTTGACGGTGTGGCAAGTGATTTAACAGAGGAGGTTATCTCGGATATTTATATTGGAAAAGAAGAAGAGATGACGCTACAAGTAGAAAATTCAGAGATAGGAAGGTTTGCATATGGAGAGGGCTAATCAATTGATTTTCAAGGAAAAGAAAAGACAAAACCGTGTGTTTTTATTTGGCGTAATTGCTGTTGTTCTCTTTTCATTTGTGTATTTAGATGTAAATATATTGGAGATAATCGTTGCACTTCCGTCGTTTGTGCAATTTATCGTTAGTCACTTTATTCCAGCGAATTTTAAAAATATCGCAACTTACGCTCCGCTTATTCTTGAAACGATACTATTTGCGGTTGTTGGGACATATTTTTCCGCTTTTCTAGCGTTTTTCTTTGGACTGCTAATGAGTGAGCAAACGAATCCGATTTTACCACTTCGTATGTTTGTTCGCATTTGTATTTCTTTATTGAGAAATATTCCTGTTCTCGTGTGGGCAAGCCTATTGGTTTATATTTTCGGTATTGGGAATATGGTCGGTTTACTAGCGTTAATTTTTGCGACAATTGGCTTTTTATCTCGCTCTTATGCGGATTCCATTGACGAAATCGGATCAACGAAGTTAGAGGCATTAAAATCTAGTGGTGCAAGTTTTATGCAGGTTTTGGTGCATGGTTTACTGCCAGAATTTATTCCTTCGTGGATAAACTGGACATTGTTTTCGTTTGAAATCAACATTCGTGCGTCTGCAATACTAGGAATGGTGGGAGCAGGTGGCATTGGGATTATGATTCAAACAAATATCCGTTTATTCAAATACCATGAGGCATTTTCACTGATTATTGTTTTGGTTGTCATGGTTTTGCTAACAGAATTTGTAGTCAGTCAAATTCGGAAAAAAGTGAGCTAGGAGGGAAAAAATGAACGCAAAAATTGCTTTGTCAAGAAAAAAAGAAAAAATCGCCAACTTCTCCATTGTACTCGGATTGATTTTGTTATTTTTGGTAAGTATTTACTCGTTGAAACTCGATGTTGCAACATTTGTTCAACGATTCACGGGAGCAAGCGAGATAGTAAGCAAATTTATGAGAGTTGATTTTTCAGAGCTAAACGCTATTCTCTTTGAATTGTTCACCTCCATTTGTATGGCGATATCGGCATTATTTTTAGGTTTTGTTTTCTCTTTTATTTTAAGTTTTTTAGGAGCAAGCAATACTTCGCCATTTCCTTTATTTTCTGCTATTATTAAAGGAGCAGTCGGGATTGTTCGAGCGATACCTGCGTTAGTTTGGATTTTAATTGTCGTTGCAAGCCTTGGTTTTGGCAATACTTCGGGAGTAGTAGGGTTGGTGATTCCAACGGTAGGTTATTTGACCAAATCATTTATCTCTTCTATCGAAGAACAAGAGCAAGCGATTATTGAAACCATGCGTTCAACAGGAGCAAGTTGGCTACAAATGATTACAGAAGGACTCTTGCCGGGACTTGCCACTTCGCTACTTTCGTGGACCTCTATTCGCCTAGAGTCAAATATTGCAGAATCTATCTCTCTAGGAATGTTAGGAGCAGGTGGCATTGGAATGCTCTTAATGAGGGCAATCAAAAAATACGATTATGCGACAATTTCGACCATTATACTTTTTATTTTCGTTACCATGCTGATTGTAGAATTATCCGTCGGCAAACTAAAAAAAACAATTCGTTAGGAGTGGAATTTTGAACTATTTGACCAGACTACCTTTAGAAGGAACATTTAACACAAGAGAATTAGGTGGAATATCCGTAGAAAATGGCTACACGAAATGGCAAACTTTTTTAAGAAGTGACGAATTAAGCAATTTAACCACTTCAGATGTGCAATACTTAGAGAAATATGGCATTCGCACGATTATTGATTTACGAACGCTAGAGGAAATGTCAGCAGAACCGACACCGAACCTAGAAAATATCCAAATTCATCACGTGCCACTTTTCGTTGAGGACATTGCCGATATGACAAAAGACGTTGCAAAAGATGAGAAAATGTCTTTGGCAGATTTGTATTTACATTTTGTAACCAAAGGAAAAAATAGAATTTACAAGATTATCGACCTTATTTCAACATCTAAGGGAGGTTTATTGTTTCACTGTGCTGCTGGAAAAGACCGCACAGGAATTATTGCAGCGTTACTTTTGAGTATTGCAGGAGCAAGTCGCAGCGATATTGTAGCAAATTATCAGACGACATACACTTATATAAAAGAAAATCCAAAATTTCAAGTGAATGAAAACTCACACATTCCCGTACATTTTCTTTATTCTCAATCGAAAAGTATCGAAACACTACTTGACTTTTTAGAAAAAGAATACGGCGGAGTGAAAAATTACTTATTAGAAATCGGCATAAGTGATGAACAGATGAAGAAAATCGTAGATAATTTTGTTTGTGAAAATGTATAAAATAGGAATGAAAAAAGCGAATGGTGGATTGTTTTGTTCGCTTTTTTTGTTATAGTATGTAGTATAAAGGAACAAATAAAAGCGAAGAGGGGCGGTTTGAAGTCTGTGGCAGTGAGCCACAGCATTTACTTGCTGGAAACGTAGTTTCCAGTGCTGTTGCGAACAGCCACCAGACTTCAGCCCCTCGTAGCTAGACAAAGGAGCGAAACATAAAATGAACTATACTCAAATCAAAACAAAGGAAGAATTAAACATTTTACTTCCGCTTATTCAAGAGATTTGGCAAGATGTTTTTGTGAGCATTATCGGTCAAAAACAAGTAGACTATATGCTCATTCATTATCAAGGGGAAAAGGCAATTCAAGAGGAAATGGAAAATGGTAGCGTGTATTACCTCATTGAGCATGAGGGCGAATATATCGGTTATTTTGCTTATGAATTAGAGCAAGAACACTTATTTATCAGCAAACTCTATCTAAAAAATTCCATGCGAGGCAAAGGGATTTCAAGTACTTGTTTTGCATTTTTTGAAAAAATCGCAAAAGAAAACAACAAGGAAAAGCTATTTCTCCACGTCAACAGAGGCAATCATCAAGCAATTGACGTCTATTTACACAAAGGATTTAAAATTGTCCAAGAAGTAGACACACCATTTGGAGATTTTGTGTTAAATGATTATTTTATGGAAAAGGATGTCTGAATGAGTAGAACTCTATCATTTGCCACTTTCTCAAATCTTTAGTAAAATGGAAAATGAAAGATTGTATGTAGACAATTCAAGTTTACATGAAAGTGAGGGATTCACATGGGATTTACAGATGAAACAGTACGCTTTGAATTTGATGATTCAAGTAAAAAGGAAATTAGTGAAACATTATCCACCGTTTATTTTGCATTGAATGAAAAAGGATATAACCCAATTAATCAAATCGTTGGTTATTTGCTAAGTGGCGACCCTGCCTATATTCCACGCTATCAAGATGCTAGAAATTTGATTCGCCGTCATGAACGTGATGAAATCGTCGAGGAATTGGTGAAATTTTATCTAAAACAACAAGGAATTGATGCAAGATGAGGATAATGGGATTAGATGTCGGCAGTAAAACGGTCGGTGTTGCAGTAAGCGATTTGTTCGGCTGGACGGCACAAGGTGTTGAAATTATCCGTATCAATGAGGAAAACGAAGATTTTGGCTTTAATCGCTTGAAAGAGCTGATTGACGAATACAAAGTTGAAAAACTTGTGATTGGTTTGCCAAAAAATATGAACAATACGATTGGTCCTCGTGCAGAGGCGAGCATGAGTTATGGCAAACGAGCAAGTGAGCTTTTTTCACTTCCAGTAGAGTACCAAGACGAGCGTTTGACGACCGTTCAAGCGGAAAAAATGCTCATCAATGAAGCAAACACGAGCCGTGCCAAACGTAAAAAAGTGATTGACAAATTGGCAGCAGTAATGATTTTACAAAATTATTTAGACAAAGTAAGTAAATAGAATAAGCGAGGAAATAAAATGAGTGAACATAATCACGAACACGACACAATTACATTAGTAGATAACGAAGGAAATGAGTATCTTTACGAAGTCATTATGCGTATTGACGGCTCTGAAAACTTCGGGAAACAGTACATTT
Organism: Pilibacter termitis; assembly: GCF_900167335.1. Lineage (GTDB taxonomy): Bacteria > Bacillota > Bacilli > Lactobacillales > Streptococcaceae > Pilibacter > Pilibacter termitis. Next base: position 67,896 of record NZ_FUXI01000002.1, read on the forward strand.
TGGTAACAGAGGCTGGCGTAAGCGAGGATGAAGAGTCAGAAGTATATGCTTACTCTTATACTGAAAACGAGGACGGTACTCAAGGAGAGTTACAACCTGTTGAAACAGATGAAGAATGGGATATGATTGAAATTACCTTCGAGGCTGGTTTTGAGGCTTTAGAGGGTGAAGAATAAAAGATAAGCTATAAGGTGCTAAGAAATTTTTTTAGACCCTATAGCTTTTTTTGTGTGTAAAAAAGCTAACGCATTATTCTCAAAAAAAATAGTTTAACCTATCCAATTTGAGAATGAATTTTATAACAAAGGAAAATGAGGAAAAATAAAATATTTTTTTATACCTATGGAAAAAGCTAGGCAAATCAAAGTGGTATAGACCGAAAGGGCGAAAATGGAATATAAAAAATAACGAACAAATAAAAATTCAAGCGTTTTTTGCTAGACATTTTGATGTAAAGATAAAACTATATAGACAAGGAAATAGACTTCTTTTCATTATTTTTTTCATAGAAAAAATAAAAAAATTATATAAAAAATCTTGACATAAAGATTAAGAAAGTTTATAGTTAGATTTGGAAAGGATTACATGAAGTTTTACTTAAATTGTAAAAATCCTTCGTCATAAAATGCTTCAAATTTCAATTGTCGAAGAGGAAAAATTCAATGATTGATTGCGAGAGTTACTTTCGCTTATGAGGTGAAAAAATAGAAAGAGGTGCAAAATTATGGAAAATATGGAAGTAGTAATGGGCATTATCATGAATGCTGGAGATGCAAAATCAAGTGCTGTTGAGGCGATTCAAGCAGCGAAAAAAGGTGAATTTGATCTTGCAGAGGAGCGTTTGAAACACGCAGGAGAAGCATTGGTAGGAGCACATCACTCGCAAACAGAGATGCTTACAAAAGCAGCTCAAGGTGAAAAAATCGAAATCGGGATTTACATGGTTCACGCACAAGACCATTTGATGACTGCGATTGCGTTTACAGATTTAGCAAAAGAATTTGTAGAGCTTTACAAAAAATTAGCATAGTCTTTTCACTACATTCTTCGATATGAAAGCTATTTGTTTTTTTGAACGGAGGCAAATAGCTTTGATATAAAATAACTTTTTTCTATAGGAGGAAAAAACAATGAACGGATTGACAAATTGGTTAGAGAGAACACTCATGCCTGTTGCGTCAAAAATTGGACAGCAACGTCACTTAGCAGCATTGCGTGATGCCTTTCTAGCAATCTTACCAGCTACTATGGTAGGTACGATCGCAGTTGCGTTGAACGCATTGCTAGGAACTTTCCCGAATTCTATTTTACAAGCAATGGGGAAAGAGCCGAACTTTGATGGTTCAACAATTCCTGTAATCAAACAAATCATGGCAGTTGATGGTGTGGTTTGGCAAGGAACATTCGCTATTATTGGTCTTTTATTTGCAGCAGCGTGGGGATTCCACCTTGCGAAATCTTATGATGTAGAACCTTTTACAGGTGCTATCGTATCAGTAGGGACATTGTTTGCAGGTTTAAACACAGCAACTTCTATTGTTCTTGGATTTGCAGCTGACCCTAAAACAATCAAACCACTTCCAACAGGAGATGCTTTAGCTGAGGCTACTGCAAAATTCGAGGCAGGAAAAACTTTTATTGAACAATTAAAAACTGCACTCGAAGCTGGTGGTGTAACAGGTGTTGATGCTACTGGTGCAGTTGGCGGGTTGAACATGGGGCAACTTGGAGCAACTTCTTACTTTGCAGTTATGATTATGGGTGGTATTGCGGTAACAATTTATGCCAAAATGGCACAAACAAACATCAAAATCAAATTGCCAGAACAAGTACCACCAATGGTATCTCGTCCTTTCGAGGCAATTATTCCAGCAGCAGCAGCATTATATGGAGCATCAATTATTTACTATGTAGTGCAATTAGCAACGAAAAAAGATGTAATGACATTAATTGCAGAATATATTGCAAAACCATTTACAGTTCTTTCTCAAAGTGTAGTTTCTGTTGTAGTAGTTACAGCAGCAGTATCATTGCTATGGCTTTGTGGTTTGCATGGTCCAAACGTATTAGGTGGTGTACTTGACGGAATTTGGTTACCACAACTTCTTGAGAACACAGAAAAATACAATGCAAGTGCAAAAACACAAGCAGCTATTTCAACAATGGTGAAAAATGGCGACTTGCACCTTTGGGTTCGTAACTCATTTGATATTTACGCTTGGATGGGTGGAAGTGGTGGAACAATTGTTCTTCTTGTAGCAATCCTTATCTTTAGTAAACGTGATGATTATCGTGCGATTTCTAAATTGGGTATTGGACCGGGATTCTTTAATATCAACGAACCAGTATTGTTCGGTATGCCAATCGTACTAAACCCAGTATTTGCGATTCCATTTGTACTTGCTCCAGTTGTTTCAGTAATCATTGGTTACGCAGCAACAGCAGCACACTTGGTAAATCCAGCCGTTATCCAAACTCCTTGGGTAACACCACCGATTATGAATGCTTGGATGGCAACTGGTTTTGACTGGCGTGCAGTTATCGTTTCAGCACTTTGTTTGGTAGTAGGATTTGTAATCTTCCTTCCGTTCGTTCTTGCTGCAAACAAAATGGAAATCCAAGACTAATCTTGATATAATCATAGGGGGAGCTTTCCCCCTATTTTCTTATTTTTAAGGAAAGGAAGAAGTATCATGAAAAATGGTCTAGCTTTAATTTCAGTTGGTTGTTTGATTTTTTTGGTGCTTGGTGTCAATCATAGCACAATGGAAGTCAACAATTTCGGAGTATTATTAACATCAGCGGTAATTGTTGGAATCGGTATTTTTCTAGCAATTCGTGATTATAAGAACAGAAAAGAGTGAATGTTGTTTGGAAGATTTAGACGGTAGAATATCAACTAAACTTCAGTACCTCGCACACGTAGACAAAGAAAAGCGAGAGGGCGTTCAGGAGTTTGCAACAGTGAGCCACAGCATTTACTTGCTGGAAACGCAGTTTCCAGTGCTGTTGCGAACAGCGACCCAACTTCTGCCCCTTGTAGCTAGACAAAGATAAGGAGATAAGAAGTCGTGAAAATAACAAGAGTAGTAAATGCACCGTCCGCTTTTATTTATGGAAAAATTGTCGATTCTTCTCTTTTTGATATTCGCAAACAAACAGGGAAATCACTCAACCAAAAGCAACTAGCGAATTTTGAATATGTTAAGACGTTTAACAAACACCAAAGTGCAAAAATTCGCATTACGGATGTAAAAGAAAACGAAACGTATGCTTTTGAAACGAGCAATACACGTAATCACTTTACAACGATTTATACGATTCGATCGCTTGATGAAACAAAATGCGAAGTTACCTTAGAGGAAAAAATGGTTTCGCACGGAGTTTTACAAAGTGCCAATGATATGATTTTTTCAGTTGTATTAGGTTGGCTAAAAAAGAAACAAATCCGTGTCATGCTTGATGCCATGGCAAAAGAGTATCAAGGATAGAGTTTACTTAAGGGCACCTCTAAAAACTCGCACTTATCCTAAATTGCTAGTTTTCCGATTTTCTTCGTCAATCTCCTCAACCTTGTCTAGCTACGGGGGGCAGGAGTTTGGTCGCTGTTCGCAATGCTACTTGAAACTTCGTTTCAAGCAAGTAAATAGCATGGCTCACTACGACAAACTCCTGAACGCCCCTCTTAGCTTTTCGATGAACCACATAGTTTTCGTCGATTTCCTCGAAAATCGAAAAACTAGCTAATTTAGTCTTAAGCGGAGTTTTTAGAGGTGCCCTTAAAGATTTTCTTAAGAATTTAAAAGTATATAGTTTTAAAGTCTATACATTACATTCATAAGTATGCTATAATAAACGAGAGGAAAACGATTTCTCTCGTTTTTCGAGTGGAAAAATTATAAAGCTACATGAAATGGTAAAAAAGCGAGTTTTTTAAAGAAAGGTTTTATAAGGAATAGAAAATCCTAAAAGACAAGCATTTACAAAGTAAATGCGAAGAAAAGACTTTGAGCGGGCGTAAGTTCGCTCGTGACCCTGCTTGGACGAAGCGATAGCGAAGTTCAAGTTTCAAGCTTTCATGACGTGAGAGCGTAGAAAGGAATGATTATAACAATGGATCATAAAGAATTAAAGCAATTTCCAAGTGATTTTCTCTGGGGAAGTGCAAGTGCAGCGTATCAAGTAGAAGGTGCGTGGGATGAGGACGGAAAAGGTGTTTCTGTCTGGGATAACTATGTTCGCATACCGGGGAAAACATTTAAAGACACAAATGGTGATGTGGCGGTTGACCATTATCATCGCTACAAAGAAGATGTAAAGCTCATGGCTGAGCAAGGGTTAAAAGCCTATCGCTTTTCAGTAGCGTGGACTCGTATTTTTCCAAATGGACGTGGTGAAGTGAATCAAAAAGGTTTGCAATTTTACGTGGATTTAGTAGATGAATTGATTGCACACAATATTGAACCTGTTTTGACTTTGTATCATTGGGATATTCCGCAAGCACTTCAAGATGAATATGGCGGGTGGGAAAGTCGCAAAATTATTGCAGATTTTAACAACTATGCGAAAACATTATTTGAAACATTCCGTGGGAAAGTGAAATATTGGGTGTCGTTAAATGAGCAAAATATTTTTACCGCACATGGCTGGTTAATGGGGATTCATCCGCCTGATAAAAAAGAGCCAAAACTTTTTTATGAGGTCAATCACATTGCCAATCTTGTCAATGCCACAGTGATTAACACGTTCCACGAAATGAAAATGGACGGAAAAATTGGTCCGAGTTTTGCATATAGTCCGCAATATGCACTGGATAGCAACCCGAAAAACATTTTGGCAGCGGAAAATGCGGAAGATGCTCTGTCTCATTTCTGGATGGACGTGTACTTGTACGGAGAATATCCAATCGCAATTTTCAACCGTTTAAAAGAGCAAGGAATTGCTCCAACGTTTGAGGAGGGAGATGCGGAGTTGTTGAAATCCGCTAAACCTGACTTTTTAGGCATTAACTATTATCAATCCAATACAGTGGCGTGGAATCCACTTGAAAATGGCGTTGGTATGGGTGAAATGAATACGACAGGTAAAAAAGGAACGAGTGGCGAAAGTGGGGAACCGGGATTATACAAACGTGTGGTGAATCCTCATGTGGAGCGAACAAACTGGGATTGGGAAATTGACCCGACAGGCATTCGTGTTGCCATGCGACGCATTACGTCACGTTATCGTGTGCCAATTTTGATAACGGAAAATGGTCTTGGTGAATATGACAAGGTAGAAGACGGGAAAATTCATGATGATTACCGTATTGATTACCTTTCTAAGCACGTCTCGGCAATTCGTGAGGCGATTAGTGACGGTGCAACAGTTTTAGGCTACTGCACATGGAGCTACACCGACCTTCTTTCATGGCTTAACGGCTACCAAAAACGCTACGGTTTCGTTTATGTCGACCAAGACGAAACGATGCAAGGAAGTTTGAAACGCATTCCGAAAGATAGCTATTACTGGTACAAAGATGTCATTGAGAAAAATGGTAGTGAAAATTAAAAAATTGAGTCGCTGAAGTTTCGGCGACTTTTTTTGGTGAGAGAATAGCAAAAGAGCATGGAAATCTCCCCATGCTCCATTTGTTACATTTGTGAAATTGCCCCAAGGACAACTCCTGCGATTGTTGCAATTAGCATTAGCACGACAACGACCATTGTTACTTTTTGAAAAGTAGATTTTTTCTTTGGTTCATTTCCTGTGTACAAACGAAACACCTCACTCATAATGATTTCCACTCTATTTTACACTAAAAAACGCCAACGCACATCAAAAGTTTCTTTTTTTCCATGAATATTTATCAAACCTTAAAGGTGCCTTTGTTTTTAAAACGAAAAGAATGTTTTGGATAGAATTTTTATTGAATCAAATGCAAAAAAATATGTTATAATACCTCTATATGCGTAAGTGGAGCGAGCCATTTCGTGTGATTATTGAATGGTAAGGAGGAGAAGGGTTGTCAATTCTTATTTTGTTGTTTTGGATTATTTTTCCTTTTATGGTGTTTATTGCCTCAAGTTTTCTTGTGGAAAAGTTTCATTTAAAAAAGAGGTTTAAAATCAAACCTGTGGACATTGCTCTGCCCTTGTTGTTTATTGGGATTCATGGTTTGAGTGCGTTCACGTATCAAGCGTCCATTGTGCCGTATTTTTTGATTTCGATTTTACTCCTAGGCATTTCGGTAGCATTTTTTCAAGCCTATTTTTATGAGGAAATTGTCTACCCACGTTTCATCAAAATGTTTTGGCGATTGAGTTTTTTGATGATTTTGCTTGTCTACGTTTTTCTTATAATCGCAAGTGTTGTGAATATGTTTGTGTGAAAACAAGACCTATCTAGTTTAAAAGATAGGTTTTTTTGTCGAAAAAAATTTGAAGACTTTTTGACAGCGGAAAGCGGTTTAAGTTGTCGTAATGACAAGGTTTTTCACAGTTTGTTCGGAATGGAACAAATGAAAATGAGGAAAAAATGGTGGGGAGAATAGATATTTTAGTGGTAGAAAGTGGGGGAATGTGGTAGACTATGGTTATTACGTGGAGAATTGGGGTGAAGTGTATGTTCATGGGTGAATTTCAGCATAATATTGATGCCAAAGGTCGTTTAATCGTTCCTGCAAAATTGCGTGACGATTTGGGCGATAAATTTGTTGTGACCAAGGGGATGGACGGCTGTTTATTTGGCTATCCAATGGATGAATGGACACGTTTTGCTGAAAAAACCAAGGAACTACCACTTTCACGTGCACAGGCTCGTCAGTTTACTCGTCACTTCTTTGCAAGTGCCAGTGAGAGCGAGCTTGACAAGCAAGGACGAATTAATGTACCACAATCGCTCAGAGAGTACGCAGGACTTGAGAAAAATTGCGTAATTGTCGGGGTAGATACACGGATAGAAATTTGGGATGCAACTCGTTGGGACGAAATCAACCAAGTTGCTGAGGAAAGTTTTGACGAAATTGCAGAAAATATGACGGAGTTTGGTTTTTAATCATAAGGAGTAATTATGAGTGAGAAATTTGAGCATTATACAGTCATGCTAAAAGAAACTGTTGATGGTTTAAATATAAAGAAAGACGGAATTTATGTAGATTGCACGCTTGGTGGAGCAGGTCATTCGGAGTATTTGCTGAGCCAATTAGGTGTTGGTGGGCATTTGTATTGCTTTGACCAAGACCAAAAGGCACTTGACCATGCGAAAGTGAGACTTGCTAAATATGTAGCAAACAATCAAGTAACGTTTATCAAATCGAACTTCCGAAATCTTAATGAAAAATTAAATGAATTAGGTGTTACAGGTGTAGACGGTATTTTATACGATTTAGGCGTGAGTTCACCGCAACTTGACGAGGCTGAGAGAGGGTTTAGTTATCATCAAAATGCCCCGCTTGACATGAGAATGGATACTGATGCTAAAAAAACAGCGTTCGATGTGGTAAACTCTTATCCATATGAGCAATTAGTGCGTATCTTTTTCCGATATGGCGAGGAAAAATTTTCTAAGCAGATAGCTCGTTTGATTGAACGCAAGCGAGAAACTCAGCCAATTGAGACGACAGGCGAGCTTGTTGAGATTATCAAAGAGGCGATTCCCGCACCTGCAAGAAGAAAGGGTGGACACCCAGCAAAACGCATTTTCCAAGCCATTCGTATTGAGGTCAATGATGAGCTGGGGGCAGAGGAACATTCTCTTGAGCAGGCAATTCAACGATTGAATGTAAATGGGCGAGTGAGTGTCATTACCTTTCATTCATTAGAAGACAGGATTGTAAAAAATATTTTCAAAGAATATAGCAAAGTTCAAGCAGATTTGCCGCCGAATTTACCTGTCGTGCCAGAAGAGCTGGCACCAATTTTAAAAACAATCACGAGAAAACCAATTCTTCCAAGTGAAGAAGAACTGGCAGAAAATAAGCGAAGTAGAAGTGCGAAGTTGCGAATTGCTGAAAAACTTCGTGAAATAAATTAAGGTTATCATTAAACTCAAAATAAAACTAGAAGGAGGAGAACAATGGCTCAAAGACAATTTGACTATGATTACGAAGATGAGTATCTATATGAAGAGTATTTGACGAATCTTGCTGCCAATGACGGCGAAGAAATGCCTTTGCCAAAAATTGAAGAAAAACCAGTCGTGACGCAAGTAACGCCAGAAATTGTTGCTCCACGTCCTTTTAAGAAACGGTTTAAAAATATTTCACGGCTTGAAAAAGTCTTGATTGCAACGATTATTATTGGTATGATTGCCTTTGGTGTGGCGACAATCTTTTTACGGACGAAAATTACTAGTGTTGTCAATCAAACGGTGAATGTTGAAGTTGAAAATCAACAGACAAAGGATAGAATCAACGAGTTACAACAACAAAGCAATGAATTATTGCGTGCAGAACGTGTGAAGCAGATTGCAGAAAAACAAGGTTTGACTGCAAATGATGAAAATGTAAAGAATGTGAAATAATCATGAGTATATTAAAAATAATACAACGTTGGAGTAATAAGAAAAACCTAGGTGTAAAAGGGAATCGTAAGAGAGTCGGGATTCTCTTTTTTACCCTATCTTTCTTTATCTTAGCAATCCTTATTTCTCGTTTTGTATGGATTGTAGAAGGTGGGAAAATTCAAGGTGTAGACCTTGGCAAGCAAACGGCTGCATTGTATAAAGGAACAAACGTTGTCAAAGCTAAACGTGGAAATATTTATGACCGCTATGGTCAACCGATTGCACAAGATGCCATGAGTTATTCGGTCTATGCGATTTTAAAGACGACGTATATAGGGGCAAACGAGGAAAAATTGTATGCCCAAGCCAAAAATTTTGACAGTATAGCAGATATTTTACATGACAAATTAGGCATGGACAAAACAATGGCACTTTCTCGTTTGCGTGTGAATGCAGGAAAAAGTCAAGACGAAGAACAATTTCAAGTGGAATTTGGTTCTTCAGGTCAAAATATTTCCCTTTCTACAAAAGAAGAAATTGAAAAAGAAATGGAAAAAAGAAAGCTGAAAGGCTTGTATTTTACTGAGCAACAATCTCGTATTTACCCAAATGGTGACTTCGCATCGAATTTTATCGGAGTGGCAAGTCAAAATGACGAAGGGCAAATCGTGGGAAAATACGGTTTGGAGGCGGCGTTTAATGACGTTTTACAAGGGGAAAATGGGACGGTCACCTATAAAAGAGACATTGCGGGCAATCCAATGCCCGGAACAGTAGCGAATAAAGTACAAGCAAAAGACGGGCAAGATATTTATACTACGCTTGACTCTAGGCTTCAAACGTATTTAGAGACTTTAATGGAACAAGTCAATAAAGAATACAAACCAGAGAATTTGACTGCTATTTTAATGGAGGCGAAAACGGGTGAGATTTTGGCAATGAGCCAACGACCAAGCCTTAGCCCAGAGGCAAAAGAAATTCCAAAAGATGCTGTTTGGCGAAATATGTTGGTAGAAGATTCGTTTGAACCGGGGTCTACGATGAAAATTTTCACCACCGCAGCAAGTGTAAATACAGGACAATTCAAAGCGAATGACACGTTTACAGCAGGTGAGATAAAAGTTTATGATCGAACGATTCGTGATCATGACTGGGGAAAAAATGGTCCGCACCCGCTCACGTACCGTCAAGCACTAGCGTGGAGTAGTAACGTTGGAATGGTGCATTTAGAGCAACGTTTGGGCAGTTTATGGCCTGCGTATCAAAGACGATTTTTATTTGGTTCCAATACGGATTCTGGCTTAAATATGGAAGTTTCAGGGTTATTGCCAGATGTTAACAGTCCTGTTGACCTTGCGATGAGTTCGTTTGGTCAAGGGATTAACGTGACGAATTTTCAAATGATGCGAGCATTTTCTTCGATTGCCAACAATGGCACAATGCTTCAGCCACATTATATTTCAAAAGTGGTGAATATAGACAAAAAAACGCAACAAATTGTAGAGCCAGAAATTTTAGGGCAACCTGTTACAAGCGAGACTGCTCATACTGTGTTGGAGTATATGGTAGACGTGGTCGAAGATCCGCAGTGGGGGTCTGCTCATTGGAAAGAAGGACCGATCTACAACGTGCCAAATGTTACGCTTTCGGCAAAAACAGGAACGGCACAAATTGGGGATGAGAAAAATGGTGGATATTTTGAAAGTAAATATATTAACTCCGTTGTTCTCATGGCACCAACGAATGAGCCAAAATATGTTTTATATGTGACCATGCGAATGGACGGTACAATGCCACCAGATGCAATTTCCAAACTTGCCAATCCAATGCTCAAACGTGCGTTGGAAAGTGAGGAAATGCCTGTTGACAATTCAAAAGGGAATATTGAAGACGTAGTGGTTCAAAAATACACAGGAAAAACAGCCAACCAAGCTGAAACACTTGCACGCAAACAATTGTTGCAACCAATCAGCCTTGGCGACGGAACGAATATTATTGCCCAATCGACCAATGCGGGAGCGAAACTTTTGCCAAATGCGAAGATTTTCTTTAAAACAGACGGTGATATGCTCATGCCAGACGTTACAGGCTGGAGTCGAGAGGACTTAGAGAAATTTGAGAAAATGGTCAATGTGAAATTGACGATTACTGGAGAAGGACGTGCTTATGGACAAAGCGTTGTCTCTGGTGAGAAAATCAAAGTGAGTCAAACAATTGAGATACAGTTAGGATAAAAATGTGGCTTGCTCAAAAACGTAGCAGAGAGGAAATGGAAAATGGTAGCTTTACGATGTATTTTACCGTTTGTCATCTCAATGGTGATAGTGGTAATGGTTTTACCATTGTTTATCCGATATATGCAAAGCAAGCAGTACGGTCAGACAATGTTAGAGGAATTAGAGGAGGCACACAAGGAAAAGCAAGGAACTCCTACAATGGGAGGAACAATTTTTCTTTTGGCGATTGCTCTTTCGACAATTGTTACAGCTTTTGTATGTGATGTTGTCAATATGCGTGTGATAATTTTGCTCTTTGTGCTTTTGCTTTACGGAGTGCTAGGATTTTTAGACGATTTCCTTAAAATTTTCAAAGGGCAAAATGAAGGGTTAACGCCAAAGCAAAAATTGCTCGGTCAAGTTTTAGGAGGAATTATTTTTTACCTCGTTTATTACAATGAAGGATTGCCAAGTACGCTGAATATCTTTGGCGTAGCAGAGCTTCCGATTGGATTTTTTTACGGAATTTTTATCGTGATTTGGCTTGTCGGCTTTTCTAATGCGGTCAATTTAACAGACGGTCTGGACGGCTTGGTGTCAATTAGTGGCACGATTAGCTTTCTTGCCTATGCAATCATCGCCGCACATCAAAAGCAGTTTGACGTGATGATTGTCTGTATTGCAGTAATGGGCGGATTGCTAGGATTTTTCCGTTACAATCACAAACCAGCAAAAATTTTCATGGGAGATGTCGGCTCTCTTGCTCTTGGTGGACTTCTAGCTGCCGTTTCAAGCCTTTTACATCAAGAATGGACGTTATTACTCATTGGTCTAGTGTACGTCCTTGAAACGCTCTCGGTTATGATTCAAGTAACGAGTTTTAAAACAAGAGGAAAACGAGTATTCCGCATGACCCCAATTCACCACCATTTTGAACTCGGAGGACTGACTGGTCACGGAGAAAAATGGAGCGAATGGAAAGTAGACATTGTCTTTTGGCTTTTCGGTGGTATCGCAAGTTTGGTAGCTTTGGCGATAGTGTTGGCTTAGAGGTACTTTTAAGAAACTTATCTTTTTGGGTAGGTTTCTTTTTGATAGAATAAAATTTTTTTCTACATTTCTATTGCAATTCCACCAAAGAAAGCATATACTATACTCAACAAGTAAATATCCCTTTAATTTAGTCCAGAGAGGCTGAGAAGGTGAGCATGAGTAATTCCCTTTGTAGAAGGGAATAGTCTAACTGTATGTAAATTCTTCCCACCTACTCAGGTGGGATTTTTTTATGGAGAATTTATAATTTAATGAAGGAGAGCAAAAAAATGGCAAAAGAAGTAGTAGATTCACAAACAATGAAACGTGCGATTACACGCATGACGTATGAAATTATTGAGCGAAACAAGGATATTGAAGACATAGTGCTTGTTGGAATTAAAACAAGAGGCGTATTTATCGCTCGCCGTATCGCAGAGAGATTGAAACAACTTGAAAAATTAAGTTTGCCCGTAGCAGAACTTGATACAAAACCTTTTCGTGATGATTTATCTGAGAAAATTGAATTAGATAGTTCTGTTGTACCAACAGAAATTGCTGGAAAAAATGTGGTGTTGATTGATGACGTACTTTTCACAGGTCGCACCATTCGTGCAGCTCTTGACGCTTTAGTGCAAAAGGGACGTCCGAGCAAAATTCAGCTGGCAGTGCTAGTGGATAGAGGACATAGAGAACTTCCGATTCGTGCAGATTATGTTGGGAAAAATATCCCTACTTCTCTAGCAGAGGACATTGTTGTCAAAATGGAAGAAGTTGACGGCGAAGATAGAGTATTAATTGATACAGTATAAAAACAATTCGGAGGAAATCATGGAAAACTTTAGAAATAACGAGGCAATTTTAGATATTCACGACAAACCGTCACCTTTGGCATGGTTTGGACTTAGTTTACAACATTTATTTGCAATGTTCGGGGCAACGGTTTTAGTACCGATTTTGGTCGGTATTGACCCGGGAATTGCTTTGATGAGTAGCGGACTTGGGACACTTGCACATTTGACTGTTACCAAATATAAACTTCCAGCTTATATGGGGTCAAGTTTTGCTTATATTGGTGCTATGCAGTCATTGATGAATACACTTGGCGAAAAAGAAGGTTTGCACGCCATTCAGCAAGGAGCGGTGACAGGTGGTTTGGTGTACTTAATTGTTGCACTTGTTGTCAAAAGTGTTGGGTCCGCTTGGATTGACAAAGTGTTGCCACCTATTGTGGTAGGTCCAATCGTTATGGTTATCGGACTTTCGCTTGCTGGCACAGCGGTGAGTGATTCTATGTATCAAATGGTGGACGGAAAACAAGTTTACAGCCTAACGTTTTTGACGATTGCCATGATTACAGTATTATCGGTCATTTTCTTCAATATGTTTACAAAAGGATTTATCTCACTCATTCCAATTTTACTCGGAATCATTATTGGTTATGTGAGTGCAGTAGTGCTAGGGAGTGTAACAGGAGTTGAGATTGTACCATTTCAAACAATGGTCGTTGACGCACCACTTTTTCAAGCACCAAATATCGAAATTCCCTTTGTCAATTATGACTTTAAGCTCTATCCAGCAGCAATTTTGACAATGGCACCTATCGCATTTGTGACAATGACTGAGCATTTCGGTCATGTAATGGTGTTAAATGAATTGACGAAACGTGATTTCTTTAAAGACCCGGGGCTTGATAGAACGCTAACGGGTGACGGTTTGGCACAAGTTATCGCAGGGTTTGTCGGAGGTCCTCCTGTGACAAGTTACGGTGAAAATATTGGTGTTATGGCGATTACAAGAGTACATTCAGTCTTTGTTATCGCAGGAGCAGCAGGATTTGCAGTCGTGTTAAGTTTTGTTGGGAAAGTAAGTGGACTTATCCGCTCTATTCCTACCCCAGTCATTGGTGGCGTGAGCTTTGTACTTTTCGGAGTCATTGCGGCAGCAGGATTGAAAATTATCGTCCAAAACAAAATTGATTTTGATAAAAAACGTAATCTGTTAATTGCAAGTGTGATTTTAGTAGTCGGAATTGGAAACCTAATTCTCCAATTCGGCCCAACAGAAAATCCATTTCAAGTAACAGGAGTAGCATTCGCAACAGTCCTAGGAATCATACTAAACGCAATCCTACCAGAAAAAGCCCGAAACGAGTGAACCAGAAAAGCTACGAGGGGCGTTCAGGAGGTTGCAACAGTGAGCCACAACGTTTATTTACTCGAAACGAAGTTTCGAGCGTTGTTGCGAACAGTTGCCAACCTCCTGCCCCTCACAGCTAGACACAGAAAAGCTACGAGGGGCGTTTTGAAGTCTGTGGCAGTGAGCCGTGCCGTTTACTTGCTACTACACTTCGTTTCGCATACAGTCTTTCTAAGAATCAAAGATTCTTGAAAGACTAGCATTGAAACGTAAGTTTCGAGCGACATTGAGAGCAGTTGCCAGACTTCAGCCCCTCACAGCTAGACACAGAAAAGCTACGAGGGGCGTTCAGGGTTTTGTCGCAGTGAGCCATGCCATTTACTTGCTACTACACTTCGTTTCGCATACAGTCTTTCTAAAAATCAAAGATTCTTGAAAGACTAGCATTGAAACGTAAGTTTCAAGTGGCATTGCGAACAACGACCAAAATTCAGCACTACGTAGCCAGACACAGAAAAAAACGAAAAAACAATCAACTTTTAGAAGTACCTTAAACACAATTTTTAAGCGGTACCTATAACAGTATCACAACTTTCCATTAGGTTTCAAAGCCAGACGGCTTTAACATATTAAATGAGTCCAGAGAGACTCGAATAAGAAAGCAGGAAAAAAACATGATTAAAGAGAACGTTGTAACGTTGCAGCATTTTGTAAGCGTGGAGGAATTGACAAACGAAGAAGTGTTAGCCCTCCTTGCTCGTGGAGAAGAATTTAAAGCGGGAGCGAAGTTTGAAGGACTTGAGAAACAAACATTTGCTTGTAATTTATTCTTTGAAAACAGCACGAGAACGCATAATTCTTTCCACATTGCAGAATGTAAACTAGGTCTTGATGTCATGGAGTTTGATGTTTCTACATCAGCAGTTTCAAAAGGAGAAACACTTTACGATACCATTCTAACGCTCGGTGCTTTAGGAGTAGAAGTTTGTGTTATTCGTCACAATCAAGAGCATTACTACGAAGAGCTAATTAAAAGTCCTAACATTGATTGTGCCATTGTCAACGGAGGCGACGGTAGTGGTCAACATCCTTCACAATGTGCATTAGATTTAATGACCATTCAAGAAGAATTTGGGACATTTGAGGGCTTGAAAGTAGCGATTGTAGGCGATTTGTTCCACTCACGTGTGGCAAGGAGCAATATGCAAATGCTCAAACGTTTAGGAGCAGAACTTTACTTTGCCGCACCAGAAGTCTGGTATCCAAGCGAAGAGTTCGACCAGTATGGCACCTATTTGCCAATTGACGAAATCGTAGACAAGGTAGATGTGATGATGATGTTGCGTGTGCAACATGAACGTCATGACGGAACAGTTTTCTTATCAAAAGAAGATTACCACCGAAAATATGGTTTGACGGTAGAACGTGCTAAACGTATGAAACCAACGGCAATTATCATGCACCCTGCTCCTGTCAATCGTGACGCAGAGTTGGCAGATGAATTGGTCGAAAGTGAACAATCAAGAATTGTTACACAAATGACAAACGGTGTCTACGTGCGAATGGCAATTCTCGAAGCGGTGTTAAGAGGTCGCAATTGCTTAAAATAAGCAAAACACAGTAGGCAGTAAAAAGAAAAGCAAAGAGGGGCGTTCAGGAGGTTGCAACAGTGAGCCACAACGTTTATTTACTCGAAACGTTAGTTTCGAGCGTTGTTGTGAACAGTTGCCAACCTCCTGCCCCTCACAGCTAGACACAGAAAAGCAAAGAGGGGCGTTCAGAAGTCTGTCGCAGTGAGCCATGCCATTTACTTGCTACTACACTTCGTTTCGCATACAGTCTTTCTAAAAATCAAAGATTCTTGAAAGACTAGCATTGAAACGTAAGTTTCAAGTGGCATTGTGAACAGCGACCAAAACCCTGCCCCTCACAGCTAGACAAAGAAAAGCAAAGCGGGGCGATCTGAAGTCTGCAACAGCGAACCATGTCGTTTATTCACTGCTACACTTCGTTTCGCATACAGTCTTTCTAAGAATCAAAGATTCTTGAAAGACTAGCATCGAAACGAAGTTTCGAGCGACATTGAGAGCAGTTGCCAGACTTCAGCACTTCGTAGCTAGACACAGAAAAGCAAAGAGGGGCGTTCAGGAGTTTGTCGTAGTGAGCCATGCCATTTACTTGCCTGAAGCAGAGCTTCAGGTGGCATTGCGAACAGCGACCAAAACCCTGCCCCTCACAGCTAGACACAGAAAAGCTGAGAAGTGCGTTTTGAAGTCTGTGGTAGTGAGTCGTGCCGTTTACTTGCTCGAAACGTAAGTTTCGAGCGGCACTGCGAACAGCCACCAGACTTCAGCACTTCGTAGCTAGACAAAAAAAGGGGATTCCCCCGCGTTTAGATGAGAGGGAAAGCAAATGAAATTTATTATCACAAATGGAAAAATTGTCGAAAAAGGAAATACGTTAAAGCAAGTGGATATTTTGGTGACAGACGGAAAAATTCAAGCGATTGGTAAAAATTTACTTGCTGAGGTTTCAGATGTAGAAAAAGTATATGACGTAAAAGGTGCGTTAATTACACCGGGATTAGTAGATTTACACGTACATTTTCGCCAGCCCGGGTTTGAATACAAAGAAACCATTCAAACGGGAAGTCTCGCTGCTGCTCATGGAGGTTATACAACGGTTTGTGCTATGCCGAACCTCAACCCAACACCTGATACACCAGAGCGAGTACGTGCGATTTATGACATTATCAAGCGTGATGCAAGCGTAAAAGTGTTACAATATGCGACCATTACTGAAAATTTGCGTAGCGGTGTGCTAGTTGACTATGAAAAAATGGTAGAATCTGGAGCATTTGCTTTTTCAAATGACGGAGTAGGGGTGCAAACGGCGGGAACGATGTATTTGGCAATGAAAGAGGCTGCAAAACTCGGAAAAGCAATTGTTGCACACGTGGAAGACGAAAGCCTTATGTTTGGTGGTGTTATGCACAAAGGAAAACGTAGCGAAGAATTAGGGATTCCGGGAATGCTTTCAGTTGTCGAAAGTTCACAAGTGGCTCGTGATGTCTTACTTGCAGAAAGTACTGGCGTACATTATCATGTTTGTCACGTTTCTACAAAAGAAAGTGTGCGTGTGATTCGTGATGCTAAGCGTGCAGGGATTCATGTAACGTGCGAAGTTTGTCCGCACCACTTGATTTTGGCTGACGAGGATATTCCAGAGGACAATGCAACTTGGAAAATGAACCCACCACTTCCTGCAAAAGAAGACCAAATGGCTTTGATTGAAGGGGTGCTAGACGGGACAATTGACGTGATTGCTACCGACCACGCCCCACACGCTCAAAGTGAGAAAGTTGGCAAATTTACTGAGGGTGCGTTTGGAATTGTAGGAAGTGAGAATGCGTTTGAGTTAATGTTTACACACTTTGTGGAAACAGGAATTATTACACTCGAAAAATTAATTGACCTTATGAGCATTAAACCCGCTGAATTGTTCGATATTCCAACAGGGAAACTGAAAGTAGGCGATGTTGCGGATATTGCAGTGTTTGACATTGAAAATGAAATTACAATTGACCCGAACACCTTCGAGTCAAAAGGAGTAAATACACCATTTGTCAATTGGAAAGTCAAAGGTGACACCTTACTTACTTTTGTAGAGGGCAAACTTGCTTGGGGGAAAGAAGAATATAAATAACCAAGAATTTTTTAGAGTCGTTTGTGCATTTCAAATGGAGATGTACAAACACTCTTGAAAAAATAATCTGGTATTTGTTAATATAAAAAAATAAGAAATAATATTTTGAAAAATGAAATAAGAAAATGAACTTTTTCTACTATAAAATGTTTAGAATAAGAAAATATACACGAAGGGGTGAAGATATGAAACGTTTATTGATTTTAGAAGACGGAACGATTTTTGAAGGTGTTGCATTCGGTGCAGATATTGATGTAACAGGCGAAATCGTTTTTAATACAGGTATGACAGGCTACCAAGAATCTATTACAGACCAATCGTATAACGGGCAAATTTTGACTTTCACTTATCCAATGGTGGGAAATTATGGTATCAATCGTGATGATTATGAGTCAATTACACCGACAACGAAAGGCGTGGTGGTGAAAGAACACGCAAGACGAGCAAGTAATTGGCGAAATCAGATGAGCCTAGACGAATTTCTAAAAAGAAAAGGAATCCCCGGAATTTCAGGCATCGACACACGTGCGTTGACGAAAAAAATTCGTGAAGTAGGGACAATGAAAGCAAGTCTTGTTGGCACAGGTGATAGTTTTGAACACGCGTTCGACCAACTAAAAGCGACTGTTTTGCCAACCAATCAAGTGGCACAAGTGTCCACTCAAAAGTCCTATCCTTCTCCAGCAAGTGGGAAAAATGTAGTCGTGGTAGACTTTGGTTTGAAACATTCCATTTTGCGAGAATTATCAAAGAGAAATTGTAATTTGACTGTTTTACCGTACAACACAACGGCACAGACAATTTTAGATTTACAACCAGACGGTGTCATGCTCACCAATGGACCGGGCGACCCGAAAGACGTTCCAGAGGCAATCGAGATGATTCAAGGGATTCAAGGGAAAGTGCCAATTTTTGGTATTTGTCTAGGTCATCAGCTTTTTAGTCTGGCAAATGGAGCAGACACTTTTAAAATGAAATTTGGTCATAGAGGATTCAACCATGCGGTAAGAGAAATCGCCACAGGCAGAATTGATTTCACGTCGCAAAATCACGGTTACGCAGTAGACCCAGAAAGTTGCGACCCAGAAAAATTAATTATCACACACGTTGAAGTGAACGATAACACTGTTGAGGGTGTACGGCACAGAAGTTTCCCAGCATTTTCCGTACAATTCCACCCAGATGCAGCACCGGGACCACATGATGCCGAACATTTGTTTGATGAATTTATGGAAATGATGGAAAACGTTGAACGAAGTCGAAAAAACTAGGTTTTCAGTGAAGAAAAACAATCATACAACAAAAT
This sequence comes from Pilibacter termitis, assembly GCF_900167335.1. GTDB lineage: Bacteria > Bacillota > Bacilli > Lactobacillales > Streptococcaceae > Pilibacter > Pilibacter termitis. The sequence continues at coordinate 86,778 of NZ_FUXI01000002.1, forward strand.
CGAAAATCTAATAAGTATCCAAAAGATGATTATAAGGAGAGAAGTATGCCAAAAAGAACAGACATAAAAAAAATAATGGTCATCGGAAGTGGCCCAATTATTATCGGTCAAGCGGCAGAATTTGACTATGCAGGCACTCAGGCTTGTTTGTCGCTCAAAGAAGAAGGATATGAAGTGGTTCTTGTCAACTCCAATCCCGCAACAATTATGACCGATAAAGAAATTGCAGACAAAGTCTATATTGAACCAATTACTCTGGAATTTGTCACACGCATTTTACGAAAAGAACGTCCTGATGCTCTTCTTGCAACGCTTGGTGGGCAAACAGGGTTGAATATGGCAATGGAATTATCAAAGGTAGGTATTTTAGACGAGCTAGGCATAGAACTTTTAGGTACGAAGCTCTCTGCAATTGACCAAGCCGAAGATAGAGATTTATTCAAACAACTCATGGAGGACTTAAACCAGCCGATTCCAGAAAGTGAAATCGTGCATACCGTCGAGGAGGCGCTTGAATTTGCTAAGAAAATTGGCTACCCTGTCATTGTTCGTCCTGCTTTTACGCTAGGCGGTACGGGTGGCGGAATGTGTGGCAATGAAGTTGAGTTGAGAGAAATTGCTGAAAACGGGTTGAAACTTTCTCCAGTAACCCAATGTTTAATTGAAAAATCTATCGCAGGGTATAAAGAAATAGAATACGAAGTTATGCGGGATTCTGCGGACAATGCTCTTGTTGTATGTAACATGGAAAATTTCGACCCAGTTGGTGTGCATACAGGAGACTCTATCGTATTTGCTCCAAGTCAGACGCTCTCAGATGTTGAATACCAGCTTTTACGTGATGCGTCGCTGAAAATTATTCGTGCATTGAAAATTGAAGGAGGCTGTAATGTTCAGTTGGCACTTGACCCTCATTCGTTTAATTATTACGTGATTGAGGTAAACCCTCGTGTTTCTCGTTCAAGTGCATTGGCGAGTAAAGCAACAGGCTACCCTATCGCCAAATTGGCAGCGAAAATTGCGGTAGGATTAACTTTAGATGAGATGAAAAATCCTGTAACAAATGCAACATATGCTCAATTTGAACCAGCACTTGACTACGTGGTGGCAAAAATTCCACGTTGGCCATTTGACAAATTTGAAAAAGGGGATCGCAATCTTGGCACGCAAATGAAAGCGACAGGAGAAGTCATGGCGATTGGTCGAAATATCGAAGAAAGTTTGTTAAAAGCTGTTCGCTCGCTTGAAATTGGCACCTCTCACGCTGAAGTTGAGGGATTGAGTAGTGCAAATGACGAGCAAATCATGGCAAAAATCGTGAAACCGCAAGATGATCGCCTGTTCTATTTGACAGAGGCAATTCGCCGAGGATTTACAGTGGAAGAAATTGCAGATTTGACCAAAATTGACATTTTCTTCTTAGACAAACTCTTGCACATTATTGAACTAGAGCGTGAACTCGAGTTGAATAAGGGAGATGTGGAGATTTTGAAAACTGCGAAAAGTAATGGTTTTGCAGATAAAAAAATTGCACAGCTTTGGCAGATGACAAGCGAAGACGTGCGACTTCTGCGTAAAGAGGCAAATATACTTCCAGTATTCAAAATGGTAGACACTTGTGCAGCTGAATTTGAAAGTGCGACACCTTATTTCTATTCAACGTATGAATTTGAAAATGAATCACATAAAAGTGAGAAAGAATCTGTTCTAGTGCTTGGTAGTGGTCCAATTCGTATTGGTCAAGGAGTGGAATTTGACTATGCAACGGTTCACTCGATTAAAGCATTGCAAAACGAGGGATATGAGGCAATCATCATGAACTCCAATCCTGAGACGGTTTCGACAGATTTCTCGATTTCGGACAAACTTTACTTTGAACCGTTGACATTAGAGGACGTGCTAAACGTGATTGACCTAGAGCAACCAAAAGGTGTAATCGTCCAATTCGGCGGGCAGACGGCTATTAACCTTGCCGAACCTCTTGCCAATCTTGGTGTGAAAATTCTCGGTACGCAAATTGAAGATTTGGATCGAGCAGAAGATAGAAAGCTATTTGAAAAAGCATTGAAAGACCTTGGGATTCCTCAGCCAATCGGTGCGACAGCGACAAGTGAGGAGGAGGCGGTGGCAGTTGCTGAAAAAATCGGCTACCCTGTTCTCGTTCGTCCAAGCTACGTGCTAGGTGGTCGTGCAATGGAGATTGTGGACAATCAATCTGACTTGCGTGATTATATGCGAACAGCGGTAAAAGCTAGTCCAGACCACCCTGTTCTCGTTGACAGCTACCTTGTCGGTCGTGAATGTGAAGTTGATGCAATTTCTGACGGGAAAGATGTATTAATCCCGGGAATTATGGAACATATCGAGCGTGCGGGTGTTCACTCGGGAGATTCTATGGCAGTGTACCCAAGTCAAACATTGTCAAACGAAATCAAAGAAACCATTGCAGACTACACAAAACGCTTGGCGATAGGGTTAAATTGTATTGGCATGATGAACATTCAGTTTGTCATTCACGAGGAAAAAGTTTATGTAATCGAAGTGAATCCTCGTGCCAGCCGTACAGTGCCGTTTTTATCAAAAGTTACAGGTATTCCAATGGCACAGGTGGCAACAAAATGTATATTAGGCGAAAGCCTTTCTTCAATGGGGTATCAGGACGGTTTATATCCAGAAAGTGAACTTGTTCACGTGAAAGCTCCTGTCTTTTCATTTACCAAGCTCCAAAAAGTTGACACATTGCTTGGACCAGAAATGAAATCCACAGGTGAAGTAATGGGAAGTGATGTTTCACTTGAAAAAGCACTTTACAAAGCATTTGAGGCGAGTGGGTTGCATATGGCAAATTACGGCAATATTGTCTTTACAGTAGCGGACGAGGATAAAGCGGAAACCCTAGCATTAGCAAAACGTTTTGCCGAAATAGGCTATGGACTTTACGCAACGAAAGGAACAGCGAAAGTCTTTAGAGAAGCTGGATTGTACGTGTGCGAAGTGGATAAAATCGGTCAAGAAAGCAACGAAAACAGAACGATTTTAGACCTTATTAGACAAGGTGAAGTGCAGGCGGTAATTGATACTGTCGGGCGAAATCGAGGCAATACACAAGCAGCAGGAGTGACTATCCGTCGTGATGCAGTAGAACACGGAGTGCCACTTTTCACAGCATTAGATACAGCAGAAGCAATTTTGAAAGTGCTAGAAAGTCGTGCATTTAGCACGCAGGCGATTTAAAAAAATAGAGATTGGTGCAAAACTGTTCCAATCTCTTTTTGATTTAGGTGAAAAAAAGACAAAGAACTGAAAAAATACATATTTCATTTATTTGCACTCAAGTAAGAAAAGGACTATCATAAGTATGTAATTCATGAAAAACAACAAGGAGACTACTATGAAAATCACAAAAGAAATGATTGAAACATCAAAAAGCACGTACAAAAAATGTGCGAAAAACAGACTTGCTGAAAATGCTGTAACAACAAATGGGATTCATCAAACTGCGAAAAATTGGGAAACTTCAGCTGAAAGTACGCAAGTTTTCTCAATTGATTTACCAACTGGAGAAGTAGCCAATCAAAAACAAAGCGGACGTTGCTGGATGTTTGCAGCATTGAACACATTCCGCCATAAAATACTACAAGACTTTAAGTTAAAAGAGTTTGAGTTGTCACAAAGTTACACGTTTTTCTGGGATAAATATGAAAAAAGCAACTGGTTCTTTGAGCAAATTTTGGCGACAGGGAAAAGTGAATTGACCGATAGAAAAGTGGCATTTCTCTTGCAAACACCGCAACAAGACGGTGGGCAATGGGATATGATTGTTAGCCTTATTGAAAAATATGGTGTAGTGCCAAAAAGTGTTTATCCAGAGTCTACTTCATCAAGTGCCTCAGCAGAATTGAACAAATACTTGAATAAATTGCTTAGAAAAGGTGCTTTAGTACTACGCACATTGATTGAGGAGAATAAATCAACAGAAGAAATTCAAGCGAAAAAAGCTGAGTTATTAGATGAAATTTATCGTTTCTTGAGTATTTCTTTAGGCAATCCTCCAGAAGTGTTTGATTTTGAATATCGTAACGAGGATAACGAGTATTTCATCGAACGCAATATGACACCAAAATCATTTTACGAGAAATTTGTTGGAGTGGATTTAGGTGAATATGTTTCCATTATCAACGCACCAACAAAAGATAAGCCATACAATAAGAGTTACACCGTTGAAATGCTTGGCAATGTTGTCGGTGGCAAACAGGTGAAATATTTAAATGTTGACATGAAAGAATTTAAACGTCTTGCTACTCGTCAGCTTGAAAGTGGCGAAACTGTTTGGTTTGGTTGTGATGTCGGTCAAAGTAGCGATAGAAAGTCTGGCATTATGGCAACAGGAATTTATGACATTGACGGCTTGTTTGAACTTGAAGTGGAGATGAACAAAGCAGAACGTTTGGACTACGGAGAATCTTTGATGACACACGCAATGGTATTGACAGGGGTCAATGTGGTAGACGGCGAGACAACCAAGTGGAAAGTAGAAAACAGTTGGGGCAAAGAGGTCGGTGAAAAAGGATTTTTCGTTGCAAGCGATAAATGGATGGACGAGTTCACTTACCAAATTGTTGTAAGACGTAGTTTTCTAAGTGAGGAGCAGTTAAAAGCATTTGACGCAGAGCCAATCGTTTTAGCACCGTGGGATCCAATGGGTTCTTTGGCGAATTAAAAATTTAGAGGTAGATATAAATACACTCCTAGGGTTAGAAGTTTTCTCTGGCTTTGGGGGTGTGTTGTGTTTTTTTTGAGAATACAGTTCCCCTCCCCACCCAAAAAACAGGAACCACAACTCCCGCAGTTCCCTCCTAATATTATTGTTTTTTATCTCTTAAAAAGCCCACTCTTTGAATTAATTCTTTTACTCTACTTCTCGCAATTGGTATGACGTTGCCGTCGCTCATTATGGCGTAATAATCTTTTTTTACGTGTTTGATTCGTTCGACGTTTAATACGTTGACAATGAAAGAACGGTGGCAGAGATATAAATATTCATTCTTTTTGTTCACTTCAGAAAGAGAGCTATAAAAATAATCTACGGCGTTTTCTTTGCGTACAAGTTTTACTTTATGTGGAATGTTTGCAGTTTCAAAATAGATAATGTCACGTATCGGTAGTTTCACGTCTGAGTATTTTGTTGAAAAATGGAAAATACCTGAGGTGTCCTCTTCATCTTCATAACGAAATTGTCGCTCAATCGTCTGGCGAACACGTTCTTTTAATTTGTCATCTTCTAAACTTTTGTCAATAAAGTCGTAAGCCTCCACACGATATTGATAAGTAATCGAAGCAAATTCTACATGTGAAGAAATAAAACTAATCGTACCATAAACATCACGTTTGCGAATTTCCTCTGCTAATTCTAGTCCGCTTTTTTCATAACCTTTAATCTCAATGTCTAACAAATAAACGTGAGGTCCCGGGGCATTTTGGAGACGCTGGATAATCTCCTCAGGTCTAGTAGTATCCACGATTGCTTTAGGCAACCATTGGTTTTCTCTTACGATTTCTCTTACAAATCGCTCTATTTTTTTTAGTAGGATAAAGTCATCTTCTAAAATGTAAATATTCATTGTTTTTCCCTCCTGTTTTTTAAAAATTGTCATTTTTCCTGATTGATAATTGTTGAATAAACTCTTTCTGAGAACATTTCGTTCCTAGTTGAATATGAAAGTAATTTTTCATAATGTTTTCGACGATTGTTAAGCCTGAACCACGGTTTGGTCCTTTTGTTGTATAGCCTAATTTCATCACTTCACTTACTTTTATTGGTTTCCCTTTGTAAGAATTTTTCACATGAAATTGTAGTGCATCTTCATAGATGAAAATCGCAATGTGTACGAGTTTCTCCTCGCTCTCAGCCGCCGCCTCCCGTGCGTTATCGAGTAAAACAGAGCAAACTCGGATAAAGTCAAGGGCTGGCATATACACGTGAGTAATTCTCATCTCCACTTCTATCATGACGTGTACCCCTTGTTTTTGTGCCTTAGAGATAGTAGCCATGAGTAAGCTCTTGAGTGGCAAAAACTCCATGTTTTCAAGTTTTGCAATGTAGTATTTCTTATTCTCCAAAGCGAGACCTTGCTTGTGCAAAATTTCGTGATAATATTTTTGGATCTTCTCTACATCTTTTGATTTTACTACTTCATTCATGCTGATCAACGTGTTTTTATAGTCGTGGCGAAAACTGCGTACTTCATTGTATAAATTTTCGACTTCTTTCACGTAAACACTCAGCTCTCGTATTTGTCTTTCGCTCATATCACGTAAAAGGTTTCCATTTAACTCTTTTATTTTGAAATTTAACACCACGATACAAATGCTTGCGACCAAAATAAATGTCGGAATGGTAAACATTCTAATGGGTGAGCCATTTGGAAAGAAATTATTTTCTATCACATAACTAGAAATTTGTGCAAAGAAAAGTAGTGAAAAAATGATATTCACGACCAACAGCTGTTTTTGGCTAAACAGATCAATATGTTTTTTTAGAAAATTGAGACGTGAAAATCCTACTTTTTTCATTATCCAGTAATTCACTCCATAAAGAAGAGGCGAGTGGAACAAAATGCCAAGACAACTTATTATATCGCTTTCTCCAGATGCATACCAAAGGAGTAGTTGCATAGGATAAGCAAATAAAGCCAGATAAAGATACGTGTAGATACAATATAAAAATTGTAATTGTTTATTGTCCTCAGGGTATCTTTTTCGCGTAACAGCGTACATTAAAGCTACAAAAAGCAAAACGATAAAGTTCTGAAAGAGATAGGAACCGCTAAATAATAAGAAACTAGATCCTAAAAAGTCCAACCATTTTACACGATAACTTGAAATGGTCTGATAAATTAGTAGATAAAGAGCGGTTTCAACTGGGATAGCAATAAGCATCATTAAGACTTCATTCATCTTTCTTCACCTCGAGTGTTTTTGGGTGTCTCAGCTCGTACATACCCATCACTCGACAAGGACCTTTATTATCATGGGCTTGTTTCACCAACATCTTCAACCAAATTGGTCTTTTTTCTTCTTTTTTCTCATTCATACCGTTCATAATTACGATACCCCTCTTTCGTTAAATTATAAATAAATGGTGCAATCATCAGACATTCGACAAGTAAACCTGCAAATGTCAAAAGTTGTATGGTGGCAGGCAATTGTGAAGTGATAAGTAAGAGAACACACACTTTCACAACACTTGCAACCCTTTTCTTTTTCCTGTCCGCAACGTCAAGTAAAGGATTTTTCTCTGTATCCGCAGGAGCATACAAAAACGTAATCACAAAAATGACGAGACTTACTGGAAAATAAAATCCCTTGATTAAGCTAAGCTGAAACATTTTTATCAAAAAAGGTATGCCCACAAAGCAGCTGATACTAAAAAGTGAGCAATGAATAGAAGTAGCAGCGTGCCAACCGCCAGCAGAACGACGCACGATTACATACGCAAGGTGCATAAAAAATGTTTCACTTACGCAACCGACGAAAAAAGCCACTCCATACACAAGCAAAGTCTTGGATAAATCCAACAACCAGCTTTCTACGAAATATGCAACGTAAAGGTATTCTCGTTCGGTTACTTGTTTTTTAATTTGAAGTTTTTCTAAAATTTCCATACTTAATTGATGAATCATATCCTTACTCCTACTTTAAATTATAGCCTAATTGTAATTGTTTAATCAAGTGTTTTTTGTTACTTCTTGATACTTTACAAAATTCTTTTGGTTTTTCTGAAAACAAAATGATGTTTTTATGAGTATCTACGGAATATACTTTTTTAAGATTGACAATACACGAACGATGACTAACAAAAAAATATTCAGGTGTTACGGCGTTGATGTGTGCCAGCGTTCCGTAGATTTGATATGTTTTATCTGAGGTCACAACTTCCACGACATGATTTTTTATCGTGCGAAAGAACAAAATTTCCCCCACGTCAATACTATAAAAATTTCCTTGAGATTTAAAAACAAATTTATTTTCTTCCATTGTGTTTTCCTTCCTTCTTTCATTTCTATTTTTATTTCTACTATCTATTATGCAAGACAATGAAAGAAAATGCGACCTTATTTCCTAAACGGTTACTATTCACTCATAAAAAGACCATTTTTCGCCTCACCACTCATAAACGGAGAAGAATCACTCATGAAAAACAAAAAAGGACAATTTAGGAGTGAAAGAGAACAATTTATGACTTAGGTCTATTTTTCTTAGAGTTTGCTTGGTATATTGAAGTAGAAAAGCGAGCGGGGCGTTCTGAAGTTTGCAACAGTGAGCCGTGTCGTTTATTTACTGCTACACTTCGTTTCGCATACAGTCTTTCTAAGAATCAAAGATTCTTGAAAGACTAGCATCGAAACGAAGTTTCGAGCGACACTGCGAACAGTTGCTAAACTTCTGCCCCTCGTAGCTAGACAAAGAAAGGCAAGAACGGTGTTCTAAAAAATTACTCTCTATTTCCTAAACGGAGAAGAACCACTCACGAAGAATAAAAAAGGACAATTTAGGAGTGAAAGAGAGCAATTTATGACTTAGGTCTATTTTTCTTAGAGTTTGCTTGGTATATTCTTGTTATATTGAATTAGGAAAGCAAAGAAGTGCGTGAAAAAATCCACCCTATTTCCTAAACGGAGAAGAACCACTCACGAAGAATAAAAAAGGACAATTTAGGAGTGAAAGAGAACAATTTATGACTTGGGTCTATTTTTCTTAGAGTTTGCTTGGTATATTGAAGTAGAACAGCGACCCAACACCTGCCCCTCGCAGCTAGACAAAGAAAGGCAAGAACGGTGTTCTAAAAAATTACTCTCTATTTCCTAAACGGAGAAGAACCACTCATGAAGAATAAAAAAGGACAATTTAGGAGTGAAAGAGAACAATTTATGACTTAGCACTATTTTTCTTGAAAATCGCTTGATAGAATGTAGAAAAAAGTGAAATATAGAAGGAGGTAGCGATGAAAACAAATTTTGCTTATGCAACAGCAATTCAAGAGAGAATCCCTGTTTTTGATAAGCTGTATGCAACAGAAGAAATGGAAGATAATTTGACGAAATGGCTTGCGAGGAAATCTCTTTGCACGGAAGAATTTTTCAATTTTTCACTAGAAGAAAAAGGAATCAACCGAGAAACGTTTAATCTTGGCATTAAATCGCTCACCGAAAAAGACGTAGAACATTTGGAGAGGGAAGTCAAAGAATATACATGGTATCAAAAAGGGCAAGAGATTTTACAAGAAAAAGAAATAGCCACTCAACATGAGAACATTGATTTTTCTTATGCCATTCGTCCGTTTCTCTATTATTTTAAAAGGGAAATAGAAAAAATTGAACCTCAGCAGTTTACAATCTCTACCATTGAGCCGTTTCTCTTGCATTTGGGAGAAGAATTGGTACAGATTTCAGCAAAAACACTCGTTTTCGACTTGCACGAGCAAAAGCGAGTTTCCTCTTTTGAAGGTGAAACACCCTCAGAGCGATTTGTCTATTATATGAAACAAAGATTTGAAAAACAAACGTCTATCGTGAAGTTTTATGAGGAATATCCCGTGTTGTTCCGCTTGTTAACGGAAAGAGTGCTGTTTCATATTGAAAACTATTGTCTTTTCGTTCAAGGTATTGAAGAGGTGTTGCCAGAGTTTGCTTATAAGTTTGACTGCACTCCTCCGTATCAATTGCATGAACTTTCACTTGGTGCAGGCGACAGCCACGGAAAAGGAAAAACGGTCATTCTCTTTCAACTCAACGACAAGAAGTTTGTGTTCAAGTATAAAAACTTAGAAATTGGTGAGCGATTTAATCAATTTCTCTCTTATTTGGAAAATCAGACAGGCAAGCAGTATTATCAAATTCAGCGAATATACAAGAAAAACTTCTGTATTGAGGAATTTGTTGAGAAAAAAGAATGTCACAATGAAGAAGAAGTGAAAAATTTCTATCACCGTTTTGGGGAATATGTCGCACTCGCTTATCTATTGTGTGGCAATGATTTTCACTATGAAAACTTGGTTGCACATGGCGAATTTCCTGTTTTGATTGATATTGAAACATTTATTCAAAATGACACTCCTTTGGCACAACAAAACAATCCATTTGCTGAATTGAGTATTCGTAAATATACATCGGTACTAGCGAGTGGATTGTTGCCAATGAAATTCCAAGAAAATCGAATTGAACCGCTAGTAGAAGGGGAAAACAAAGGATTAAGATTGAGTGCGTTTGACGGTAAAAAACAAAAACTTCCTTACAAAGCTCTTTCTCTTGTAGAGGTCAATACAGATGAGGTTCGCTTTGATTATATTGAGCATGAAATGGAAGGGGCAAACAATATCCCTGTATTAAATGGCGAGGAAGTGGAGGCGAAAGAGTACAATTCGGAAGTTATCGCAGGTTTTTCTGAAATTTGCACGTATTTCTTGACACACACGTTAGAAGTGACTGTGGCAATGGAGAAGATTTTTGAAAATGTCATGGTGCGAAATGTGATTAAGACAACGCAAAAATATGCGGATATGCTAGGGTATGGTTATCACCCACAGTGTATGAAAAATTATATCGAACGTGAAAAACTTTTTGAAAATCTCTGGGCGTTTAATTACAAAAATAAAACCTCTATTTTGCCAGAAATCAAAGATTTATTGGTGAATGACATTCCGATTTTTTACAATAACACGTCCTCACGAGATTTGATTACGAGTGACGGAGAAGTGTTGAAAAATTATTATGAGCGTACAGCGATTGAGCGTGTGAGAGAAGTGATTTTGAACTTTGACGAGCAGGAATATGAGTATCAAAAATTACGTTTGGAACTTTCATTGGGGATATTTGAACTAAAAGAAGAGACGATAGCACTAGGGAAAAATACAGAAGAAGTTCTTCACAAAGTTGCAGAAACGTTATTACTACGAGCGAAGTATGACGAGAAAAAAGAACTTGTCACGTTTGAAGATTTTTTCTATGAGCCAGACGAAACGCTGGATTACACGGCACTGAACGCAGAGTTTTATGACGGATTAAGCGGAATCTATCTATTTACTCTCTACTATGTGAAGTACTATCCAAATGAAAAAATGGAAGAATTGAAAAATGCTCTGGAGAAAACGCTGTTTCAGTTGCCTAAGAAAACGAAAAAAACTCAGCAATTGAGCGTGTATCATGGGAAATACTCTATTCTCTATCCATTGTTGCAAAAATACAAATTAGAAAACAAAACGGAAGATTTGAATTTCACTGAAAAGTTACTAGAAAACTTGGAGGAGGAAATTGGCGAAAAACAGGAAGAAGATTGGTTGACGGGGGTGAGTGGTTTTATTCAGGTGTTGCTTGATTTTTACCACTTGACAAAGAAAGAGCTGTTTTTGCTCAAAGCTGAAAAATTAGCCGAGCAATTAAATCGAGGAAAAATCAGTTTATGCGGTTTTTCACATGGCTATGCGGGTGTCATCTATGCGAGTTATTCGCTCTATCTGGCAACAGGGAAAGCGGAATATCTCTCACGTGTCAAAAATTATCTTGCCAAGGAAAATCAACATTTCAATGGGGAAAATTGGGAAGATTTGCGACCAGAAAAAAATGTCCGCTCACAATGGTGTCACGGAACGAACGGCATAGGTTTGAGCAGATTATGGCTTTTGCAAAATGGTTTTGCAGACAATCAAGTGAAAGAAGATTTTCTTCATTGCCTAAAAGATGTCCTTTCCTTCAGTAGAAAAGACTCAGGCATTTGCCATGGTAACATAGGAAATTATCTATTTCTAAAAGAAGTAAGCGAAAGTGATTTTCTACCTGATGAACTCAGCGAGAAAGTGAATGAAAAAATGTATTCATTGCTAGAGGAAATGTTCCAAAAAGGTGTGAATATACCGTCACATAATTCTCAGCCAATGCTTGGCTTAATGACAGGCATTACAGGGATAGGAATGGGAATGTTAAAAGCAGAAAACAAAAATATTCCGTCTATTTTAACTCTTGCATAGAAGGCGGGGTGAAACGAGAAGAAAGGAAGTGCGAGTAATGAGTGAAATTTACTGCTTATCGAAACATTAGCTGCCTTTGGTAGCGAGTGAGGACATAAGAACATTAAAAAACAAATTAAATTAAAAAATGGAGGAAAAACTTATGACTAACAAAAAAGAAGTAGAAAAAACAGAAGAACCAAAAGAAACAAAAGTAGTAGGTGCAGCGTTTGAAGATATGTCACTTTCTGAAATGAACGAAGTGCAAGGTGCCGGAGATGTAAATACGGAAACTACAACTGTATGTGCTGTTTTTGCGACTGCATGTGGTGCTATTCAGGTTGTGAGAACAATTAAAAAGAAATGCTGATTTATCTAAGAAAAAATAATTAAAGAATAAGGAGAAAAAAATTATGCAAAACGTTAATGCTGAAAAAATTATTGAATCACTAGATTTGGAAACAATCAAAAAGGAAAAAGAAAGTGGAAAGAGTTTAGAAGTTATTCTTCAAGGAATTGATTTAAAACCAATTTTGAGGGAAAGCACTCCTAACATTTCTGAAGAACAATTAGATGAAATGGTTAAGGAAATTGATTTAGCAAAAATTGTCAATAACCTTTCAAAAATTGATATAAACTCAGTTTCAGGACAATCATTTGAGGAGTTATCGATGGAAGATATGATGATACTTCAAGGTGCAGGAGACGTAGATGTAGAAATCACTCCAACAACGATTACAACTTCATCTGGAATATGTGCTGGAGGTATATCAGCAGTAGGTTCTGCGATTCTTTCATTCTTTAGATGTTAATTTGGCAAAAGGGGGAAATGCTTGGATTTCTCACTTTTCCCCCTTTGCTTTAAGAAAGTTGTAAGGTATAAGTGTATGAAAAAAGTAGTAGCATTAATAGGGAGTAGGCAGAAAAAAGGCAATACAGCAACATTTGTCAAAACGATTTTAAATAAATTGCCTAAAGACGAGTTTGAAATAGAATATCTTTTTCCACAGGAGTTTCAGCTTTCTCATTGCACAGGTTGTCATACTTGTTTTAAAAAAGCTAAGTGTGTAGTGAAAGATGATCTGGAAATACTCCAAGAGAAAATATTATCTTCGGATATATTTGTTATTTCTTCGCCTGTCTATTTGCACTATATGACAGCAGACTTGAAATTAATCTTAGATAGATGTTCATGGTGGGCTCATACACTTAGACTTCAAGGGAAACCCGTAGTCGTTCTAAGCACTTGCAATTCAAATGGACACAAAAGTGTGATTGAACCACTTAGTAAAATAATGAATTGGATGGGGGGGAATGTAATTGCCACTTGTAATGGCAGTCAATTCCCCAACCAATTAGAGAATGAACTGTGGTTAGAAGAAGTGAGTACGGAAATACAAAAAAGAATGATTGCATTTAGCAAACTTGTTCCTCAATCAAATGAATTTTTAGAGGCAACGTTTTCTGCAATCAAACAATCAATGTTAGAGCAAAAAGAACTTATACAAGAATTTGGAATAAAAAGTGGAGAATTGGAATACTGGCAGGAAACAGGTATGCTAGAGTGCAATACATTTAAAGAATATCTATCAAGTAGAGTATTTTCTCAAGGAGGTGTGTAAGATGAGTGTAACAACGCAAGATAAATTTTTTATGATTATCATGACCATTTTGTTTGATGTAGCCTTTGTAGGTGTGATGTGGTCGACTCTTCAAAACAATGGAAGAGGAGTTGAGAATATGGATTTTTTATTACTCCTATCGTTTGTTTTGTTGAGTAATTACAAACAAAAAGAAATAGGGAAAGGTTTGAGAACTGTTATTAACATTAACTCTATTCTATTTTGTGTATGGGCGACTTTCACGATTGTACAGCTATTCTTATAATGAAGTGCAACAAGACGGGAGAGATTTCGATGAAACGATCTAAAAATCCAATAATCATCCTTTTTCTTGTTTGGCTCATTGTCGCAATAGCGGTCGTAGGCTGGCGAGTGTTGATACAAACATGGGAATTTCTCTTAGCAGTTGCTACAACTTTCATTGGTAGTGTGGGATTAAGTTTTTCAAAAATTAAAGAGGTAGATAAAAAGAAAACGAAGGAAAACAAGAGTATGAGTAGCAGATTTGACAGACAAAAATTTTTAAACTTGTCGGAGGCAATTAAACAAGAATTTAATTTAGAGTTTTCTACGTTAGAAGAATTGGAAGAATTTCGCAAGGAAAATCCAGCGAAGTATAACCGACTAACGAACAAAATAGAAAAAGCTCTACATGATTCAGTCGTTGGAGGGAATTTTGAATCTCTAAGCGAAGAAGAAATGATGTCTCTACAAGGAGCAGGTGATGTGAATGTTGAAACGACACCAATTTGTGTAACAGTTGGAATTTCGTTTGGAATAGTAATTAGTAAAGCGAAAAAATGTTAAGGATACTTCTAAAATCCTTAACAAATTTGAGAAAGAATAATTTTTCTGTATGTGAGCGTATCTTGCGTTCACATACAGAAAAAGGAGGGGCAGAAAATGGAAACAAGGCTAAAATTGACGAATATCTCAAAATCGTTTGGTGATTATAATGCGTTAGACGGCATTAACCTAGAGATAAAAAAAGGTGAAATCATCGGTTTTCTAGGTCCAAGTGGTGCAGGAAAAACGACAACGATTAAGATTATCACAGGTCAGCTCAAACAAACCAACGGTACAGCCGAATTGCTCGGAAGAGATACAAGTAAAATAACGCACGATATTTATCGTGAAGTAGGGATTGTCTCAGACAATTCAGGTGTTTACGAAAAAGTGACTGTTTGGGGAAATATGAAACTCTATGCCGATTTATTAGGTGTGGATAAACGTGTCATAACGGAATTATTAGAGAGAGTTGGCTTGTCTGCACATAAAGATAAAAAAGCGGAAAAACTCTCACGTGGGCAAAAACAACGCTTGGTTTTAGTTCGTGCTTTAATGCACAAACCGAAAATTCTCTTTTTAGATGAGCCGACAAGCGGTCTTGACCCCGGTACGACACTTGAAATTCACAAGCTATTATTAGAATTACAAGAAGAAGGAATGGCGATTTTCCTAACAACACACGATATGGAAGAGGCTACACGATTGTGTAACAAAGTTGCTCTTTTAAACAGAGGAAAAATCGCAGAGTACGGGACACCAAAAGAGCTAAGTTTGAAATACCATGAAGACCGTGTTTTCAGAGTGATTAAGACAGACGGCTATGAAGAAAAACTCTATGATACGGATGAAGACAGGGAAACGCTCAGTGCATGGATTCGTGCCAATGAAGTCGAATCTTTGCATACGAGTGAGCCGAATCTCGAAAAAGTATTCTTGAGAGTGACAGGGAGGGAATTGGTATGAATGAAGTAAGTTTAAGACAAATTCGTGCGTTAAGTGTGTTTAAATTTAAAGGAATACTTTATAATCTTTTTTCTCTTAGTATGCTGTTACTTCCGTTAATCATCGTTGGTTGTGGTTATATGTCAATTTTAACGATGGTCAAAGGGAGTGTTCCAGAAGACCTTATGACAATAATAGCTGGATTAGGTGTAATACTCAATCTTGGTCTTGGAGCGATTAGTGTCCCCCTTTTTCTGATTGCAGAAGAAAAAGAGAAAAATACTTTGAGAAATTTGATGCTCTCAAGTATTCGACCAATAGACTATTTAATCGCCAATACAATTCCTATTCTCATTGCAACACTTGCGGTTCAGCTTGCCTTTTTGCCAATTTTTGGCGTACCAAAGCAAGTAGGTGTTGGAGAAATAGTAGCATTTGCTGGAGTTTCAAGTCTTGCTTTACTTACGAGTATTTTTTTAGGTATGTCACTTGGGCTATTTGCAAAAGATCAAATAACAGGTTCATTTTTACCATTTCCTGTTTTCACTATATTTGGTGCGATTCCAATGCTTGCAGATAAATTTGAAATCATTAAAAAAGTGGACGATTTCTTCTTTTTGAGCATTGCCAATCGTGCGTTGGTTAATGTAGTGACAGGAAAACCACTCCAAGTATCTGTAATGGAGGTTGTCGCACTGATTGTTACAGTTATACTAAGCGTTCTCTTATTCGTATTTCTATTTAAGAGAAATGGATTTGAAAAAGATTAATTTTGGAGGAAACTATGGATAAAAAAGACGAAAAGAAAAAGACAGAAGAAATCGTTGGCAAGACATTTGATGATTTATCCGAAGAAGAACTAAAAGAAGTCCAAGGGCAAGGAGACGTTAACCCTCAAACAGTCGGCTCTCTATGGGAATTTTTAACTTCAAAAGGTGAATACAAATGTCGATAATGTAAAAGGGACTTTAAAAATTTCAAGCGGGTAAACCCCACAAATCGCCCGCTTGAGATTTTGAGTAAAAAGAAAGTGGAGGAAGTATCAATGTTTAAAGTGAATAAGAAACAAAGGGAAATTCGCCCGATTAAATTAGGCAAGGCTGCTCTGCTCAATGACGAGGAGATGAAAAGTGCGTACGGTAGCGGAAATAGTCAAATTCGATATATTCCAAATGAATATGTTCAATCAAAATTGTTGCAAGACAAAGCAACGAAATAACAATATTATTTTACAAGGTAGGTGAAAAACATTGAAAAAAGCAGTAAAATTTATCGAGCAAAGCGAGCATAGTGAATGTGGAATCGCCTCAGTTTCTATGTTGCTCAATTATTTTGGTAAAGATGTAAAGCTCAATGCTATTCGAGACTACTATGGCGTTCCAAAAGGGGGGAACACATTGTTTCATCTAAAATCTATTTTAGAAGATTTTGGTGTGTCAGCTGTCGGTGCAAAAATTGACGACCCTGTTCAATTTTTTAAAGAAAATAACGAACCATGTATTCTTTTTTGGGACTACAAACATTACGTGGTATTTGAGAGGTTTACAGGGAAAAAATTTGTCGTAGTAGACCCAGCGTTAGGAAGAAAAAGCTATACCATTCAGGAATTTGAACAGCATTTTTCCAAGTTCGCCTTATTTGTGCAAGGAGTAGATGAAAATGCACAAAGTAAAATCGTTTCAGAGAAAAGTGAAAATATTATCTGGAAAATTTTACTCAGCGAAAAGAAATTAGTGTTCTTTCTGATTGCACTTACGATTGTTGTTCAGTTATTTGGACTGAGTATTCCTGTGATTACACAGCGTGCAGTAGACAATCACTTACTTATTGCTAGAGATTTCAATCAAATGTCTATACTAATAGCAGTCGGGTTTATTTTCCTTAGCTACTATGCCATGCAAGTTTCGAGAAATTTGATTATCTCAAAATTTCAATATTACTTTGACAAACATTTGATGACGAAGTTCATGAACAAAATTCTTTCCTTACCTTTAAACTTTTTCGTCAATCGTTCGACAGGAGATTTGATTTTCCGAGCGAATTTGACTTCATACATTCAGCAAATTTTAAGTAGTCAATTGATTACCACTGCCATTGACATTTTATTTGTAATCGCCTACTTTTCTTTGATGTTAAGTTATTCTGTTCAACTAACGATGATTAGCCTATCAGCTATTGGCATTATTCTTGTTGCCTCTTTGGTCAATGCCAAAAGCTACCAAGCAATTACTGACAAGGAATTAAGCCTTTATTCAAGAGTTCACAGAACACTCGTTGAACTATTTGAGGGAATGGAAACGGTGAAATCTGTTGGTGCAGAAGAACAATTTTATGAAAACTGGGAAACTGATTTTCATAAACAATTACTGACACAACGACAAAAAAGTTTCATCTCAGGCTGGATTGGCAATATTTCAACCAGTATGCAGTTTGTTTTGCCACTTTTGATTACAGGTTTGGGGCTGTTTGGTGTCAGTCAAGGAACATTCACCATTGGCGAATTAATCAGCTTTAATTCGATTGCTCTTTCTTTCGTTGTGCCAATTATCACGCTTATGAACTCTTACACTCAATTATTAGTTTTGCGTTCTTACTTTGGCAAACTATCCGAAATTTTGGAACAAAAAACCATTACTCAAGAAGAAAATGCTATTGAATTGGATAGCTATGAGTCATTAGAATTGCGTAATGTGCAATTTCGCTTTAGTAAATTCGAAGAACCTATTTTAAAAGACATTCATTTAAAAATTGACAAGCATGAAAAAGTCGCAATCGTAGGTCCGAGCGGTTCTGGGAAAAGCACTTTGCTAAAAGTTATTTCTGGTTTGTATCAGGCAACGAGTGGAGAAGTTTATTTTAATGATATTGAGCTTTCTTCCATTCGTCAAAAAAGTATTCGCAAGCTCGTGAGTGTGGTCAATCAAAATCCTTCGATTTTCAACTTGAGTTTGAAAGAAAACATTTTGATGAATAGTGCAAATATTGACGAATCCTTACTTGCAAAAGCGATTGAAGACGCTAGAGTAGATGAAATTACCAAAATGTTGCCAATGGGAACGGAAACATTGATTTCAGAGGGCGGAATGAATTTGTCTGGCGGACAAATGCAGAGAATTGCAATCGCTAGAGCGTTAGTGAAACAGCCAAAACTCATGCTAATGGACGAGCCGACAAGTGCGTTAGACAATATTTCTGAAAATTACATTATGAATCGCCTGAAAGACTATGATTGTCCGTGCGTGATTGTTTCTCACCGTTTGAATACGATTCAGCATTTTGACCGCATTATCGTGATGAATCAAGGAAGAATCGTTGAGGACGGTACACATGAAGAATTAATGGCAAGAAAAGGATTATACAGCTATATTTATTCAGGCAATCTTCAATTAGATGAATTAGAGGAAGTGTCCTATGCAGTTTAGTCAGAAAATACAAAGTTTCTTATTTTTTATCTTTTTGATATTTTTTCTACCGGTTGTCACGTTTTCCGAGGAACATTCGCAAACAATTGATCTTTTAGTCGAGAACGCTCAAGAAATCTCCAAGGTGAAAACGCAAGTGGAGAAAAAGTACGGAAATGTAGCATTTGAAGAGATAACAGAAATTGGTTTGCTAAGAGTAAAAGGGGTAAGCGAGATTGAGCAAGAAGAAATCTCTCAAATAGAAGAAATTTCTTTGACAGGTTTCCTGCCGAAAATCAACGTAGAGAATACGACGGTTGCACCTTGGAAAGTGAGCCGAACCTCTTTTCAGATGAAAACAGAAACAGTAGAGAGAACAAATGAAAAAGAATTATTTGACAAAATGGCGTGGTACAAAGAGAAAATTACAGAAAATGGTAAATCTCTCAATTTGTCAAAAGGAAAAAATATTCGAGTGGGCTTGATAGATAGCGGTGTTGATTTTACGCACCCTTTTCTTTCGCCAATGGTAGATTTGTCTCTTGCAAAATCATTTGTCGAGGGCGACTCTTCTCTTGTAGATGAAAACGGGCATGGAACAATGGTTGCGGGCATTTTTTCACAAATTTCACCAGAGATAAAACTTACACCGTACAAAGTCATCTCGAAAACAGACGGCGAATCTTTCTGGACGTTAGAGGCGATGATTCAAGCGGTCAACGACAAACAAGAAATCTTAAATATGAGCTTAGGTTCTTACAAATATGAGAATAAAGAAGATGAAAAGTTGACAATAGAGGCATTTGAGCGAGCGGTTCAATATGCGAAAAAGCACAATGTCTTGATCGTCTCCTCGTCAGGTAACAAAGGATTTGATTTAGATGAAAGGTATCAAAACACGAAATTGCGACATTTGCCGAGTAGTATAAAAGGTGTGATTGCTGTGAGTGCGACAACTCGAGAAGACACGCTTGCCTCATATAGTAATTTTGGCTCGAATGTTATTTTTACTGCGTCAGGTGGAGATTATCGTTTTGTTGACGGCTTGCTTGATGCGAGTGCGTTAATTTATACGACTTATCCATTAGATAGAGACAATCAGCTAGGTGCATTTGGTTTGCCACAAGGCTATATGTTGACAATTGGAACAAGTATTTCTGCACCATGTGTTACCGCTGCGATTGCAGATTTTTTGGCGTATTATCATCTAATGACGGGAGAAGTAGCGAGTGAGCAGATTGTACGGCAAATGTTAAGTGAGCATAGTTTGGATTTGGGAGAGAGCGGGAAGGATAAATTTTTTGGCAACGGTTTGCCACAGCTTGCGAAAACTTTATCAAAAATACCAGACAAAGTCGCACCAACTGGTATTTTTACCTCGAAAACCATTGAATATCCAGAACAATTATTGCCAGAAGAAGTGGTAGAAGATGTGCGAGATAATTTTTCAAAAAACGTTAAAATAAAATTTAAAGAACCTGTCGATTTTCGACAACTCGGGCAGAAGAAAGTAGTCGTACTGCTAGAAGATGAGGCGGGAAATATTGCAGAATTAGAAGGAAATATTGTCATACAAGACCTGACTTCGCCGACTGTAAAATTAAAAAAGAAAAGCATTTTTGAAAATGAAACAATAGAGGCAAGAGATTTTATTGAACAACTAACGGATAATTATGATACTCCTGAAACAATAGAGGTTCGATTTGGCAAAAAAATAGACACGAGTAAAGCAGGAGTTTATAAACTCCCGATTATTGTAGAAGATACGTCAAATAATCGCACAGAAGTAACAGCGAATTTGGAAGTGAAAAAATCAGTTTCACCTGCCACACTTCCAAGTACAGAAACACCCAAAGGGGCAATTCAAACGACAAGTAAAACAACTGTCCGCCAAGAGAGTAGCACGAAAAAACAAAAACTACCGAATACTTCTGAAACGACTCATTGGGAATATATCCTAGTTGGGCTGTTTATCTTGTCTTTTTATCTCTTTCCGTTTTATAGAAAAGGGAGGAAATTTATTGGGGAGTTTTTGTATTTTATGGGTATTTCTAAAAACTCCGATTAAGCCAAAACTAGCAATTTTGGTTTAATCGGAGTTTTAGAGGTATCCTGAATCAATAATGGATAAACGTGTGAAAAATCGAACTTTCTCATGAGAGGATATTATACTTATAAAAACCCCCGAATGAAATTTATACGGGGGTTTTGGTGTTTAGCAAAAAGTGAAGAAAGTTGGCTGTTGTTCGCAATACCGCTCGAAACGAAGTGTAGCAGCAAGTAAACGGCACGGTTCACTGTTGCAAACTCCTTAACGTTCCTCTCCGCTTTTCTTATTGCCTAGCTATGAGTGGCAGGAGTTTGGTCGCTGTTCGCAATGCTACTTGAAACTTTGTTTCAAGCAAGTAAATAGCATGGCTCACTGCGACAAACTCCTTACCGCCCCTCATAGCTTTTCTTGTTACATCAATTTAAAGCGGTTCAAGGGCCAGAATGCTAGTTTTGCTTCGCCTTTTAGTTGTTTTTTTTCAATTGGGCCAACAGCGGGGTCACGTGAATCTTTTGAAACGAGTCTGTCGTCACCCATTAAGAAATAATGCCCTTCTGGTACTTTTACTTCGAAAGTAGCGTCTCCCTCGGAGTTCATTGTAAACGCACTTGCCTCTTTTGCAAGTTCTTGGAAATAAGCATTGAAATTATACTCGTCAAAGAGTTTTGTTTTTTTCCAGAGTGCTTTATATTTATCCAAATATGGCTCGTCTGTTTTCTTTCCGTTAATGTAGAGTTGATCGTTATCAAATTTGATCGTGTCACCGGGCATACCGATTACACGCTTGATAATGTTTTTCTTAGGTTCATTTGGTTCGCCTGAAACAACAATGTCAAAACGCTCGATTTTTGCTGTTTTCACCATAATCATGCGTTCACCGTCTTGAAGTGTCGGGTCCATAGAATGACCGTCGACCAAAATTGGTGAAAAGACAAACAAACGTAATGCTAAAAGCACGAGTGCAAAGACAATTACTTCCCACCAATTTTTTAAAAATTTGATCATATAAAATTCACTTCCCATTTTTTAATTTAATCAGTCTTAGTATATCATATATATTGGAATTTCTGGTATAATAAAGATTAGATTAAAATAGAATTTTAAAGTTTGAGGAACAAAATGGTAGAGAAAACAAGATATAAGACAGAGATTGCAGGGAATACTTATACGATTATTGGCAATGAAACCAAAACGCATATGGATATGGTTTCCCAGTTGGTCAATGAACAAATGAAAGAGATTAAGGAACTCGCTAAGGGGACGACAAATGAGCAGGCAGCTATTTTGACGGCATTGAATGCAATGAGTGACCAGTTGAAAAAGCAAGAACAGTTGTTAAGTTTGAAAAAAGAGTTAGAAGAAATTCGTCCGTTGGCAAATCGCACACGTGAGCTTGAGGAGAAATTTAGTCGTATTGAGGAAATGGAAAATCAGGCGAAACAATCTTTAAAAGACGGTGAGAGCAGAAGTGAAACACCGACACACGTTGAGGCTCAGCAAATTTTGAATGAAACAGCCAAACGCAAAATTTTAAAGGCACAGCCAAATCAAGAAACGCAGCAGAGTAGTTTGGATTTGTGAGATACCTTATAAGGAGATGCGATACATAGGTATTGCGAGAATGTTATGTTGACAATTATTTTATTACTGATACTCGCTTATGCCTATTATACAGGGTATCAGCGAGGGTTTGCTTTGCAATTGGTATATTCGATTGGGTATATAATTTGTTATTTTATTGCCAAGAGAAACTATGAAAAACTAGGGGCAGCATTGGAATTGTGGATTCCGTTTCCGAGTGCAACACAAGAGACGAAAATGTTTTTTTTCGATGAAAAAACAATGCTGGAGCTAGATAAGGCGTTTTACGCAGGATTTGCTTTTTTGGTTATTTATTTTCTGGGTTATTTAGCGGTTCGTTTGATTGCTTTATTTGCACACAAATTGATAATGCTCGAGGTTTTTGGAAAAAAAAATCGAGTGTTAGGTGGTGTTGCGGGCGTTTTTGCCGTTTATATTGGGCTATTTTTGATTTTATCCCTAGCGAGCATGGTTCCAAACAATACTTTGCAGAGAATTTTAGGCGGCGATATTCTCGCCAGAGCTATGATTGTCTACACACCGATATTTTCAAATGATGTGCATAGTATGTGGATAACAGATATAATCGGAAAAATCTAGCGGGCAAACGATACTTCACACTCGTTTAGAAGTATCGTTTTTTAGTTATAACATGAAATTCGGAGGAATTATGAACAATAAAATAGAAAAAATATTAGAATTTGGAAAAATAAAAGCACAGCTCGCAAGCTATGCCGTTACGAAACAAGGAATTGATCGCATAGAAAAAATGAAAGTGTTAACGAAGCGAGAAAAAGTTCAAATACAACTTGAAGAAACAGAAGACGGCATGAAACTTTTACGCACGACAGGCGGTATTCCTGTTGCTGTGATTGAAAATATTCAGCCACACATTAAACGGTTGGAAATTGGGGCAAATTTAAACGGTGTAGAACTTGCACAAATTGCGAAAATGTTGCGTGTTTCAACAGAAATCGCTCGTTTTTTTGAGGAACAAAAAGAAAAAGAAGTTGAGCTGTTTCATTTGTATGATTGGGCGGAAAAACTTGTGTATCACCCAGAAATCAATCGTACGCTACGTCAGTCAGTAGATGAAGACGGTCGTATTTTGGATGAGGCGAGCGTTGAATTAACACAAATTAGAAGGCAAATTTTGCGTACTGAAGGTGAAATTAGGACAACGCTTGGTGAGTTAATCCGTGGAAAAAATGCAAAGTATTTGAGCGATACGATTATTACTCAGCGAAGTGATCGTTATGTTATTCCTGTAAAGCAAGAGTATAAAAATGTCTTTGGTGGCGTGGTGCATGATTCTTCTGCAAGCGGACAAACGGTATTTGTCGAGCCTAGAGCAGTGCTAGATTTGAACAATCGACTTCGCCAAGCACAACTTGCACAAAGGCAAGAAATTGAGCGGATTTTAGCGGAGTTGTCTGCATTGTTAGCCCCGCATACTAGAGAATTATCGAACAATTCATATGTCGTCTCCCACATGGATATAATTGAGGCGAAAGCCCGTCTTGCCAAGGAAATGAAGGCAATTGTACCGAAGATAAACGAAGAAAATCACGTGTCTCTTTTTTCCGCTCGTCACCCTTTGATTGACAAAAAACAAGTGGTGGCAAATGATTTGCTCTTGGGCAAAGATTTTCAAGCAATGGTTATCACGGGTCCCAACACAGGTGGGAAAACTATTACCATGAAATCCCTCGGCTTATTGCAACTTATGGCTCAAGCAGGACTTGCGATTCCTGTTGCTGAAGAAAGTGAAATTGGTATATTTACTGAGATTTTTGCCGATATTGGCGATGAGCAATCAATTGAGCAAAGTTTGTCTACTTTTTCTAGTCATATGACGAATATTGTTGATATTTTGCGGAAAATGGATAAGAACAGCCTTATTTTATTTGACGAATTAGGGGCAGGGACGGATCCTCAAGAAGGAAGTGCTTTAGCGATTGCCATTCTTGATAAAGTGCAAGCCGTTGGTGCCTATGTAGTAGCCTCAACGCATTATCCAGAGTTGAAAGTATATGGTTACAACCGCATAGGTGTGATCAATGCCTCAATGGAATTTGACGTAGAAAGCCTCAAACCAACGTACCGTCTTTTGATTGGTGTACCGGGAAGAAGTAATGCGTTTGATATTTCCGCTCGCCTCGGGTTGTCTGGCGAAATTATTCAGTCGGCGAAAGATTTGGTAGATGAAGAAAGTCAGAATATCAATGAGATGATTCACGACCTTGAAAGTCGCAGGAAAATGGCTGAACAAGAGTTTTTTGAGGCACGTGCAAATGTCGAAGAAGCGGGGGGACTCCTTGCCGAATTAAAAGAAATGTATCACCTCTTCGTAGAAGAACGAGAGCGTGAACTTGAAAAAGCGAGAAAACAAGCGAATAGTTTGCTTGAAAATTCACGTGATGAGGCAGAGAAAATCATTTCTGATTTGCGTGAAAAACAAAAGTCCATTGGCAAAGTGCAAATTAAAGAGCATGAGCTAATTGAGGCAAAAGGTGCGATTGACCGATTGCAACACGAGGAAGTTTTGGCGAAGAATAAAGTGTTGAAACGTGCGAAAAAGGCGAAGAAGTTGCAGTCAGGGGACGAAGTTTTAGTCGAGAGTTATGGGCAAAGAGGCAATCTTATTCGTCAAAATAAGGACGGCAGCTGGCAAGTGCAGGTAGGAATTTTGAAAATGAACATCTCAGAGAATGAAATGACCCCTGTTGCCAAGGAAAAACAAGAGACAACCACATTTACCAAGGTAAGAAGTGATGTTGGAACAGCAAGAAAGAGTGTTTCTTCACAACTTGATTTACGTGGAGAACGCTATGAAAATGCACTGGTCGAGCTAGATAGCTATTTAGATTCTGCCATTTTAGCAGGCTATCCGCAAGTGACTATTATTCATGGAAAAGGAACAGGTGCTTTGCGTGAAGGGGTTTGGAGTGCGTTGAAGAACCACCGTAGCGTGAAAAAATTTGAATACGCTCCAGCAAGTTCAGGCGGAAATGGTGCTACAATTGTAGAATTTAAATAAGGGAACTCTAAAAACTTATGCTTGCCCAAAACTATCAGTTTTGCCTTAACTGGAGTTTTTAGAGGTGTCCGATAGAGGAAAACGGAAACTTCTGAGCAAATTTCTTTCTTCTCTTACTTTTCCTTAGTAGAATAGAGGTACCCTAAAAATATATTTGCTCAAGGTTGTTTAGGAGTTTGTTGCAATGTCAAAACTCCTAGACCTTATGCTAGACAAAGGAGAGAAACAAAATGGCAAGAGAAATTACAGATGCAGAATTTGCAAAAGAAACAGACAAAGGATTGGTATTGATTGATTTTTGGGCAACATGGTGTGGTCCATGTTTAATGCAAGCACCAATCCTTGACCAACTTTCAGAGGAATTTGACGAAGAAGAGTTAAAAATTGTCAAAATGGACGTTGACGAAAACCAAGAAACGCCACAAGCATTTGGTGTTATGAGTATTCCAACACTTGTCTTGAAAAAAGACGGCGAAGTGGTAGAACGTGTAACAGGCGTTCATACAAAAGAGCAGTTGAAAGAATTGGTAGCTAAACATAGCTAAGATAAAAAACACCTCGATTTTTTAAGTTCGAGGTGTTTTTTAGTATTTAAGGCAAAACAGCATTCTTTTTCTTTTCAATTTGCCCATGATAAAAGCTAAGCCAAGTTTTTAGAAGTGCTTCTTCAGAGTATTCTTGAGAAATTTCTTTTGAGCGTTCCTTCCAAAAGCCGAGTTTTTCTGGATTATTTGCATAGATATTTAACTGACTTTGCATTTCCAAAATGTCTTGTGCGGGAATGTATTTTCCCATTAAAATGTTGTGATATAGCTCTAAATCACGTAACATAATAGGTGCTCCGCACGAGGCAGCCTCTAAAATTGACATAGGAAACAATTCGTTGTAGCTAGGAAGTAGAAAAATATCACAAGCGTTGTAGTATTTCATCATTTCTTCACGAGTGATAATGCCTGTAAAAATAAGGTTTTCAGGCGGGTTGTCAAGCACTCGTTGATACTCTTCGTAGCCAGAAGTGATTTTCCCAAATGAAAATCCGCCAGCCCAGACAAATTGAATGTTTGGATTGTCCTTTGCTAACTGAATAAAGTCATCTAATCCTTTTCGTTTTTGAATTTGCCCAGCTCCCATTATGGTAAAACGATTTTCGGGCAGTGATTTTTCTTTGCGGAAATTGAGTTTTTCTTCACTAGAAAGCTCATACCACGTTTCTTTTGCTACAAAATTTGGGATATAGCTAATCTTTTCCCTAGGAATACCTAGTCTTACCAAACGGTCGA
This sequence comes from Pilibacter termitis, assembly GCF_900167335.1. Taxonomy (GTDB): domain Bacteria; phylum Bacillota; class Bacilli; order Lactobacillales; family Streptococcaceae; genus Pilibacter; species Pilibacter termitis. The sequence continues at coordinate 113,484 of NZ_FUXI01000002.1, forward strand.
TAAAATCAGGGTTAACCACGATAAGATGATTCATTCGTTTGTAAAAAGAAACCACGTATTTTTGAAAAATCCTTTGAAAAAGAATAGGCAATTCAATCGAACCGTCTAATGTATCTGGTATGAAATGCACATAGCCGATTTGTTTGCCTGTTAATTTCTTAAAAAAAGTTGATAAATAGTGAAGAAAATCAACCGTATGATAATGCGTAATATCCGCTCTTGTTATTTTATTTGTTGTAATTTCTAGTTCATTACTAGCACCATTTGTCAATAAGCGTATCAACTCAAGATACGCAGAGCCAACACCTTGCCCTGCAATTTTTTCAGCACTAGAAAGCATATTTATTTTAATCATTTGCATCCTCTTTGTTATACATTTTTGTTCTACTTATTATAGCACAGGTGAAATGTGTTGTGATAAGTGAAATGATTTCTTAACAATGATATAATTATTAGAGGTTCCCTTAGAGGTACACTTAATATTTTACGAGGAGGAGAGAAGATGAAAGTTTTACTTTATTTTGAAGGAAGAAATTGGCTTACGAAATCGGGTTTGTCTCGAGCACACGATAATCAAAAACGTGCATTAGAGATGGCGAACATTGAAGTGACAACGGATATTCGTCAGAAAGATTATGATATTTTACTGATTAATACTTATGGAACAGGAACGCAGAAGTTGATTACTCGTGCGAGAAAAGCGAACAAAAAAGTAGTAATTTTTGTTCATTCTACCGAGGAAGATTTTAGAGAAACTTTCACAGGTTCCAATTTGGCAGCACCTCTTTACAAAAAATATTTGATAAAATTATATGCTCAAGCTGATTTGTTGATAGCTCCAACCCAGCACGCAAAGGAAATTTTGCATGGCTACGGATTGCGAGTGCCAATAACGATTCTTTCAAATGGTGTGAATTTACCACAGTATCAGCCAAATAGCTTGAAAGAAGAAGCTTTTCGTCAAATTTTTTCTATTAAACGGAATGAAAAAGTAATTATTTCAGTAGGTTTTTATTTTGATAGAAAAGGCGTACATGATTTCATTGAGATAGCCAAACAAATGCCACAGTATCGCTTTATTTGGATTGGAAAACAAGCGAATATTTACACACCAAAACATATCAAAAAAATGGTCAAAAATTCTCCGAGTAATGTGGAATTTCCCGGTTATATTAAGGGGGATATTTTAGAAGGAGCATTTTCCGGTGCGGATTGTTTTTTCTTTCCTTCATACGAAGAAACCGAGGGAATCGTTGTTTTAGAGGCACTTGCGAGCAGGCAAAAAATTCTTGTGCGAGACATTCCAGCCTATCATAAATGGTTGACAGATGAAAAAAATTGCCTAAAAGGAAAAAATAACGCTGATTTTCAGAAAAAAATAGAGTATCTGGTCAATCATCCATGCAAAGAAATGAAAGAAGCAGCTTATCAAGTAGCTAGAGAGAGAAGTATTCCAGCAATTTCAGAGAGTTTTGCAGCAGTTTTTAAGAATCTTTTGCGAGGATAAGGAGTGTCCATTTTTGAAGTGAGCTTGCTTTAAAAATGGCACTTCTACTTTTTTAGATTTTTTTAGAAAAATTTCTTCAAGATAATTGACAGTCAAAAAGAAATAGGCTATACTAATAAAGTTGAGAAAAGCAGAAGTACCCACTTCTCGCCTAGGAGATAAGGTTTCCGGGCAGATAATTGTGTTTTTAAACAGAATTTTTGTGGGCTTTTGTGTAAACAAAGGCTTTTTTCTATTAAAACGAAAAGGAGTGAATGACCATAGCAAAAGATTTGATGGTAAATGACGGAATTCGTGCACGTGAGCTTCGTGTAATCACTGATGCAGGCGAACAATTAGGAATTATTAGTCGCCAAGACGCTTTGCGTAAAGCAGAAGAATTAAACCTTGATTTGGTTCTAGTTTCACCGCAAGCAAAACCACCTGTTGCAAAAATAATGGATTATGGAAAATTCAAATTTGAACAACAGAAAAAACTACGCGAACAGCGTAAAAATCAAAAAATTATTAGTGTCAAAGAAGTTCGCTTGAGCCCTTCAATTGACGACAACGACTTCAATACGAAACTGCGTAATGCACGAAAGTTCTTGGAAAAAGGAAACAAGGTGAAAGCCTCTATCCGTTTCAAAGGACGCGCTATTACCCACAAAGAAGTTGGTCAGAGAGTGCTCGATCGCTTAGCTGAAGAAACAGCAGATATTGCTGTTGTTGAGCAAAAAGCGAAAATGGACGGACGTAGTATGTTCTTGCAATTAGCACCAAAGGCTGACAAGAAATAGTCCGTAACGAACGTGAATTTATACAGGAGGAAAATTAATCATGCCAAAACAAAAAACACATCGCGCAAGTGCGAAACGCTTTAAACGTACAGGTAAAGGTGGATTGAAACGTTTTCGTGCGTTTACTTCTCACCGTTTCCACGGAAAAACTGTGAAACAACGTCGTCAACTGCGTAAAGCACGCATGGTACACAGCGGAGATTTCAAACGTATCCGTCAAATGTTAAGCCAAATGCGTTAAGCGTTTGTTCAACAGAAAAATTAACTTTAAGAGAATATCACAGCATAATTAAAGAAAGTATATAAGGAGGCATTTAACATGGCACGTGTTAAAGGTGGAGTCGTTTCACGCAAACGTCGTAAACGTATTTTAAAATTAGCAAAAGGCTACTATGGTAGCAAACATACATTATTCAAAACAGCGAAGGAACAGGTATATAACGCATATAACTATGCTTACCGTGACCGTCGTCAGAAAAAACGTGATTTCCGCAAATTGTGGATTGCACGTATCAACGCAGCAGCACGCATGAACGGACTTTCTTACTCAAAATTGATGCACGGTTTGAAACTTGCAGAAATCGAAGTAAACCGCAAAATGTTGGCTGATCTTGCAGTAAATGACATGGACGCATTTACTTCACTTGCAGAATCAGCGAAAAAAGCATTGAGTAAATAATTGAAGTTTAAACTCTCGGTCTTTGGATTGGGGGTTTTTTGGTGGGGTTTTATTTAAAATGCTACAAAATCCCCCCTTTCTCATCTTTCCAATTATATTTTATAAAAAATATTTATTTTTTTCCCCTTTTTCTCTTTCCCTTTTTTTGTAATTAGTTTATAATTAAATTTGTAGTATTTATAAAAAGAAAAGTGAAGTAATGCGGTTTGAATTTTGTCGCTGGGAGCAATAGCGTTTACTTGTTTTTACACTTTGTTTCGTGTATGGTATTTATAATAATCGAGTGTTTATTATATGTTGACAATGAAACTTCTGTTTTAAGTGTTCTTGCGAATAGCGAATAAAATTCAGTATTACGGAGCTAGACAAAGGAGAATTACCCAACATGAAAAAAGCAAAATTTGCAACATTGGCAGCTACTTTATTGGTAGCAGGAGGTATTTTAACTGCTTGTGGAAGTGACAAGAAAGAAACAGAGTCATCATCTTCTGAGGCGAGTTCATCAAAAACAGAGGAAAGTTCAAAATCTGATGCCTTTACAGGTGCCACAAAAGGAACAGATGATTTTGCAACTTTACAAAAAGGATTTGCAGCAAATGGAGCATGGCTAAACGCTATTTCTAAAGATATTGATGCAAGTGGTGAAACGTTGACGATTGACGGTGAATTTGAAGGTGACGGGAAAGTTGCTCGTGAGCTTGCAATGTACGAAAGCGACCCTAAAACTCATTTACCAGTTAAAACATTCACATTAACGGTTGCCAAAGTAGAAGTAAATTCTCCAAACTTCAGTCTTGCACAAGGAACAGTTAAAGGTGATGTTTATGTAAATGCTGAAGGATTCCACTTTGAAGGTGCAGCAAAATTAGAAGGAAACTTGATTTTCAAGACAGCTGATTTGAAAACTGCGTTTGAAAAACTTGCAAAACAACCTACTGACGAAGCAGCAGCACAAAAAGAACAAGAAAACCAAGGAATTGTTTCAGGTGAAATTAAAGTAGCGGAATAATTTGTTACAAATATGATAAAAAGTCCAACTTTTTTTGAGTTGGATTTTTTTGATAAACATGAGACTTACGAGGTAGCCATATCCTTTTCATAGACGAAAAAACAAAATCAAGTTAAAATAGAATGGAAACAATAATAGAATTGGAGAATATTATGTTAGAAAAAAAAGAAGAACAATTATTAATTGATTTGACAAGTGCTAGAGCCGTACCGGGAAATGAGGAAGAAGTTCGTGAAATTTTTAAAGAAGTTGCCTCGCCTTTGGCTGATGAGATTCTTTTTGACGGACTTGGTTCTGTTGTAGCAAAACGTAAAGGGAGTGGTGAAGACGCTCCAAGTATTTATTTTGCTAGTCATATGGACGAAGTAGGTTTTATGGTAACCAATATTACTGAAAAAGGGTTTATTAAATTTCAAACGCTTGGCGGTTGGTGGGGACAAGTAATGCTTGCTCAACAAGTGAGCATTAAAACACGTGAGGGGAAGATTATTCATGGTGTTACAGGGTGTAAACCTCCTCATGTCTTGACAGCTGAAGCACGTAAAAAGCCTTACGAAATCAGTGATATGTTTATTGATATTGGAGCGACAAGTAAGGAAGAAGTGGAAAGTTGGGGCATTGCATTAGGTGATATGATTACGCCTTACATTGAGTACAAACGCATGAACGGCTCTAAATATTTGCTTGCCAAAGCATGGGATAATCGTATTGGTACGGCAGTTACGCTAAAAGTTTTGGAGAATTTGGCGAAAGAAGGACATCCGAATACGATTTTTGCAGGGGCAAATGTGCAAGAAGAAGTAGGACTTCGTGGTGCACAGACTTCTTCTCATCTGGTACAACCAGATATTGCCTTTGCACTTGACACAGGTACAGCTGGAGACACTCCGGGGATGACGGAAAAAGAGTCTACTTCTGTACTTGGAAATGGACCGCAAATTTTAATTTTTGATGCAAGTATGATTCCGCACAAAGCGTTGCGTGATTTTGTGATTGATGTTGCTAACGAGCAAGAAATTCCTTATCAGCTTGAGGTGATTGCAGGTGGAGGAACAGATGCAGGACGTATGCACCTTTCAGGAAATGGTGTTCCGTCTCTTGCGATTACAGTACCTGTTCGTTACTTACACAGTCACACATCTGTTATTCACGAAGATGACTACTTGAACATGGTCAAACTTGTAACAGAAGTTGTGAAACGTTTAGACAAGGAAAAAGTGGCTGAACTACGAGGGTATTAAGTTCCACTTAACAAGGTTGGCTTAGTGGTCAACCTTGTTTTGATAAAGAGAACTTAAAAATTTAATGTATAACGAGGAAAGAACATTGACCAAAAAATTAATTATTGCAGAAAAACCAAGCGTGGCAAGAGATTTAGCACGTATTTTAAATGCAAAGACGAAAACGAAAAATTATTTTGAAGGCGAAAAATATATTGTTACATGGGCTTTAGGGCATTTGTTGACGTTGAAAATGCCAGAGGATATAGAAAAATCTTGGGCAGAATGGAATATGAATCAATTGCCTATGTTGCCCAAAAAATTAGGGATAAAACCACTTCCTAAAACGACAGCACAGCTCAAGGCGATTGGCAATTTAGCGAAAAGAAAAGATGTAACAGGTGCCGTTATTGCCACAGATGCAGGACGTGAGGGGGAACTTGTGGCTCGTTGGATACTTGAGTGGGTTCGTTTCAACAAGCCAGTAGAAAGATTGTGGATTTCTTCCCAAACGGACAAAGCAGTGAAAGAAGGCTTTCGCACGCTCAAACCAAGTAAACAATACGATAGTCTTTATCATTCGGCACTTTCAAGAAGTAAAGCAGATTGGCTTGTAGGTTTAAACGTGACACGAGCGTTGACGGTGAAATATAGCGACAATTTATCTGCTGGACGAGTGCAAACTCCAACGCTTGCTTTTGTTCGCAATCAAGAGGAAAAAATTGAGAAATTTATGCCAACCACATTTTTCACAATTGAACTTTTGGCTTTTGGACAAAAAGGAAAATTGGAAACGAAAAATCCTCATCAATTCAAAGAACGCAAGAATGCAGAGGAATTTGTTGGACGTTTGAATGGGAAAATCGGACATGTTGCAAACGTGGAAAAGAAAGAAAAATCACAATCCGCACCATTGCCGTATGATTTGACCGAATTACAACGAGTGGCGAACAATCATTATGGATTTTCTGCAAAACGTACACTTTCTTTAGTTCAAAGTTTGTATGAAACGCATAAAATCGTGAGTTATCCGAGGACAGATTCTAAATATTTGCCACGTGATATAGCTTCCTCTATGAAAGAGCGACTTGAGGCGATTGCAGGAAGTTTTGATGTGGCAAAACGCTACATTAAAGCTGGAAGTGTGGTAAAGCAAACGGCAGTGTTCAATGATAACAAAGTGAGCGACCACTATGCTTTGATTCCAACCGAAGAACGTGTGAGAGCGGAAAAACTCTCAAGTGATGAATGGAAAATTTATAAGCTCATTGTCGAGCGATTTTTGGGGCTTTTTGCGGAAAAGCATATTACTGAGACTATGCGAGCGAAAGTTGAATTTGACGGTGCGACATTTGTTTTTACTAGTAATCTCGTGAAACAAGCTGGTTGGCGAGGAAATGATGAAGTTTCTGATAAACAACTAGATTGGAGCAAAATTGAGAGTGTTAAGGGGGAATTTTCTATTGAGAAAAATTTAACAAGTCCACCTAAGGCATTGACCGAGGGAACGCTTTTGGAAAAAATGGAAAAATCAGGTCTTGGTACTCCTGCTACGCGTGCGGAAATCATTGAAAAATTGATTTCCAGTGAACTAATGGAACGTGGAAATGGAACGTCGATTTTGAAAACAACACCAAAAGGCAAGCAATTGTTAACATTGGTCAATCCGTCTTTAGTAACACCAGAATTGACGGCGAAATGGGAGAAAGAGCTAGAGTTAATTGCTAAAGGAAAAATGAAGTCGGCTGAATTTCTCAATGAAATAGAAGAAGTGACCACTAAACTTGTGCGAGAAATTAAGCAATCGGAGAAGAGTTACAAAGATTTTGCGATAACCAATAAAAAATGTCCAGATTGCTCTTCACCTTTGCGTGAGCGAAATACACGTGACGGGAAATTTTATGTTTGCACGAGTTGCTCGTATAGACGAAGAAAAGATGCAAAAATTTCTAATCACCGTTGCCCAACTTGTCACAAGAAAATGGAAATTATCGAAGGAAGTAATGGAGCGTATTTCCGCTGTAAATACGACGGCACAACAGAAAAAATGTTAGATAAGAGCGAGCGTAAAAAGAAAATGAGCAAGCACGAAGAACGCAAGCTCCTCAAGAAAATCAATCAAGAAAGCGAACCTGAAGAAAGTCCACTAGCTTTGGCTTTGAAAAAAGCGATGGCAGGGGAGTGATAACGAAAAAACACAATCCCCAAGCATTTCTATGCTATAATATATGCGATATACACTAGGAAGTAGGTGCAAATTTTGGCACAAAGGAAGAAAAAAACAGGTAGAAGAAGTAGCAAAAATAGTAAAAAACAGCAAGTTCAAAGGCGAGAGATTCTTATTGGGTTAGCTGGGATTTTGATTGCGATTTTTTCTGGCTTTCAATTAGGGTATTTAGGCATACAAGTGGCGAATATTTTTCGGATTTTCGTTGGGAATTTGTTTGAAATTTTATGTTTGGCAGTGCTTGTTTTTTCTATTTATCTCATTATTTCACCTTTGTTTCAGTCAAAGGGAAGAGAGAAATTTTGGACGGTGAAACGAATCACTGGGGCAACACTTAGTTTTATGAGTATTTTGCTCATGAACCATGCGTTGATGTTTGACAGTATCAAAACGAAAAATCCTAATATCCTCTCAACTACATGGGAAATGCTGGTGCTTGATTTTCGGCATGGAAAAGTAGCGGAAAATGTCGGTGGCGGAATGATTGGAGCAGTAGAATTTTCGCTCACTCATTTTTTGGTGGCAACATTAGGCAGCTGGCTTATTGCGATTGTGTTGCTCTGTATAGGTATTTGTCTATTTTTTGGTATTGGTACAAGTGAGCTTTCCGATTGGTTTCATACAGTGAAAGAAAAAATAGAGGAAGACCCTGAAATTTTGGCAAAAAAAGAGGCACTTCGGACGCAAAAACAAGAGGCTCGTCAATTGCGAAAAGAACAAAAAGCTCAAGCTAAACTAGAAAAACGTAGTGCGTATTATGAAAAGAGAATGCAAGAATTAGCAAATTCGCAAGAGAGTGAGCCAGAAGTGGAAGAAACTCCAATTCCGATTTCAACATCTACCCCTACCATTATGCAAAAGGAAGAAGAAATTCTCCCTCCGCAAACGACGGAATTAGAAACACTCACTCCGTTTTCAGATGAGCCAATTAAGCAAGTTGGCTTGCCAAAAGTTTCACTTTCAAGTGTGAAAGAAGAAGTAGTGCCAGTGCAAGAAAGTTTGGAACTTGAGGTAGAAGAAGAAACATTTGACCCAAGAGAAATTCCTTTTTCTGATTATGAAGGGGAAGAAGGGGAAGTGTTAGGTGAAAGAGAAGCCGAAGAGGCTCGTCAACAAGATGTAGCAATCAACAATCTGGCAATTCAAGAGCTAGAAAATCCGAATTATAAATTGCCACAAACAAGTTTGCTTGACCCAATTCCACCGAGTGATCAGACGGGTGAAATTGCGATTGCTGAGGAAAACATGGAAAAACTTCGCAAGACATTTGAAAGTTTCAAAGTGGATGCCTCAATCGTCAACGCACAAATTGGGCCGAGTGTAACGAAGTTTGAGGTGAAACCTGCAATTGGTGTTGCGGTTAGTCGTTTTAAAAAGATGACCGACGATATTCAGTTGGCTCTTGGAGCGAGAGATTTGCGAATGGAAGCACCAATTCCCGGCAAATCGTTGATAGGGATAGAAGTACCAAACGCTCATATTTCGCCTGTTAGTTATCGTGACATTGCGGAAAAAATGAAACTTCACAAAGATAAATATTTGGAAGTCCCACTCGGGCGAGATATTTATGGTGGGATTCAAACAATGGACTTGAGTGCTATGCCGCACGTACTAGTTGCTGGTGCAACAGGGAGCGGGAAATCTGTGGCGGTAAATGGTATTATCACAAGTATTTTGTTCCACGCTAAGCCACATGAAGTGAAAATGGTCATGGTCGACCCGAAAATGGTGGAGTTATCCGTTTATAACGGTATTCCCCACCTTTTAACTCCAGTTGTGACCAATCCTAAAAAAGCCTCACAGGCACTCAATAAAGTCGTGGAAGAAATGGAACGAAGATATGAGCTATTTGCTCAATTTGGCATTAGAAAAATGGAAAGCTACAACGCAATGGTTGATTTTGAAAATGCAAAATTAGGCAAGGGTGCGAAAAAATATGCCAAAATGCCGTATATTGTCGTGATCGTAGATGAAATGGCAGATTTGATGATGGTTTCTGGAAAAGAAGTGGAGGCGGCAATTGTCCGTCTGGCACAAAAAGCACGTGCAGCAGGGATTCACATGATTTTGGCGACACAAAGACCGAGCGTGGACGTTATCACAGGACTGATCAAGGCAAATATCCCGTCACGCATGGCATTTGCCGTTTCAAGTGGGGTGGATAGTCGGACGATTTTGGATCAACAAGGAGCTGAAAAACTTCTAGGGCGAGGTGATATGCTCTATTATCCGATTGGTGCAAGTCATCCCATTCGTGTGCAAGGAGCATTTTTAAGTGACCAAGAAGTCGAACGTGTCGTAGAATTTGTCAAAACACAACAAGAAGTAGTCTATAATGAGAATTTTGATCCCGGAGAAGTGAGCGAAACCGAAGGATTTTCTGGAGGTAGTAGCAATAGCGAAGTTGATCCACGTTATGAGGAGATTAAAGAATATGTTATCTCGTCAGGAAAAGCAAGTAAAAGTGAATGGCAAAGGGTGTTCAAGATGAATTTTAACACTGCAACAGTCATTATGGATACGCTAGAAGCCGAGGGAATTGTCGGCCCAGATGAAGGGAAAAAACCACGTAGAGTATTAGTAAGTGGTGTAGCAAATCACTCAGGAGAAGTTGAATGAGTTCAAACCGTATGAAAATTTCATGCGGTTTTTTGGTCGTTTGTATTCGTATTCTCTTGCAAGTTTTCTCTGTAAAGCGTAGAGCAAGTGAGTGAAAAACGCTCGTTTTATGAAAGATGAAAGGGTTTTTCCTTGAAAATTTCTTCCACTTTCTTTATACTTGAATATATTACAGTAAAGAAAGGTGGAGAACATCAATGAAAAGTATTTTAGATATTTTTTTAAAGGAACATGGAAAAACAAGGTATGAAGTTGCAAAGAACTCTGGGGTATTAGAAACCACACTTTCCAAGGCGAATCGGCGAGACCCTGAGACTTATACAGTAAAGACGATTTCAGGAATTGCAAAAGCAGTGAATAAAACTCCCGGCGAAGTGTTGGATAGGTTGATAGAAATAAAAGAATCAGATGAATTGTACGTTGTGACGACTTTTTCAGAACTTAAACAACGTGTGAAAGAACAAGAAGATGAATTTGTGATAAAAGGAGATCTTCATGGACTTATTAGAGAACTCGAGAGAGAACGACTTTCTGAGACGGTGGAGTTAGGATTTCAAATTGGCACTCGTGGTCTAGGGGCAACACAGATGTGGATAATTACGAGAATAGTAAATTTATTTGAAGACGTGTCAAATAGAGAAAGGGAAATTATGAAACAAGATATTTCTACTTTATATAGGACGGAATTTATTGATGAAACTACTGCGAAATTAAGATTGAAGCAGTTGGGGTATTAGCGGTTGTTTTACTTAGAGTTTGCGAGGTGGTGAAAAAATGTTCAAAAGAAGAAAAAGGTGTAGTTTTCTTGTGATTACCTTCGCTTTGTTGTTTTTGATAGGTTGTCTTCCAAAGGGAAAAAATTCTTCTCCAACGGAGAAAGAGGCGAAGGAAATCGGGGAATATTATGCGGAATATGTTTTATATGGGCAAAACGAGGAAAAGTCAAGAGAGTTCTTTTACGATTTCCCAATGTTAGAAGAACGCTTGGCGTCAACGGATTTGTATGCAGAATATCCTGTATATTATTTAGATGTGCCGAAAGAGGAAATAGATGACGAGGAAGAATTTTTACTCACACCGAGACAAAAGGAAGTGAAAAAAGCCATTCTTTCCCAATTTCATGAAAAAACAAGCTGCAAGGTGATTGATGTAAACTTGACTGGGCAGACTGCGAAAATTACCTATGAAATCGTTGGATTAGATACCATTCAGGTTTTTCAAAATGCTGAGGAGGATTTTCTAAAGGAAATAGACGTTTCAAAAAAGTATTCAGTGGAATTTGACACATATGAAATTTGGTACGAGGTGCTAGAAAAACAGCTCAAACAAATTCCAATCAGTTCTGCCAAAACGATTTCCTTGAAGTTTATTCATGAAAATGGCAAGTGGAGAATACCGAAAACTAAAAGTGATGACGAATTTCGCTTTCAAGCACTTCACGGGGTGAATACATGGGAATATAATGATTTGCTTGATGAAATAGTAGGACAATCTTCCCAACAGTTAGAAGAAAATCAAACTGAGACAGTGGGGTTATAGGTACCTCTAAAAAAATGCAATATATTTTTGTTTTTTATAGCGAGAAAATCAATTTTAGAGTAAAATAATGAGTGAAACTTTCTACGGATTTATTCCGTACAAAATTCAAACATAAGAATAGGAGAATTATTCAATGGTAAAATTAGTTTTTGCTCGTCATGGACTTTCTGAATGGAATCAAAAGAACCTTTTCACAGGTTGGGCTGATGTAGATTTGGCTGAACAAGGTGTAGAGGAAGCAATTAAAGCAGGTTTGCTTGTAAAAGAAGCAGGAATTGAATTTGATATTGCTTATACTTCAGTATTGAAGCGTGCAATCAAAACAACAAATTACGTTTTAGAGTATTCAGATCAACTTTGGGTGCCAGTTGAAAAATCTTGGCGTTTGAATGAACGTCATTATGGCGGTTTGACAGGATTGAACAAAGCTGATGCAGCTGCAAAACATGGAGACGAACAAGTGCATATTTGGCGTCGTTCTTACGATGTGTTGCCTCCAGACATGGCACGTGATGATGAGTATTCAGCACACAACGATCGCCGTTATGCTTTGCTTGATGACACAGTTGTTCCAGATGCTGAAAACTTGAAAGTAACGCTTGAACGTGCATTGCCATTCTGGGAAGACAAAATTGCTCCAGCATTGAAAGAAGGAAAAAATGTATTTGTAGGTGCACATGGAAACTCTATTCGTGCATTGGTAAAACACATTGAAGGTCTTTCTGATGATGAAATCATGGGTGTAGAAATTCCAAACTTCCCACCACTTGTTTACGACTTTGATGAAAAATTAAATGTCGTGAAAAAGTACTATCTTGAAGAAAAATAGAAAAGCGAGCGGGGCGTTCAGGGTTTTGTCGTAGTGAGCCACAGCATTTACTTGCTGGAAACGTAGTTTCCAGTGCTGTTGCGAACAGCGACCAGCCCTTCACTACTAGCCCAAAATCATTTTCAAACTGAGAAACTCGTATTGGTTTCTCAGTTTTTTTACTTACCTCTAAAATTAACCAATCTTTTTCTTTCTTCATCTTTTTTTTTAGTCATTTTCTGCTATAATAGACAAGAAGTAGGTTAAATTTATTTGTGTGAAATTCAAAGTGTTTCTAAAAACCTATGGTTACTAAAATGCTTGTTTTGAATTGAAAAGAAGTTTTTAGAGGCACCCTTAACATTTGATAGTTACTTCAAGCAGAATGATTGAAAGTTGGATTATTATGGGATTTACCATTAGCTATATTATTACGTTATTTATTACAGTTTTTATTTCGCTATTGTTGACACCTTTAGTGAAAAAGTTGGCTTTTAAAATTGGGGCGGTAGATGTGCCGAATAAACGCAGGATTAATAAAACAACAATGCCTACGGCAGGAGGATTGGCGATTTTTCTTGCGTTCGCCTTTTCGACACTTGTTTTAATCAACCGACAACTCATTGAAGTGGATTATTTTCGCTATGTTTTGCCGATTGTTGTATCAGGTGGAATGATTGTTGTGACAGGTTTGATTGATGATATTCGTGAAATTCGTCCGTGGCAAAAATCAATAGGTATATTGCTTGCAAGTTGCGTGATTTATTTCTTTACGGAAGTACATTTTGACTCCATTACCATACCCGGTATTGTTCGCTGGTTGTCACTTCCAGACTATATCAGTTTTCCTTTGACGATTATCTGGATTTTCGCTTTGACCAATGCGGTCAATTTGATTGACGGACTGGACGGTTTGGTTAGTGGTGTTTCGATTATTTCGCTCACAACCGTAGGGATTGTCGGATTTTTCTTTTTGCCTTTGCAAAGTGTATTTATTCCGATTACGATTTTTGCACTTGTTGCCGCCATTATCGGCTTTTTTCCGCACAATTATCACCCAGCAACGATTTATCTTGGAGATACGGGTGCGTTATTTATTGGCTTTATGATCTCGGTCATGTCGTTACAAGGGTTGAAAAATGCGACATTTGTTGCGGTTTTAACGCCTATGTTTGTGCTAGGAGTGCCGATTACTGATACACTTTTTGCGATTATCCGCAGAAAATTGAACAACCAATCGGTGACGAGTCCAGATAGAGCACATTTACACCATAGATTGCTCGCTCTTGGTTTTTCACATCGTGCAGCAGTATTAACGATTTATGGCATTTCTCTTGTGTTTAGCTTTATTGCACTTTTGCTAAATTACACGAGTAAAATTGGGATTATTTTGCTTGTCATTGCGGCAATTTTCGGGATTGAGTTATTTATTGAGCTAATTGGTGTATTAGGTGAAAATCGTCAACCATTGCTCAAAGCATTGAAAGTTATCGGCAATCGTGATTATCGACAAAAGATTCACAAGCGAAAAGAACGTATGAAGGAAATCAAACGAGTACTCAAGAAAAATGAAAAAGGGGAAGGGTAGCTCTTAATTTTATTTTTACTAGAAAATAAAGAAACGCAGAAATTTGTGATTTTTACAGGTATCCTTTTGAATAAATGAGCGAGGACAGTGATAAAATGTTAAAAACAGCATATATGAACGCCGTTCATTTTGTTTCCCAAATGCACGCAAAGGGGGAAACAGAGAAGGTAGTTTATTTGATGAGTTTTTCGGATAATAATACACATCTACTCAATGAACTGGCAAATTTTTATGAAAATAGATTGGTTGTTTGTTATACAAAAAATACTCTAAAAGAGGCACTTCGATTAGAAAAATTAGGTGTGGAAATTCTATGTCTTGATGAAAAGCGGACACTTTTTCGCAAGATACTCCCTATTTTGTCGAAAACCAAATTGATTTTGGCGGATAATTATTTTGTCGTACTTGGCGGAATTGAAATGCACCCAGAGGTGAAAGTCATTCAACTTTGGCACGCAGTCGGTGCGATGAAAAAATTTGGCTGGGATGCAGTCAGTACAGCTCAAAAATCAGCAAATGACAAGGCACGATACACTTCTGTCTATGCAAAATTTACGCATTTTGTGGTGGCAAGTGAAAAAATGGCACGTGTATTTGAGCAATCATGGCTTGCAGGACCTGAAAAAATGTTGAAATTCGGCAATCCAAGGTGTGACGTGTATTTTGATAAAGAATTTTTGAAAAAAAGCAAAGAGAAATTTCTTGAAACATTGCCAGAAGCGAAAGAGAAAAAAGTGATTATGTACGCTCCGACGTTTCGTGAGGCAGGTTTTGGCAAGGTGCCACTAGGCTTGAAACAAATGAACGCTTTTTTAGAACGAGAGAATCTTTTGCTCTATGTTCGTTTGCACCCAAAAGAAATCGGTTTGCAAAAGGAAATTCAGGGATATTCTTCGATTTGCTCTAGTATTGGGATTTTACAGCTAGAGGAAATTTTGCCGAATATTGACTTGTTGATTAGTGATTATTCCTCTGTGCCGTTTGAGTACACTTTGGCAAAACCAGAGGGGAAATTATTCTTCTACGTGCCAGATTGTGAGCAATATGAGCAAGAAGTTGGTTTGAGTGAGGGGTATCGTGAGTGGGTGCCGGGAGAAATTTTTGAAACGCAAGGAGAATTAATGCGTGCTATTCAAGAATTTGCTCATCCAAAAGAGGAAGAAATCTCAGAAGATGTGGCACGACCAAGTTTTAAACGTGTGCCAATTACATTTGCCGCATTTAACCAATTATGGAATACGAAAAACAACGGCATGGCAACGCAAAGGTTAATGGATTATTTAAAAGCAATGAAGTAACTTTTAAAAGAGGTGAGAATTGTTTTCACCTCTTTTTCAAACAGCAAAATTGAAGAATTAAAAAACCTAGTTTACAATAAGGAAAAGGAATTAAAGGCATCTCTAAAAACTCCGGTTAATCCAAAAACGGAAAACTAGAAATTTTGGGTAAATGTGAGTTTTTAGAGGTGCTAAAAATAGATAACAGGAGGGAAATTATGTCAACATTAGAAATAAAAAATCTTCATGTTCGCATTGAAGAGAAAGAAATATTAAAAGGTGTGAATTTAACAATGAAAACTGGGGAAATTCACGCAATTATGGGTCCAAATGGAACGGGGAAATCTACACTTTCTGCGGCGATTATGGGCAACCCTAGCTATGAGATAACTGAGGGTGAGATTTTGCTTGACGGTGAAAACATTTTGGAATGGGAAGTAGATGAACGTGCCAGAGCGGGACTTTTCCTTGCCATGCAATATCCAAGTGAAATTCCGGGGATTACGAACGCTGAATTTATGCGAGCAGCAATCAATAGCAGACGATCGGAAGATGAAAAAATTTCTGTTATGGATTTCATTGAAAAATTAGATGAAAAAATGGAACTTTTGAATATGCCAGAAGAAATGGCAGAACGTTATTTGAACGAAGGATTTTCTGGTGGAGAGAAAAAACGCAATGAAATTTTGCAACTTCTTATGTTAGAGCCGACATTTGCAATTTTGGACGAAATTGATTCAGGGCTTGACATTGATGCGTTGAAAGTTGTATCAAAAGGTGTGAACGCAATGCGTGGCGAGAGTTTCGGTGCGATGATTATTACACATTACCAACGTTTATTGAACTATATTACACCAGATGTTGTTCATATTATGATGGAGGGAAAAGTGGTCATGACAGGGGACGCTGAGCTTGCCAAACGTTTGGAAAAAGAAGGTTACCGAGGCATTTCAAGAGAACTTGGGATTGATTACGAGGAGGAATAGGCATGAGTGAAAAAGAAAGAATTGTCGATTTCTCTTTGATGAAAGAAGAACCTGCATTTATGCAAACACTTCGTCAAAACTCCTTAGAGTTGATTGATACGCTTGAGTTTCCAAAAATTGAGCGAGTGAATTATACACGCTGGAATTTATTTTCAGACACCTTTGACAAAGAAGAAGAAATGACGAATAGTGTGCCAAGTTTTGAGGCTATGCGTGACAATGCAGCACTCGTACAAGTTGGGACACAAACATTAATGGAGCAATTGCCACAAGATTTAATTGAAAAAGGT
Source organism: Pilibacter termitis (assembly GCF_900167335.1). Classification (GTDB taxonomy): domain Bacteria; phylum Bacillota; class Bacilli; order Lactobacillales; family Streptococcaceae; genus Pilibacter; species Pilibacter termitis. Next base: position 130,012 of record NZ_FUXI01000002.1, read on the forward strand.
GTGGTGCTGACCGATATTTTTACTGCAATGACGGAATATCCTGAGTTAGTGGAAAAATATTATATGACAAGCGTAAAACCTGATGAGGACAAAATGTCCGCACATCACGCAACGTATATGAACAGTGGTGTATTTCTCTACGTACCAAAAGAGGTGAAAATTGACGAGCCGATTGAGCTTACACTTTTCCAAAACAGCGAGAGTGATGTAGCGTTTAACAAGCATATTTTGATTGTGGCAGATACACATAGTGAATTTACTTATATTGAGAAATTGCAAACCATTGGCAATGGGAATGAACGTGTCACAGCGAATGTTTTAGTAGAAGTGGTGGCATTAGACGGTGCGAAAATCAAGTATTCAGCGATTGACCGATTGGGCGAAAACGTTGTGAGTTTTATTGCTCGCCGTGGTCATTTAAAGGAAAATGCAGAAATTGATTGGGCAGTAGGGGTGATGAATGACGGACTTACTGCATATGATTTGGATAGTGACTTAATTGGCAACGCAAGTCATGCGGACATGAAAGTTGTTGCTATATCAAGTGGTCGGCAAGTGCAAGGAATTGACACACGTGTAACCAATTATGGACATCACTCGATTGGCAATATTTTACAGCATGGTGTGATTTTAGACCGTTCGAGTTTGACGTTTAATGGGATTGGACACATTATCAAAGGGGCGAAATTTGCAGATGCTCAACAAGAAAGTCGTGTGTTAATGCTCTCAGATAAAGCACGAGGAGATGCCAATCCGATTTTGTTAATTGATGAAAATGAAGTAACAGCAGGTCATGCGGCAAGTATTGGACGTGTTGACCCAGATGATATGTACTATTTGATGAGTCGTGGGATTGAACCAAAAGAGGCACAACGGTTAGTGATTCGTGGATTTTTAGGGGCAGTCATCACCGCCATGCCAAGTCGCACGTTGCAAGAAGAGTTCATTGAAATGATTGAAAGAAAGTTGAGTGCTCTATGAAAATAAATCCAAAAGCAATCCGCGAGCTATTTCCGATTATGGATGAACTTATTAATGATGAGAAACTTTCTTATCTTGATAACGCAGCGACCTCGCAAAAGCCTTACAGCGTGTTAAAAAGTATTCAAGATTTTTATGAATTATCCAATGCGAACGTACATCGTGGTGTGCATACACTAGCAGAGCGAGCGACAACGCAATACGAAGAGGCTCGAGCGAAAGTTCAACGATTTATTGGTGCCAATAGTACACGTGAAGTGATTTTCACGAGAGGAACGACCACATCACTCAATTGGGTGGCGACTTCTCTTGGGGAAATGGTGCTAGAAGAGCATGATGAAATTGTTCTTTCTCTTATGGAGCATCATGCCAATATTGTTCCGTGGCAACAAATTGCCAAAAGAACAGGGGCGAAATTGCGGTATATCGGGCTGAAAAATGGCAAACTTGACATGGAGTACGCCAAGAGCATTATCAATGGAAAAACAAAAATTGTTAGCATTACGCACATTTCAAACGTGCTAGGAGTGATCAATCCAATCAAGGAACTTGCAAAACTTGCACATGACAATGGAGCATATCTTGTCGTAGATGCAGCTCAATCTGCTCCGCATATGAAAATTGATGTAAAAGAGCTAGATTGTGATTTTCTCGCATTTTCTGGGCATAAAATGTGTGCTCCAACAGGCATTGGTGTTTTGTGGGGACGTGAGAAATTGCTTGAGAAAATGGAACCTGTCGAATTTGGTGGCGAAATGATTGATTTTGTTTATCAAGATTCTTCCACATGGAAAGAACTTCCTTGGAAATTCGAGGCGGGGACACCGAATATTTCAGGAGCGATTGCACTGGGGAGTGCGATTGATTTCCTTGAAAACATAGGTATGGACAATATTCATGAGTATATGCAGGAGATTGTGCGAAATGCTCTGCCAAAATTGCAAGCGATAGAGGGATTGACACTTTATGGCAATCTGGAGGACGAGAGAAGTGCAGTGTTCTCATTCAATTTGGAAGGCATACATCCACATGATGTGGCGACAGCTTTTGATATGGAGGGCATTGCCGTGCGTGCGGGACATCATTGTGCACAAGTTTTAATGCGAGAGCTTGACGTTCCAGCAACGGTGAGAGCGAGTTTTTATTTTTATAACTTAGAATGGGAAATAGACCACTTGATTGAAACCATTTTGAAAACAAAGGAGTTTTTTGCTCATGGCACTATCTAAATTAGACAACTTATACCGTGCGGTTATTTTAGACCACTCCCACCACCCACATCATCATGGGAAATTGGAGGGCGAAATTCCATTAGAATTAAGCAATCCAACGTGTGGCGATGTAATTTACTTAACGCTTAAAATTGAGAACAATATCATTACAGACATTGCCTTTGACGGAAACGGCTGCTCCATTTCCACAGCGAGTGCGAGCATTATGACAGATGCAGTAGTTGGCAAAACGATAGAGGAAATCAATCATTTAGCAGAAGATTTTTCCTTGCTTGTAACAGGAGTAGAAGTCGAAAATACAAAAGGAAAATTTGGCGACGGAGCAATGCTTGCAGGTGTATCAAAATTTCCACAACGAGTAAAATGTGCCACGCTTAGTTGGAATGCTTTGAAAAAGGCCTTAGAGCTGAATGAAAAAAATCGTTGAAAAATAAAACAATAAAAAATGAATAGGAGGAAAGACATGACGGAAGAAATAAAACCTATTGATTTAGGTGAGTATAAATTTGGTTTTCACGATGATGTCAAACCACTTTATTCAACAGGAAAAGGATTGACAGAGGAGATTGTTCGTGAAATTTCACATACAAAAGGAGAACCAGAATGGATGTTGGAATTTCGTTTGAAATCTCTTGAGGCATTTCACAAAATGCCTATGCAGACGTGGGGGGCAGATTTGAGTGACATCAACTTTGATGACATCATCTACTACCAAAAACCAAGTGACAAACCAGCAAGAGATTGGGACGATGTGCCAGATAAAATCAAAGAAACCTTTGAACGCATTGGGATTCCTGAAGCAGAACGTGCCTATCTTGCAGGAGCATCCGCTCAATATGAGAGCGAAGTAGTTTACCATAATATGAAAGAGGAGTTTGAAAAATTAGGGATTATTTTCACAGACACCGACTCGGCGTTAAAAGAATACCCTGATTTATTCAAACAATATTTTGCCAAACTTGTGCCACCAACAGACAATAAATTGGCAGCACTTAACTCTGCAGTGTGGAGTGGAGGAACATTTATCTATGTACCAAAAGGTGTAAGAGTAGATATTCCACTTCAAACGTACTTCCGTATCAATGCGGAAAATACGGGGCAGTTTGAGCGTACTTTGATTATTGTAGATGAGGGTGCAAGTGTGCATTATGTTGAAGGCTGTACTGCACCGACTTATTCAAGTAATTCTTTACACGCTGCGGTAGTAGAAATTTTCACGCTTGAGGGTGCTTACACTCGTTACACCACCATTCAAAACTGGAGCGACAATGTTTACAATTTGGTAACCAAACGTGCCAAAGCTGAAAAAGATGCGACAGTTGAATGGATTGACGGCAATCTTGGGGCAAAAGTGACGATGAAATATCCTGCGGTCTATCTTGACGGTGAGGGAGCAAGAGGAACAATGCTTTCTATTGCCTTTGCAGGAGCAGGGCAAGTGCAAGATACAGGGGCGAAAATGATTCACAATGCTCCAAACACATCAAGCTCAATTGTTTCTAAATCAATTGCCAAAGACGGTGGTGAGGTAAACTATCGTGGGCAAGTGACCTTTTCAAAAGCGAGCAAAAAGTCAGGTTCGCATATTGAATGTGATACGATTATCATGGACGATAAGTCAAAATCTGACACCATTCCATTTAACGAAATACACAATTCACAAGTTGCCTTAGAGCATGAGGCGAAAGTTTCCAAAATCTCAGAGGAGCAGCTCTATTATTTAATGAGCCGAGGACTCTCTGAAAGCGAAGCAACCGAAATGATTGTAATGGGCTTTGTAGAGCCATTTACGAAAGAGTTGCCAATGGAGTATGCGGTGGAGTTGAATCGGTTGATTAGTTATGAAATGGAAGGGAGTGTGGGGTAATTCTCACGCAAACGCTAGAAACGTTGAAATAATAACGTTTCTAGCGTTTTTTATACAAATTAAATTAAGGGTACCTCAAAAAAACTTGGCATAAAGATTGTGTTTATAGGAAAGAAAAAGAACAAAGATGCGGATTTTTTCATTTGAGGGTACTCATTCTTTTTTAGACTATATCGGAGTGGAAAGCTAATACTGATTTAAAATAAAAACCTAACCAAAAACATCCAAAATCCATTTCCGTCCAGTTATTGACTGGCTGGTTTTCTTTTCAAGTCCATTCATCACTTCGCACAATTTATCAATGACGTCATTTAAAGAAGGGAAGAACACATTAATGAATCCTCTTTTCCTGATTTCTTTCCATATCTGCTCAATTGGATTCATTCCAGGTATATAAGGCGGAATAAACAATTGGGTATTTTTTAGACAATTCATTCAAGAAATATTTTGTGCATTCTGTATTACAATACGGCATGATTAAAAAGAAACTCTTCCCGTCAAGTGGGGCAACAGCTCAAAAGGTATGAAAATCAACTCTCATTTCTCTCGCTGTAATAAGCTGTCCTTTGTTTGCTTTTTCCTTGTACTGTTCAAAGAATTTTTCTTCATCTTCTTTACTGACTTTCCGACTATTTCCTCCAACTCGTCCGTCTTTTAATAATTTGTCAAATCCTTCCTTCATAAACATGGAAACGATTTGAGGAACATATTTATTCGAAAATCCTGTAATTTCAACGACTTCTTTGTTCTTTTTCCCTTCTCCTCTTAGGGCAATGACTTCCAATCGTCTGTAAATTCTTTTAACATTGGTAGCTTTCATATATTTACGTGCTTCAATTGCTTGTTCTTTTGTTATTTTAAATTCTTTAGTCATACGTACAGTATATCGTAGTTAGGAGTGTATTTCAAGTTAGTATAAATTATGTCGAAACAGGGTGAAGGTTCGTGTTTAAGTAAAAAAAACGAGTGGTTTTGTACTTTTTTCCATAAAATTTTAGTTAAAATAATTGCTAATACTAAAAAATGATGGTATTTTGTTAAAAACATACAAAAAGAGTAAGCGATAGTAGGAAACATGAATATGGATGAAAAAATGTATTTATGTCATGAATATATTCAATCACTAACAAAGGGAAATTATGAAGGTGTAGGTAAGAAGAAATGAAAAAAGAAAAATCATCTGCATTAATTTTAAATGAAGATAATAAGTTATTAGTTGTGAAAAAGAGAGAAAACCAAACGCATTTTATTTTACCTGGAGGAAAAAGAGAAAAGAATGAAACTCTTGAAGAAGCTCTAAAAAGAGAAATTAGAGAAGAAATAGGTGTTGAATTATTAGATTTTATTTTTATTGAAAAATTTATCGTACAAGCACAATTTGATGATTATCAAATAGAAAATTATATGTATTTATGTAAAGTAAATGGAACCCCGCAAGCGAAGAGTGAAATATCTGAAATAAAATGGATTGATATTAATGATGTAAATAAACAAGAGTTAGCTTCTGGAATAGTTCTTCATGCGATTCCTTATTTAAAAGAATATTTTTTACAAGGGAGGAAAACGTTAAGTAGAATAAAGAATTTTATTTTTGATTGGGATAATACTTTATTTGATTATAAAGGATATTGGGAAAAAGCACATCGACAAAAATATAATGATTTCCGAAAAATAAATGAGATTACATCGTATGAAAATTTTATGCGAATCTATAAGGAAAATGATGAAAAATTATGGATAAAAGTTTCTAATGGGGAAATGACATTAGATGAATTACGTTTACGTAGAATGCTTATGACAATGGCGAAGTTGAAAATTTCAATGACAGAGGAAGAAGCTGTCTTGTTTTTTGATGATGTATTTAAAAGATTATTGAACAGTATTCAACCTCAAAAAGATTTGCTCAAAAGACTTCAAACAATGAAAGACAAAAAGATATTTATCTTAACAAATGGCACGATAGAAGAACAAAACGAAAAGTTATCACGAACAGGATTTCTGAATCAATTTCCAACGTATATTTCCGAAGATATTGGATTTGAAAAACCAAATCTTACAGCTTTTGAATATGTAATAAAAAAAAATAATTTATCTCCATTGGAGAGTGTTATGATTGGCGATTCGTTGACAAATGATATTTTGCCCGCAAAAAAACTTGGCATGAGGACAGTGCTTGTAGGAGGACAGAGTAACAAAGAGGCTGATTTTTCATTTGAGAGTGTTACTTCTTTTTTAGACTATATCGAAGTGGAAAGCTAAAAAAGAAAGTTCGTCATTTCCGAATGATAAAGAAAAACTATCTCAAATTTTCTTGAGAAAATTGTATCTAGGAATGAGTTGTGCTATTCTATAAAAAAGGTATTTCTAAAAATTCACGTTTAGCTAAAACTGCAGTTTTCATATTAAACGAGGGATTTTAGATGAAACCATAACAAAATAATGCTAGGTTTGAAAAATTACCTAAGCGAAAAAGGATGTATAAAGATGAGTGGTTATTTAGTATTGCAAACAGATTTTGGTTTAGTTGACGGTGCGGTAAGTGCAATGCACGGTGTGGCACATACGGTGAGCGATGAGATTGTGGTAAAAGATTTAACACATGAAATTCCACCGTACGACATTTGGGTGGCGAGTTATCGTTTGTATCAAACGGTGAGTTATTGGAAAGAAGGCACGGTCTTTGTTTCTGTTGTTGACCCGGGTGTGGGAAGTGATAGACGAAGTATTGCAGTGAAAACTTTAGATAATCATTATATTATTACACCTGATAATGGTTCACTTTCGCACATTTTGCATTATCAAGGGATTGCAGAAGTGCGACAAATTGACGAAGTGAAAAGTCGTTTGCCACATTCTGAAGAAAGCCATACTTTCCACGGACGTGATATTTACGCGTACAATGGAGCAAGACTTGCAAGTGGTGAGATTACGTTTGAGCAACTCGGCAGTGTAATTCCAGTTGAGGATATTACGACCCTTCCGATTGTCAATGCTGAAATTGAGGGCAAAATTTTGCGTGGTTCAATTGATGTGCTAGACGTTCGTTTTGGTTCACTTTGGACAAATATCCCGTCAGAATTTCTGCACAAGGAAAATATTCGTCCGGGTGATAGCGTCCAAGTGACGATTTTCCATAAAGGCAAAAAAGTCTACCAAAATATTTTACAATTCGCCAAAAGTTTTGCGGATGTGAATGTCGGCGAGCCGCTTGTCTACGTCAATTCACTTGTAAATGTCGGAATTGCGGTCAATCAGGATTCCTTTAGTGATTTGTACCACATTGGTACAGGAACAGATTGGATTGTCGAATTACGACGTGCACCTAAAATTATTTTTGAATAAGAAAGAGGAAAAGAAATGAAAAAAGATATTTCAGTAAAAACCGTTGTCGCAACAGCGATTGGTGTTGCATTGTTCGTAGTTGTTGGACGGTTTGGTAGTATTCCAACAGGGATTCCTAATACAGAATTTTCACTTGCCTACCCGATTCTTGGGCTAATCGGTGTATTATTTGGTCCAATAGCAGGTGGATTGACAGGACTAATCGGTCATGCGTTGAAAGATGCTGTGTTTTATGGTTCAGTTTGGTGGTCTTGGGTCATCAGCAGTGCGATTCTAGGGATTTTATTCGGGCTTATTGGTAAAAAATTAAAAGTTGAACAAGGGAAATTTTCTTTGAAAGATATTGTTTTGTTCAATATTTTTCAAGTGATTAGCAACTTAATTGTCTGGGCAGTAGTAGCTCCTGTTGGAGATGTACTCATTTACAGTGAACCAGCCAATAAAGTATATACGCAAGGACTGGTTGCCTCTCTTGTCAATAGTGTCGGAATTGGCATTGCTTGTACGATTATCTTTGCCGTCTACGCAAAAACTAGAGTGCAAAAAGGAAGTTTATCAAAAGAGGACTAAAAATAGAAATTGAGTATATACAGACCTTATTTTATCATGATAGAATAAGGTCTATTCTAATGAACTGAGGAGAAAATATGCGTAAAAAAGTGATAGAGTTTGTAGACTTTTCATTTCAATACGAGAGCCAATCTGAAGCGACCTTGAAAAATATCAATTTATCTATTTATGAGGGTGAGAAAATCTTGATTGTAGGTGCATCAGGTAGCGGAAAGTCTACACTTGTGCATTGTTTGAATGGTCTTATTCCTCATTTGTATAAGGGAAAAATGACAGGTAGTGCAAAAATTGGTGGGAAGGATTTGGAAAGCCAAAGTTTACACGAGCTTTCTTTTCAAACAGGAACTGTTTTGCAAGATACAGACGGACAGTTTATCGGGTTGACTGTTGGTGAGGATATTGCATTTGCATTGGAAAATGATGAAGTTTCACAAGAAGTGATGTTGCCTGAAGTGGAAAAATGGGCGGAAAAAGTAGAAATTTCAACGCATTTGACACATAAACCTCAAGAACTCTCTGGCGGGCAAAAGCAACGTGTTTCTATGGCGGGCGTGTTGATTAGTGAGTCGCCAATTTTGTTATTTGACGAGCCACTTGCCAATTTAGACCCTCATGCAGGAAAAGAGACGATTGAGTTGATTGACGAGTTGCACAAGCAAACAAATACGACTGTTATTATTGTAGAACATCGGTTGGAAGATGTTTTACATCGAAATGTCGATCGCATTATCGTGGTTAATGAAGGTGAGATTGTCTCAGATACTTCGCCAGATGAATTGTTGAAAAGTGAGACGTTGATGACGTATGGAATCCGTGAACCACTTTATGTAACGGCAATGAAATACGCTGAGATAGACGTAAAAAATGTCGAAAATCTTGCAGACCTTCGTTATTTAAAAGGAAAAGAAATCAAGCAAAAATTAGAAAATTGGCAAGGGAAACATCCAAATCTTGTAACAAAAGAGGCGAGCGAGGAACTTCTTTCGTTGGAGCGTGTGAATTATCGTTATCAAAATAGCCAAAAGAAAGTGCTGAACGATATTTCTTTCCAAATTCAAAAAGGTGAACGCATTAGCATTGTCGGGAAAAATGGTTCGGGAAAATCGACGCTTTCTAAAGTGATTTGCGGATTTTTACAAGCGAACGGCACTTTTTTGTGGCAGAAGAAAGAAATCCGTGAACATTCTATCAAGGAACGTGCGGAAAAAATTGGTTATGTCATGCAAAATCCCAACCAAATGATTAGCAAAACAATGATTTTTGATGAAGTCGCTCTTGGCTTGAAACTCCGTGGTGTAGAGGAAGAAGAAATAAAAGAACGGGTAGAGAAAACACTCAAAGTTTGTGGCTTGTATTCTTTTAGAAATTGGCCGATTTCTGCTCTTAGTTATGGGCAGAAAAAACGTGTGACCATTGCGGCAATTTTAGTGCTAGAGCCAGAGATGATTATATTAGATGAGCCGACAGCAGGACAAGATTTTAGGAATTATTCTGAGATGATGAATTTCCTCGATGAATTGAATGCTCAAGGAAAAACAATCGTCATGATTACGCATGATATGCACTTGATGTTGGAGTATTCGGACAGGACATTTGCTATGCTTGACGGGGAAATTCTTGCAGACAAACTTCCTTCAGAAGTGTTGACGGACGAGCAATTAGTAAAGAAAGCGAACCTTAAAGAAACGAGTTTGTTTACATTAGCGAAAACATTTGAATTGGAAAAACCAGAGTTATTTGTGCAAAAATTCATAGCTTATGACAGGGTGGTGAGAGAAAATGAATGATACAGTTCAAACGCTTGGTTATCAAAAAGGGGAGAGTTTTCTTCATCGCCTAAATGGCACGAGTAAATTGTTATTTTTTGTCTTGGCATCAGCTGCTTGCATGACGACTTATGACACGAGATTTCTTTTATTTGTAGGGATTGCCTCGATTTTTTTGTTTAAAATTTCAGGTATTCGTTGGCGACAAGTTTCATTTGTGATGAAATTTATCTTTGTTTTTTCACTTTTGAACTTAGTAGCAGTCTTTTTATTTGACCCAGCTTATGCGGAGAAAATATACGAAAGCAAGACAACGGTGTTAGGGAATGGTTATTTTCATTTAACACTAGAAGAATTGTTTTACTTGTTCAATTTGATTTTAAAATATTGTTGCACAGTGCCACTTGCGGTATTGTTTTTATTGACAACTAACCCAAGCCAATTTGCCTCAAGTTTGAACAAAATCGGGGTTTCTTATAAGATTTCTTATGCGGTAAGTCTAGCACTTCGCTATATTCCAGATGTGCAAGAAGATTTCTTTAACATTATTTTGTCTCAGCAAGCAAGAGGTTACGAGTTGTCCAGAAAAGCAGGGTTTATTGATAGAATTAAAGGATACACAGGAGTTTTATTACCGTTGATTTTCAGTAGTTTGGAGAGGATAGATTCTATTTCAACTGCTATGGAATTGCGACGGTTTGGCAAAGGAAAAAGAAGAACTTGGTACACGGAACAGAAGTTTTCTAGCAAAGATATAGCCGTTATTTTCATCGGATTATTCCTCTTGCTTATAAGTATTTGTCTATTTTTTGTAAATAAAGGACGATTCTATAATCCTTTTGTTTAACGGTTAAGTGGTTTTATTTTTCAAAAATAAAAAAATTGGAGCATACAAATTTTGATTGGAATTTGTATGCTTTTATTATTTTCATTAGAAAAAAATCATTTATTTCTTAAAAAAAGAAAATATAGAATGGCGAAATCATAGGCTTTTTGTTGAAAAAATGTTAGTAAAATTATAGAATTATTATAGATAAAAGAAAAGGAATACAAAAACGAAAGGCGGTGTCAAATATGAGATTAGTAACATTATTGTCGTGCGACACGTTTCACTATAAATGTGTAGTCATGAAAAGTGAGGGTTCACAGAAATGTGAATTACAACTAATGATTTGACAGTTGGAATGAAAGCCGTCATGTTGGCTGAAACAACTGGTCTGAGACTCCTATATGCGTTTGATTATAACAGTAATCAAGGGTGTAAAGCTAGGTAAAGTCGGCAGAACGATACCTAAGTAAGTCGAAATGCTTATATGGTAAAGGATATGCCGGGACGCTAGTACTACAAATAAATTATTTTCAAGAAAATTTTAAGTAGTAGGAAAACTTTCTATGGTAAGAATGTTCAAAGAACTGACGAACTTGCGAATGTACGGGTCGAAGGGCAAAGAATCGAAAGATAGATTGCCCGATTGAGCAATACCGAAAAGTAAGATTGGCAATTATGAAATTCGGGATAAAGAACGATGACTTTATAATTGTTCAGGCTCAAAGCAAGTACCTAAGGAAAGATATGAATAGCTAAAATCATTGGAACGTGGAAAGCGAGAAACACTTAAGGACACCTCTAAAAACTCCGTTTAAACCAAAATTAGATAGTTTTTCGATTTTCGAGGAAATCGACGAAAGCTATGTGGTTCATAGGTTGAGGAGATTGACGAAGAAAATCGGAAAACTAGCAATTTTGGATAAGCGTGAGTTTTTAGAGGTGTCCTTAAATAAACGACTGTTATCGGAGTGTTGGATATAAGGCGAAAGCCGAAGTTCCTTAATTCTCGTGAGAGTAGGGGCATAGTACCGTTGAAACGTGTAACGAACGTGGAGGGATGGCCCCAAGGCTTGTTCTTTGGAAAATGTAGCAACGCTTAGAGTACATATTCATTGCGAGCGTTGTGATTTCTAAAGAAGAAGTTGGAACGCCGTATGAGGTGAAAGTCTCACGTACGGTGTGGAGCGGGGGAAAACTTGGAGAGTTATTCAAAGAGTTACCTATCGCTATTTCAGTCTTAGCAGTTGCAGTAGCAACAGTGGTAGTAGTCACAACCATGAACGGACAACATGAAGCGGCAGAAAAAGAAGAAACAGTGACGATGAACTCCGTTGCAGGCATGGAAGCTCAACCATTGAGCTTGGAGTTTTTAAAAGAAGATTATCCAACTCCACGTGTTGAAAAAGAAGAAAAAGTAGTGGAACAACCAAAACAAGAAGTGAAAGAAGTTGTTCAAGCTAAACCAGTTGTTGTAGAAGAAGTAGCAGAACCAGAAGTGACACCGCAAGTAGTTGAGGAAGAAGTGGTGCAACCTGAAGTAGTCTACGAAGAGCCTGAAACTCCACAAGTGGTAGAAGAAACGCCACAAGAAGAGCCAACTGTTCCACAAACATATGTGCAACCAACTTCTCCATACAAACTAAGTTTTAACACTGTGCCAACAGATAGTGCACCAGAATCTGGATATGGTATGTGGAGAGACAACTTTGTGACAGCACACAATCCGGGTAGCGGTTCAGCGTTTCTTTCTTTGGTAAACGGGGACAAAGTACAAATTAATGGAGCGGTATATGTAGTCGTAGAACAAAGATTAATCTGGGGGTCACATTCTCTTTATCCGGGTGCTCCAGAACAATTGAAATATTTCGATGTGAATGAAAATGTATTTGTAGGTGATTGGATTTTTGACGGACGTATGACACTCCAAACGTGTGCAGACAATGGATTTAGCAAAATTTGGATTTGGAAATTAGTGCAAGCATAAGCGTTAAAACAAGAAACGTGCAGAAAATCAAAAAAAAATAGTTGAAATCGCTTGCCATAGAAAAATGATTATGCTATATTATGTATAGGAAAGCTGTGATGTTCGATTTGTTCATTTAGTGTGTTGACCGAACATTTTTATTTAGACATTGGGAATGCTCATGTACGGAAGTAGGAGCTACGTCATTACACGTGACAAGCCAGAAACGAAAGTCGTGATTCCCACCTGCATATTTAGCGGGTTCAAACCTTGGAACGTTCACCGGCATTAACGGCAAGTACTATTCTTTATAAGAATGAAGCAATCTGACTTGTTCGGATTGCTTTTTTAAGTGAAAATAAATGGGATTGCAAAGTTTTTCCTCCTCCTTTTCCAAAGACTTTGTTATAATAGAATGAAGAGAATGTATCAAAAAAATAGAGTTTTTCAATATTGAGGAGTGATTTTCATGAGCGGAACAGAGATAGCGGCAATTATTGCAGCGGTCGCATTTGCGATTTTAGTGGCAGTTTTATGTGTTTTGTTGTCAAAAGTGATGAAGACTATTACAAAGGTTAACGAAACGATTGATGAAACAACGCAGACAATTGTAGTGTTGAAAAAAGATGTAGATGTGTTAATGCAAGAAGTAGAGGGACTTTTGACGAAGAGCAATGTATTGCTTGAAGATGTCAATGGAAAAGTTGCGACTATTGATCCATTGTTTACAGCGGTAGCAGATTTGTCTGAAAGTGTAAGTGATCTGAATGCACAAAGTCGCAATATTTTGGGACGCATGAGCAGTGCAAGCAAAAAATCTTCAAAAGTTGCCACAGTAAAAACAATGGCAGGAGCAGCAACAAACATCCTAAAAAAACGAAAAGCGAAAAGCGAAGAAGTGCGTTAAGGAGTTTGTCGCAGTGAGCCATGCCATTTACTTGCTTGAAACGAAGTTTCAAGTGGCATTGCGAACAGCGACCAAACTCCTGCACTTTGCAGCTAGACAAGAAGAAAAGCGTAATGGTGCGTTTTGAAGTCTGCAACAGTGAGCCACAGCATTTACTTGCTGGAAACGTTAGTTTCCAGTGCTGTTGCGAGCAGTTGCCAGACTTCAGCACCATGTAGCTAGACAAGAAAAGCGAAGAAGTGCGTTAAGGAGTTTGCGACAGTGTGAGCAGTCGCCCAACTTCTGCACTTTGCAGATAAATTAAAAAAGTAAGGAGTGAATTTTATGAGTAAAAAAGGTGGATTTTTATGTGGTGCGTTATTTGGTGCAGTTGTAGCAACAGGAGCAGCGTTGCTATTTTCACCAAAATCTGGCAAGGAATTGCGTGAGGACATCAAAAAACAGCTAGATGATTTCAAAGAATCTGACGGAGATTATTTGAGCGTTGCCAAAGAGAAAAAAGAGGTTGTTCTTGAAAAAGCAGCAATCAAAAAGGACGAATGGCAAGATAAGGCAAGTGAATTGCAAGAAAAATTAAGCGAAAAAACAAGTGGGAAAAGTGATGAAGCACTTGATGCACTTAAGGATAAGAAAGAGGCATTGATTAGTCGTTTTAAAAAAGAAGTGAAAACAACAGGCGATGAAGAAGAAAACATCGTGCTTGATTTGCGAGTTGATTTGGAGGAGACTGACAAGGTCAAGGACGAGCTACTTAGTGAGGAAGAGGAATAAATCCAAATGAAACGCATGAAATCAACGGTGAAAAAGATTTCATGCGTTTTTTGGCTGATTGGAAGAATAGTGTAAGGAAAATTGTAGGAGGAGCAGAATGAATTTAGAAAAGAGCCTAAAGGAAAATTTTGGATTTTCAAGTTTTCGCAAAGGGCAACAGGAGATTATCACACAAGTACTAGAGAGAAAAAATACGCTTGGGATTTTGCCGACAGGAGCGGGGAAATCCATTTGTTATCAACTTCCTGCGGTGTTAGAAAATGGCTTGACATTGGTTGTTTCTCCCTTGATTGCTCTGATGAAAGACCAAGTGGACGGTTTACAAGAACAAGGCATTTCAGCGACATTTATCAATTCTTCGCTTGATTATCAGGAAATCGAGTGGAGAAAAGAAGAAATATTGCGTGGTGAGGTGAAATTGCTTTTTCTAGCACCAGAGCGATTTAGTTTAGGAGAGTTCAATGAATTTTTACAGCAACTCCCGATTTCGCTTGTGGCGATTGATGAGGCACATTGTATTTCAAGTTGGGGACATGATTTCAGACCGTCTTATTTGGATTTTGCGAAAATTTTGTTGGCGTGGGAGAGCGTGCCTACGATTTTAGCGTTGACAGCGACAGCGACAAAGGAAGTAGCAAGTGACATTTGTCGCACACTTGGCATTGAAGAGAAGAATATCATTCAGACTGGTTTTGAGCGGAAAAACTTGTCGTTTGAGGTAGTCAAAGGGAAAGATAAGCGTTCATTTGTCAAAGAATATTTGCAGTTGAACAAAGAGGAAAGTGGCATTATTTATGCTGGGACGAGGAAAGAAGTGGATGAGCTAGAGCATTTCTTGTCGCAATCTGGTTTTTTGGCAACAAAATATCATGCAGGGCTAAGTGAAGTGGAGCGAAATCGCAACCAAGAGGCGTTTATCAATGATGAGTGTCACGTCATGGTGGCGACAAACGCTTTTGGTATGGGAATCAACAAGAGCAATGTGCGTTTTGTTCTTCATTATCAAGTGCCCGGGAATATCGAAAGCTACTACCAAGAGGCAGGACGTGCGGGTCGTGACGGTTTGGAAAGTACGGCGATTTTGCTGTATTCGTTGCAAGATTTCCGCCTGCGTTCGTTTTTTATTGAGCAATCAGAAGTGAGTGAGGATAGAAAAACGCTTGAATATGAAAAATTGCGTGCCATGCAGAGTTATGGCAATACACAAGGGTGCTTGCAACGTTTTATTTTACAATATTTTGGCGATGATGCCACTGATTGTGGCAAATGCTCGAATTGCTTAGATGACCGAGAAAGTGTAGATATTACCATTGACACGCAAAAAGTCTTGTCTAATATTAAACGCATGGGGGAGAGGTTTGGGAAAACATTGGTTGCGAAAGTCTTGATTGGTAGCAAAGATCAAAATGTCCTGAAATTTCGCTTTGAACAACTCCAAACGTATGGAATTTTGAAGAATTTGACACAAAAACAAGCGGTAGAGTTGATCGATTTTTTGGTGAGCGAGGGCTATATTGCGATTCAAAAAGGTCAAATGCCGATTTTGCTCGTTTCTGAACTAGGTGTACGTGTGTTAAAAGGTGAGGAAAAAGTTTTCAGGAAAATGACCGTTGTCAAGAAAACAGTCGTGACACAAGACGAAGAATTGGCTGGTTTGTTCGAGGTGCTAAGAAGCAAACGTTTAGAACTTGCAAGAGAACAAGGAGTTGCACCGTTCTTGATTTTTTCAGATGCCTCTTTGCATGATATGGCAAATCTCTTACCAGAAACAGACGAACAATTTTTAGAAGTAAAAGGAGTAGGGCAAAACAAACTAGAAAAATACGGCACAATTTTCATGGAAGAAATCAAGAAATTTTCCGAAAAAGCAAAAGGAATTACGGAGAGTTAAAGAAACAATTATGTGTTTCTAAAATTCCACTTAATTGAACCAAAAGAGCGTGCGTGATATACTTAATGATAGTAAAAAGACTTCGAGCGGACAAAGTTCGCTCATGACCCCACTTGTCTGGAGTGAAGTGGAATCTAAGAAAGACAAAGCGAAGAGGGGCGTTCTGGAGACTGTAAGACACAGCGAACAGTTGCCAGTCTCCAGCCCCTAGTAGCTAGAGAAAGGAGAACATATGACCGAAAAAGTACAATTAACGATTATTACAGGGATGAGTGGAGCAGGAAAAACGGTTGCCATTCAAGCATTTGAGGATATGGGCTATTTTGCAATTGACAATATGCCTCCTGCACTTTTACCCAAGTTTTTAGAACTATTATCAGAAACAAAAAATGATGAAATGAAAAAAATTGCACTTGTGATTGATATGCGTAGTCGTCATTTTTTCTCAGAAATGCAGGAACTTCTCAATCAATTAACCGACTCACCAAGGTTGGATTTCAAGCTGCTATTTCTCGACTCTGAAAATGCCGAGTTGGTGGCACGTTACAAAGAAACTCGCAGAAGTCACCCGCTTGCTACCGACGGCTTGGTGCTTGACGGAATTGAGCGTGAGCGTGATATTTTGCGACCTATCAAAAATTTTTCGCAACTTGTGATTAATACGAGCGAAATGACTCCACGACAGCTGAGAACGGCGATTTTAAAAGAATTTTCAACGGAGATTGTCAAACAATTTCGCATAGAGCTATTGAGTTTTGGCTTTAAATACGGGATTCCGATTGATGCGGATATGGTAATGGACGTGCGTTTCTTG
The DNA here is from genome assembly GCF_900167335.1 of Pilibacter termitis. GTDB lineage: Bacteria > Bacillota > Bacilli > Lactobacillales > Streptococcaceae > Pilibacter > Pilibacter termitis. The sequence goes on from NZ_FUXI01000002.1 coordinate 146,945, forward strand.
CCAAATCCTCATTACATTCCAGAATTGCGTGCGTTAAACGGTCAGGATAAGTCGGTTTATGACTATGTGATGAAATTCCCAGAAAGCGAGGAGTTTTATCAAAATTTCATGAATATGCTAAAACCAATTTTACCGGGGTATGAAAAAGAAGGGAAATCCGTCTTGACGATTGCGATTGGTTGTACTGGTGGTCAACACCGCTCTGTTGCGTTTACCGAGCGGGTAGGAGTTGAACTTGCAAAGGACTGGACGGTGCATATTCAGCATAGAGATAAAAATAAACGGAAAGAAACGGTGAATCGTTCATGAGAAAGCCTAAGATTGTAGTGGTAGGTGGGGGAACAGGGCTACCTGTTATTTTAAATAGTATGCGTTCACGTGGGGCAGATATTACAGCGGTGGTAACCGTTGCAGATGACGGTGGGTCAAGTGGTGATATTCGTGAAGTGATGTCGATTGCTCCGCCGGGAGATTTGCGGAACGTATTGGTTTCGCTTAGCGATATGCCAAAATTTTATCATGATTTATTTCAATACCGCTTTAAAAGTAGCGACCATTTTCTTGCCAACCATGCGATTGGGAATTTGATTATCGCTGCTGTAAGTGAAATGGAAGGCTCTAGCTATACAGCTATTCAGCATCTTTCCAAAATGATGCGAGTGGAAGGACACGTCTATCCAGCAAGTGAACAACCGTTGACCTTGCACGCAGTATTTGATGACGGAAGTGAGGTTGCAGGAGAGTCAAAAATTGCCGAATGTGGTAAAAAAATCGACCATGTCTATGTGACAAACACCTATGATTCCAAGGAACAACCAAAGGCAGCAAGACAAGTCGTCAAGGCGATTTTAGATGCCGACATGGTGATATTAGGTCCCGGCAGTCTCTTCACGTCCATTTTGCCAAACCTTGTGATAGAAGAAATTGGCGATGCAGTAAAAGCAACACGTGCAGAAGTGGTCTATATTTGCAATATCATGACACAGCGTGGCGAAACCGAGCAGTTTACCGATGCCGACCATGTGCGTGTGCTAAACGAACATTTGGGCAAGCATTTTATAGATACTGTTCTGGTCAACAATGAAAAAGTCCCAACAGGCTACATGGATACGGAAAAATATGACGAATATCTAGTACAAGTAAAACACGATTTCGAGGGCTTACGCAAACAAGGCTGTCGTGTGATTTCAACAGATTTCCTAAAATTACGAAACAAAGGCGTTTTCCACGACGGCGATTTGGTGGTAAATGAATTGTTTAATTTAGTGTTTGGTGCTAGGTATTAGGTGGCGATAGAAAAGCGGAGAGGGGCGAATTGAAGTCTGCAACAGCGAACCATGTCGTTTATTCACTCGAAACGAAGTTTCGAGCGACATTGAGAGCAGTTGCCAGACTTCAGCCCCTCGCAGCTAGACAGAGAAAAGCGTAGAGGGGCGTTTAGGGTTTTGTCGCAGTGAGCCATGCCATTTACTTGCCTGAAGCAGAGCTTCAGGTGGCATTGTGAACAGCGACCAAAACCTTGCCCCTCGTAGCTAGACATAGAAAAGCGAGCGGGGCGAATTGAAGTCTGCAACAGCGAATCATGTCGTTCATTTACTAGAAACGTAAGTTTCTAGCGACATTGTGAGCAGTTGCCAGACTTCAGCCTCTCGCAGCTAGACATAGAAAAGCGTAGAGGGGTGTTCAGGGTTTTGTCGCAGTGAGCCATGCCATTTACATGCCTGAAGCAAAGCTTCAGGTGGCATTGCGAACAGCGACCCAAACCCTGCCCCACGTAGCTAGACAAAGAAAAGCGGAGAGGGGCGTTCTGAAGTCTGCAACAGCGAACCATGCCGTTCATTTACTAGAAACGTAAGTTTCTAGCGACATTGTGAGTAGTTGCCAGACTTCAGCCCCTCGCAGCTAGACAAAGAAAAGCGAACAGACCGTTTACGGTTTTATAGAAAAAAACGAGTATTCTCGCAATTTCCAAGGTTTTGGGGAGGTTAGAAAGTTAGAGGTTTATCCGTGATGAGAGAGGCAAGCCGTCAAGCACGCATGACTAGAGAAGCAATAATCAAAAACTTCATTGACGGGGAAGTCGATTTATCGACAAAGAAAGAAGAGTTGGGTGTTTATGAAGAACCGTCAAGAAAAGCACGTCAAAACGCACGTTTGATTAGGAGAGAAAAACTAAAAAATAGCGTGGAAGAAAAACTCAACGAATATTCTAAGACTATTAAACAACACGAACAACTTCCGAAAAAAGCAGAGAAAAAAAACAAAGGCAAAGGGAAACACAAACGCTCCCCTTTGTTGATTTCGGCTATTTTACTGATTGTTTTTGGTATGATTGTGCTACTTTACCCAATTGTCGGGAATATCCTTGCCAACCAAGAACGTTCAGAGGCAAGAACGACCTATGACAATTCCATGAAAAAAATGTCACAAGAAAAGAAAGATGCGGCATGGGAACTAGCGGAAGAATACAACAAGTACATTTACAGTCTGCAAGAGGGAAGAGTGAAGAGCGAAGTTGAGTACAAAAAAGTGCTAGACTTAGGAGATACGAAAAATAACGTAATGGGGACGATTGACATTCCTGCAATTGATATTGTGCAACTGCCGTTTTATCATGGAACGGACATGAAAACGCTCGATAAAGGGTTAGGTCATTTTCAGCCAAGTAGTGTACCAGTTGGTGGTGTGAATACACGTAGTGTTATTACTGGACATAGCGGTGTGAAAAATCAGGTCTTGTTTACAGACATTCGTAATTTAAAAGAGGGGGATTTGTTTTTCATTAATGTTTTGGGGAAACGTCTTGCCTATGAAATTGATTCATTCGAGGAAATTTTGCCGAGCGAAGTAGAAAAAGTGAAAATTACACCGGGACGTGACGTAGTTACCCTTCTCACCTGTACTCCGCCGGGAATTAATACATATCGCTTGATCGTGAATGGTCATCGCATTCCGTACGCAAAAGCGGAAAAAATGCCAATTAATAAGCGGAATTTTTGGTCGTATCAATCTATCGTGTTGAGTTCTCTTCTATTTTGTTTTGTTGTATTCATGATTTTGTATTTACTTCATCGTTATTTTATGAAGAAATCAAAATCCGAGGACGAAACCATTCGCAACAAAGCGAAAAAACGCATGAAAC
>NZ_FUXI01000006.1:0-36104 GCF_900167335.1 Pilibacter termitis
TCCAATCAGTAAGATAGATTTTAACTCCTTTTTGTAACATATAAACTCTATTAACATCCCACTCCCTTACAAGAGTTCCATCAGGTAAGTTTTCCACTCCTTGTTTTAAATTTTTCAAAGTTCCATCAGGTACTTTTGTATAGGAATGAGAACCACCGACTAATTTCCAATTAGATAGAGGAATTTTCACTCCTTTTTGCAACATATAGACCGTGCCATCACTCCATTCCTGAATAAATGCTCCGTCAGGAACATTTGCAATTCCATTAGGTATTCTATCTATTTCTGCTTGACTAAAAGTCTCTACTTTTTTCTGTCCACCAACACTTTGCCAAGTAGGAACATAAAATCTTCTTCCTTCGCTAATATAGTACACTTCATGACGAGTAGGTGATTTTACAAACATTCCGTTTGTAATTTTTGGTACAGTCCAATCTGGTCGAACCACACCAACAAAACGAAGTCCTTGAGGATTATAAGGTTGATTATTCCATTTTTGTACGGCACTACCTTTATTATCAGCATTATAATTTTGATGATAAGCATTATACTTGTTTATTGTGGATCCTTCAGCGGCAACTGCTACATGCCCATATTGATTACCATCCCACACCATAATATCTCCAGCTTGTGGAATAAAATCAGCGGTATTATAAATTCGTTTCCATCCAGAAGGGATCTTGTTGATATACTCTTTTCCATGTCCATCAACTTCGGCTCCTGAAAGCCAACGAATATATTCTTTAGCTAGGAAAACACATTGTCCATTTCCATACATTTTTCCAACTGAATCGTTTAACCAATTAATCGCATCTTTTTGTGTTTTTCCACGAGTTGTTCGAGGAGAAACCTCTAATTTGTTGGATGAAATTTCCTTCTCTGGTAATTGTGAAAACATCTTTTGCAATACATCATCAATATTTTCACTTTTTTTATTTGAAGGAATTACTTTTTTCATTTCTAACTTAGTGTCAACTGCTGTTTGATTTTTTGTTTCTGCCTCTACTTTTCCCCCTAAGAGAAGAACGCTACACCCTAATGCTAAAATTAAACATTTTTTCATTGTTTTTTCTCTCCTTTGTTTCAATATTTTTGTTTTTTTAAAGAACGTATTTTTTTCTGTTTCAAATGTTTTAAGTTCTCTTCTCCTTTCATAGACTTAAGCAGAAAAAATTTGGTTCTTTTGAAGTCATTATAGAACTACTTCAAGATAGAAACAGCATTTTGTCGTTAAAGAACAGTTTTGAGTCGCAAACAAAAGATTGGGTGATTTTTCTGTCAAGTTAGATATAAAGGTATATAGTTAATGAGTAGGATAAAAATATTATAGAGAGAACGAGAAATTCTTGTTTTTAAGAGGAACACAAGGGTTTATATAGTTTTTTTTTTGAGCTATACTATGAAAAAGTATTTTGATGGAACATTGAAAATATGGTTTTGATAATATTTTAGAGTTGAATCAGAATCAACACACCAACAAAAACAACAACCCCATTCTCAAACGAAGTTGCTGTTTCCCATTCTCTAATGCGTAACCCCTACATTCTCCAAAATATCCACTTTCACCGTCACCGCACTTTCAATCGCATAAAAAAGTGAACGTGTAATGTCGTCCAATGACATGGAAGGAAGATTTTCTCGTCCGTTTACTTGCTCGTGTGAAAATGGCACGTGAATAAATCCCCCTTTTATTTTTGGATAGTCATTATTTATCAGGTACATCAGGCGATAAAAAATGTCATTGCATACAAATGTTCCAGCAGTATAGGAAATTTCGGCAGGAAGAGAGTGCTGTTGAATATTTTTCATCATTGCTTTGATTGGCAAATTGGTAAAATAAGCAGTTTCCCCTGCAATTTCGATTTTTTTATCGACTGGCTGATTGCCTTCGTTGTCAGGAATACGTGCCTCGGCTAGATTTATCGCCACACGCTCCAGTGAAATACTCGCTCGCCCACCTGCTTGCCCGACACAAATGACAATTTCAGGGTGATGAATTTGTATTTCTTTCTTCAAAATTTCGCTACTTTTTTGAAAAACGGTTGGCAACTCCAGTTTTATTATTTCAGCATTGGCAATTTTTTTTGGCAAATGCTTCACCGCCTCAAATGACGGATTGATGACTTCCGTCCCAAAAGGGTCAAATCCTGTAATTAAAACTTTCATCGCTTACCTCAATTTCTTATTTTCAATACTTTTTAAAGAAATTTCACCACTGTATAAAGTGTGTAACTCTCCAGCAACATTCACCACTAATTCACCCGTTTCCGTAATGTCCTCCGCAACACCGCTCAACACCTTTCCAGCTTGCTCAAAGCTGACCAATTTTCCTAGTACAAAGGAATGTTTGCGATACTCTGCGAGAAAATCTTTCGCCTCCCATTTGAAAAATTGATTCCAAATCTCTGCGATTAGCTCATTTCTTGTAATGTTGGGTGTTTTTTTCATAAAAAGAGAAGTTGCTTTATGTTGAATTTCTTCTGGAAATTGCTGAATAGCAAAATTCAGACCAATGCCAATTAAAATGCGATCAAGCGTTTGAGTGGCTGGATTGCTGATTGCCTCGGTCAAAATGCCACAAAATTTCTTTTCGTTCAAGTAAATATCGTTAACCCACTTGATGTCTGTTGAAATGCCCGTCAGTTTTTCGATTGCACCTCTCACAGCAACAGCAGCTAAAATTGTATATTGTGGCAATTCCTCAAATCGTTTGTGCGGAGCAAGAGAGAGCGTCATATAAATTCCGCCACCATTGTTATCTGCAAAATAAGCACGATTAAATCGCCCATGCGTTGCCCGCTGTTCCTCTGCGACAACAAGAGTAATTTCATCATTCAACTTCCGAGCATCATTCATTGTGGACTCTGTCGTTTCTAGCACGACAATGTTTTTCACAGGTGAAGTGCTTGCTAGATTTTTTTGTATTTCTTCTTTATTTATAGGGGGATAATTCATAATATGTCCTGCCTTTATTGGATTTAGAGTATCTTTACTGATAGTGATTGTAAACATAACAGCACTTAGTCATTTTTGCTCTTCTACTAATTTCACATCATTAAGATTAGCCTTATTGAGCAATTCTTTTTTACTCATACTATAATGCTCCACTAAAGGGATATCGGGAAAATCCCCAAATGATGTATTAGGAAAATTAATCCAATTATCTAGTGAATTATTTATTATAGAATAGAGTTGAATTCCTAAGGGGGAAGGACCAATGTATCCTAAATAGACCTCTATTTCTTTGCCTGAAATATCATATGCTTTCTCATTTTGAAATGAAAAGTTAGATATTAGATCTTTGGAGTTTAAGGCAAAAGCATCAATAGGAACATTAATTCCCAGTTGATATAATTCTGTTCCAAAGAAGTATATCTGTTTTTTTTCAAGTTCTGATCCTTTTGCAACATTAATTTCAGTATTATGTGCTAAAAATTCTTTGTTTAACGAATTATATATCATATAGTGAAACAGAAGCTGTTTAGATGATAAAGATTTAATTATATCGGTATAATATATCCCAGAATCATCCTTACCGTCCTCAGAACGCGAGGAAGCTAAAATTCCGCCAAAATATTCTGCACAAATATCATCATCCGAAAATCCACCATTCCAAAAGATATCTCTTACAACTCTAAGATTGGCAGTTTTCCCATCATTAATATTATCCGTTTTTCTTTTAGCAACAGTAGTAATCTTTGTAACTACAGCAGTATACAAAGTTGCTAAATCATTCCCAATTTTTTCAGATGTCGGCCCTAATAGTTTTTTTAATGCCCATTCCCCAGGTATACTAATTTCAAGTTTTTTGTCTTCGCTCATTAGCAGCTCCTTATAAGTTTTGTATTTTTTTCTTTTATTATACCATAACGGCACTATTCAAATCTCAAAGAATCACATCTCATAAATCCAACCTAAGCGAATCTCTGCTATAATAGAAAGTAACCACTCCAGATAGTGAAAGGAAATAAAATGAAACTAAATAAACGAACAATTGGTTTGAATGTTTTGAGCTTTCTTTTGCCACTTTTTTGCTTGACAATATTGTTTTCGATTTTGCAAATTACACCTTTTGGGCAAAAGAATTTGATGATTAGTGACTTAGGCACGCAGTACACGCCGTTTTTCTCTTACCTAAAAGAGATTTTTTCTGGCAAGGAAAGTTGGATTTATTCCTTTTCAGTAGGTATGGGAGATAATTTTTTGCCACTTACAGCGTACTATTTGATGAGTCCTTTTAATCTCTTGTTTTTACTCGTGGATTCTTGGAACTTGGATACAATGGTGAGTATTGTGCTAATGCTCAAAATTTCGTGCATGAGTATTATGATGTTTACCTATCTTCGCAAATCTCACGAGAAAGCAGAACTTAGTCAAGTATTTTTTTCACTTGCCTATGCTCTTTCGGGATTTGTTGGCATTTACGCAACGAATATCATGTGGCTTGACGGCTTGATTTTCTTCCCGTTAGTAGTGCTAGGAATTGAACGCTTGATTGACAAAGGACATGGGAAATTTTATATGTTCATGCTCTTTTGTACGATTGTTACCAATTATTATTTGGGTTATATGACCTGTCTATTTTCAGTGTGCTACTACGTGTATTATTCGCTAAAGCAGACGGAAATTCATTCGATAAAGGAATATCTCATCACACGTCAGCCAAGTCGACTTTGCTTTTTGAAGTATTCAATTTTTGGCGGAGTGCTGTCGTCCTTTATTTTAGTTCCTGCTCTAGTGGGAATGATTAAGACAGGGAAAGGTGAGTTTCAACTTGACACTTACGCTCCTTATCCAAAATTTAGCACGGAATTTTTCATGCAGTTAGGGTTTGATAATACCGATTACACGACTAGACTAGAGCATTTGCCTTCATTTTATGTAGGACTTTTGACATTGTTTTTAGTTTTTCTCCTCTTTCAGCTGAAAATGTCGAAAAAGGAACTGTTTTTGCGAATCGGTTTGATTTTAGCATTATTCTTGAGTTTCTTCGTTCAAAGTTTCAATGCCGTTTGGCATATGTTCCAAGAAACAGCAGGATTTCCTTATCGCAATAGCTTTATGCTAAGTTTTGTGTTACTTGTGTTTGCCTATGATGCATGGGTGCGGCGAGAAGAAGTGACGAAAAAACAAGTTGTGCGAACAGGTGTTATTTTGGCAAGTCTCCTTGCGATTGGCTATTTGTCTATGTACGGATTAAGCAAATCACTAGATTACGAGGCTTTGCCGATTGAAACGCAGGATTATTACAGGTCGTTTACGCTCAATTTCCACTTGCTTGCTCTTTCGCTTATCTTCCTTTTGGGATATGTGATGATTTTCATGCAAAAACGGAGTAAATATAGCTTGTTTGCTTTGCTTATGCTTTTGCTGGTGGATGTGAATTTGAATTTTTTCCAGATGATGAGAGCGACACCGTTTGGCGATGCGGTTGTTTTTACGCAAAAAGAACGTGAGCTGAATTATTTAACGACAGAATTAAGTGATATTTTGCACACACGAGATGATGATTTTTACCGTATCAATAACGAAGTCTACGGAATTGACAATGGCTACAACCAAGCACTTTCTAGTCATTACTATTCCATTCCCAACTACTCGTCAACGCTGAACAATAATTTGCGTAAAACGTTGAAAAAACTAGGGCTGTTTAGCCGAAATGAGCGAAGAATCTCAGATGTTGGTTTAACACCATTTACGAGCTATTTGCTCGATATTGAATATGTTTTTACTGAAAGTCGCTGGGGGAATACAGAACCTGTTGCTCAGCGAAATAACTACTATGCCTACAAAAATCAAGCAGCAGACTCGGCAGTCGGCTACTTCTTTGATGATGATTTACTCGATTTGAAATTGGAAAGTGAAAAACCGTACGAAAATCAAGAAAAACTTGCGAAAATCGCAATGAATGATGAAAATTTCACACTCTTTGAGCCTGTCGAACTAAAACAAAAAGGAATGGAGTCATGGACATTTTCAGTCAAAGAACTAGGACAACTTTATCTCTATTTGCCAGATGAACGATTTGAGGAGTTAGAAGTGTGGGTAAATGATGAAAAAATTGCTCCAAGAATCAACGTCAATCACTCTGCACTCATTCGTCTAGGAACGGCAAAAACCGATAAAGAGTACACGATTGAAGTAATGGGATTGAAAAAAACAGAGGATATTTACTCTGCTATTCGCCTAATGCCTGCGGCAAAATCTTCGCAAGTCTCTGAAACCCTTGCAAAAGGAAGTTACAAAGCGAAATATATCGCTAAAGACAATTTTTTCTCTGGCAACGTTCGTGCGGAAAAAGACGGTGTTTTGTTCACCTCCATTCCTTATGATAGCGAATGGCTGGCACAACTTGACGGCAAACCTGCCAAAGTAATTCCTGTGCTAAATGGAGCGTTTGTCGGTATCAAATTGTCAAAAGGGGAACATTCCGTAAGTTTCCGCTACTTGCCAAAAAGTTTCTTACTTGGTGTCGGTATCACCGGTTTTGCGTTTGTTAGTCTGTTGATTTTAGAATTTACGGATAGACGGAAGAAATTGAACCTAAGGTAAGAAAAGTGTGAAACCAATAAATTAACATTGAATTTGTTGGTTTCATGCTTTTTTTGGGTAGAAAAAAACGAAAAAACATCAAAAAATCAAGAAAATTTACGTGCAATTTTGTTTTCTTCATGTTATAATTGGTCTATACCAAATGAGAAGGAGTAACAACCATGCAAATTATTCGCGTTAAAGACAAGCACGAAGGTAGTTTAAAAGCATTTGAAATGATTAAAGAAGGAATTGCGAACGGTGCAAAAGTATTAGGACTTGCAACAGGTTCTACACCAGAAGAACTATACGCAGAAATTCGCAAATCAGACCTTGATTTTTCTGAAATGATTTCAATCAATCTTGATGAATATGTAGGATTGAACGAAGATGACGAGCAAAGCTACCGCACATTTATGCGTCAACATCTTTTTGATGCAAAACCATTCAAAGAAAGTTTTGTGCCAAACGGTAAAGCAAGTGATTTAGAAGCTGAAGCACGTCACTATGATGAAATTATCAGCACACATCCAATTGATATTCAAATTCTAGGTCTAGGTCAAAATGGGCATATCGGTTTCAACGAGCCAGCAACTCCATTTGACTCAACAACACATATCGTAGACTTAACAGAGTCAACAATTAACGCCAACAAACGTTTCTTTGACAAAGTAGAAGACGTGCCAACAAAAGCAGTTTCAATGGGGATTCACTCAATTTTTACTGCAAAAGAAATCATCTTAATGGCATGGGGTGAGGCAAAAGCTGACGCTGTAAAAGCAATGGTAAATGGCGAAATTACAGAAGAAATGCCAGCATCTATCCTACAAAAACATGAAAATGTTGTAGTAATTGTAGATGAAGAGGCTGCGAGTAAATTATAAAATTGAAAACAAAAAAATCGTTTAGACGACTCTAAGCGATTTTTTTGTCTATACATATATGAAATTTTCTTATATGTAAGAAAATTTAACATTTTTTATTTTATCGTTTTTTAGATATAATTATATGTTATTATAGTTTTGAAATAAGTGCTAGCAAAATTATTTCAAAAAGTCATTGAATATGGGCACCTCTAAAAACTCCGCTTGAGATTAATTCGCTAGTTTTTTGAGTTACTCATAAAGAAACATCAAAATGGGAAAACGTAAAAGCATAATAGAGGAGGAAAATATTATGTCAAAAAAAACAATGAAAAAAATCGCATTAGGTCTGGTTAGTTTTGCTAGTATGAGTGCGATCGTTACACCGTATGCTATTTCTACTGCTCAAGCTGAACAAGAACAAATTAGCCAAGTAGCAGAAAATAAACAGGTTGATACGAACCAATTAAGTCAAGAGGAGTTAAAAGAGCTTTATAACAAAGGGATAACTGAAGGGAGAATTAATGAAAGTCAGTACCCCTTTAATATCTTTGTTGAAAATTATGAAAGCGGAAAAATTTCGTATGAAGAAGTAAAAGATACGATTGCTCAAGGACTAAGTTATAATGAATACTTCGCTCAAAAAATGAATTATGGAGCTTTTCCAAACGGAGAGGGGCATTCAGAGGAAGAAAAGCAAAGATTAAGGTTGAAACGTGGATATAGAGAGAATGCTAATGCTTTTAAACGTGATTTAAGAAAAGGTGATATTCTCGTTGTTCAAGGTGGCTTAGGTCATGCAGCAATCGCTACAACGAATGGATTTATATTAGAAATGAGTGGTGGAAAAGGTAAAAATTATTTAGATAGCTTAAATACTTGGTTAGGTAAAGGGATTCCTGACAATAACCACCAATTTAATTCTGAAAATTGGATGATGGGTGGAACCGAACAAGGAGTTACTTCCGCTGAACATATAAAGGGCTGGACACAAATTTGGCGTCTTCGTGATACGAAAATGGCTCAAAAATGTGCCGATTATGCGGATAGAACTTTTTGGAACTCGAAAGGTTCTTACCCAAAAGATCGTCATATAGAATATAAATTAACTTCTGGTATTTTAAAGACCAATCCTAGCTATTGTTCTAAAATGGTGTATGATGCATTTTACTATGGTAGTGGAACTGCTCCATTAATGACAGGTTGGTCAACGGACATGCCTTTTGTTTTACCTGCTGAATTACCATATGTATTTGACGGGGCATATAAAATAGATAAAATTGGTACTTATTGAAAGTAGGCTAAAATGAAAAAAACAATCATAACTATTGTCGCTATCCCAATTCTTGCTTTAATCCTATTTGGTGTGATTTATCAATTAAGAAGTTCATCAGTGAACAATAAAGCAGAAACGGAATTGAATCTTTTTTTGGAAGAATGGAAAATTCCAAAGGAGGAAGTAATTGACATAACCAAAACAGATCAAAAATTTCTTTCTGAGAGTTTTTTGAGTTGGGATTTTTCAGTAGTAAAAAATATTACAACTCAAAAAGACTACGAGAGTTGGAAAACAATTGTTCAACAAGAAGGAAAATTATTAAACGGAGAGAATTTGCCAAATAAAAACTATCTCGAGGATAGCAAAAATTGCGAAATTGTTTATAACTTAAGCATTAGCTCAAAAGATACTTCTTCAAAAGAAGTAACCCTTCATTTTAATTGGGGTGGTAATAGTACGAGTGATGAAGAATTTATCAAGGAACATTTCGCTTATTTTCCTCCAGCTGACATTTATGAAAAATGGAAAGCTAGCCAGCCAAAAAAATAGAATGTACTGGCACCTCTTGACCAATCTTGCTTTTTTAAGGTAAGGTTTGTCAAGAGGGGAGTGTTATATGAACGCTAGGAAAAAGTAAATTATTGAAAGTTGCGTGTGAAATGAAAAAGAAACTATTCCTAATTATCCTAAGTATCCCGCTGACAATTCTTTTAATTATCGCTTTGTTTGCAGCTATTTATTATGGCAGTGATTTTGTTGGAAGAATACAAAATGATAAAAAGTTAACCAATTATTTTATTGAAACAGGCAATATCCCTGAAAAAGAAATGATTGTAGTAAAAAATACTCACGGAAGTAGCTGGGGCATTGAATTTTATCCGAGTGATTTTAGCAAATCCGTTACAACAAAGACTGATTATGAAAATTGGAAAAAATGGGTGGAAGAAAAAGGTAAATTGTTTAATGGAGAAAAACTCCGTGATAAAAAATATTTAGAGGATCCTAAAAATTGTGAGTTTGTTTATTGTGCTAGCTACACGGTGACAACAACCTATCTTTCATACGGGTTTCTTGTCTCAGGTGAGGTAAGTTTTGATAAAGAATTTATTCAACAACATTTTGCTTATTTGCCGAAGGATAAAATTTTATATGGTTTTGGTGTGAAATAGTGAGTTGAAGTAAGAATTAGTTTTTCCTTTTCATAAAAAGATGAAAAGACTGCTCTAAACGTTTATTTTATCTACACATAGATATAATTTTCTTATATGTAAGAAAAACGAGAAGTATTCTGGCGAAAAAATTGTTTATAGGTTTTGTTTCAGTTGTAGGACTTGCGTTCTTGCATTAGAAACTTCGCAGTTGCCACCTACTTTTTTGGAAAAACTGAAAGAAAATCAAGGCGTGCGGTTTTGTAGGTACCCATATGGATGTCCTTCAAGACAAACTGCCAATTAATAAATTTGATTGATTTGAAAGGATTAACGCATGAAAAAGAAATTACTAACCATTGCCAAAGGTGTTTTTGTCTTTTGTTCGATTGGCTCAATGGCGTTTGTAGCATGGTTTTTATATGCTGAAAATAAAGCAAATAGTGAAGCACCAGATAATTGGTTGCTTATGAACAAAGATAACCCAAATCTATTTTTTATAAAAAATAACAACACGCTCATAGATTTTGACGATACGACATTTACGAAAGAAAACAATAAGTTTACCTTGAAGTTAAATGCGAAAGTAAGCAGTGGAAAAAATAAAATGTCAAAAGAAGATTATCTATCACTATTTTCAATTTCTCAAGGAAATGAGAAAATTGACGTTTCAGGTGTAACCATGACAAACGTGAATGGGATGGAAGTAAATGAGCTAGGGAAAAATGAAAGAGGCAACATTTCTTTAGAAGTTTCGATTCAAACAAGTGATGCTATTACAATTAGCAATCCAGAAATGAAGAAAATAAAAAAAGAAATTAAGCTTGGTTTACAAGAAAATTAAATGAATAGACAAAGATACTTAGAAGTGAGTTTTTTAAGTATCTTTGTCTATTATTACTTAATAAACTTTTAGAGGTAGCCTTAATTTAGTAGGCTTGAGTAAAGCTCGATTTCTTTTTTAGCCTCTAACAATAGGATTTCTTCATCAGCCCATTTTAACAGTTCTAGTCCTTTTTTTATTTTTTCTTTGTCATTGGTACACATTCCGAAACGAACAGAGGCAATAGCGAGTAAATCAACCCGTTTTATTTTTTTGGCTAAATGATAAGCCTGCTCTGCCGCAATTTTAAACTCATTAAAATAGTGGTGCGTTAAAAAAATAGTAGACACATTGACGAGAATTGTTGCCTTTTTCGTTTCAATTTCATAAAAACCGTCATATCTGTCTAAAGTTTTCATCAATCTTGGGAATAATTCAACGGTTGTTTCAATAGGAAAAAGAAATAGAATGGAATTTATCAAACTAATTTCTCTGGAATACCATGTATCCATTTTTGATAAACGTTGCCAAATGAAGTGAACGAATTCCTTTGACTTCTCGTCAATTTCTTGCAAATTATTTTCTATTAAATGAAGCCAAGAGGAGACAATTCCATTGATTTCCTCAATTGCAATATCTTCGTTTACTTTAAGATAGTTTTCACAACGTTTTTTTATTTCTTTTAAATGTTCAATGTTTGCAGATGAAAAGGAAGAATGCAAGTCTTTGATAATATTTTCTCTTTCTTCTGATAAATACATGTTACAGATAAACTCAAATTCATCAAAAGACATATCAATCTGTCTTAATATATGTTGCATAGTAACATAATTTGGGTCATGTTTTCCGTTTTCAAAATGTGATAATGTTACACGGCTGATGATGTCTTTACAAACGGCTTGTTGAGAAATTCCTTTTGCTTTTCTGATTTTTCGGTAGATTTTTCCATAGTTCCAGTGCATACTTATCCCTCTCAAAAAAAATTAAAAATAGATGAAAAAAGTTTGTTTTATAAGAAAAGTTAACATTTTTTTATTTTATCTCATTTATTATAATAGCATATTTTTAGGCGTTTAGAAAGGAGAAATCAGGTGTGTAACTGGGGAAAATGGATTTTTTGGTTTTATTTTAGAGGTTTTGTTAAATAAAGGGAAGTTCAAAAAGTGAGGAATTATTACTTGATAAGAATAAAAGGTGAATCATCTCGCATGGAAATTTGTGCGGGGTGATTTTGCTCAATCACAAACTCTCACCACCGCCCTTATAATAAAAAGCACACGAAACTTTAAATTCAAACATTTTCTTATAGAAATAGAGAAATATTCTTCAAAACGCAATAGAGAGTGCTTTCGCACCCTCTATTTAGGAGTTAATGAAAAAGTTTTGGATTGTTCACTTTGGAGAAGTGAACAAAGGAGTTGGTTGGGTAGTAGTTATCCTACTACGCTTATTATAATACACTAAAATTATATAAAATCAAAAAAATATGCTTTGGGAAAGAGAATCTTTTTTGAAAAAGTTAAAAGTTTTTGAAAATAATAGAAGGGAAACGACGAGTTTGTTTTGTCATAAGTCGTTCTTTTTTATGTGAAACATGACTTTTTTTGAATTGCGGAGAACTAAGATATATCATAACATGATTTTGCTTGTTACAAAGGAAAAAAAAGAGTAAACTATATCTAAAATATCAGAAAAAAACAAAAAGATAGTGAGCCACAGTGCTTCGTAGCTAGAAAGAGGAGAGAAATGATACAATCTTTTGGAGAGAAAAAAGAGGATATTACTTATACTCAAAGAAACGGCGTACACGTTGTCATTAGTCGCAAGGAAGAAAGCGAAATTGTTTTAGTGCAAGCACCGAATGGTGCATATTTTTTACCGGGTGGCGAGATTGAGGCGAATGAAACGCACGAGGATGCAATTCATCGTGAATTGCTTGAGGAACTTGGGTTTACTGCTGTAATTGGTGAGTATTTCGGGCAGGCAGATGAATATTTTTATTCTCGCAATCGTGATACTTATTTTTACAACCCAGCGTATATTTATGATGTGATTAGTTGGGAAAGCGTAGGTGAACGAACGGAGAAAAAAAGCATTCCCGTATGGTTTCCAGTAGATGTCGCAATTGAAAAATTAAAGCGTGGCAGTCACAAATGGGGCGTATTGGAGTGGAAAAAGCGACATGGAAAATAGTAAAAACCAGAGATAAGCACATTCGCTTGCCTCTGGTATTTTTTATCTTGGTGTAGAATTTGTCGTTGAAGAACTTGTAGTGGTCTGTTTTTCTTTTTCACGTTTTGCGACACTTGCTTTGATTTGGTCTAAAAGCTGTGAAAATTCCTTGTTGAATTTTTCAATGTCTTCATTTTTAGCATTTGCCTCACGAGCGATACGCTCAGCGTTGTTCAGTGTTTCGGTTAATTTTTTGATTTCGTCATCCGTCAGCTCATTATTTTGTCCCAAACGTTTAGCGTCTGCGATTAGAGACTGCGTTTGAATTAAGAGCGTTTGTTTTGTATCGCTCTCTTTCTTCTCTTTTTCTTTTTGAGTGATGTATTCTTTGACGAGTGTAACGAGCTTGCTCAACTCTGTATTGCTTTTTTCTACTTCGGTTGGTTTCAACTCATTTTTTTGTATCATATTGTTTGCGTCTGTCACCATTGAGGTTAATTTGACCTTATCTTCCACACGAATAAATTCATTGGCAATCAAAGGATTTGCCTCTTCGATTAATTTGCGAGTTGTTTCAAAGAGTTTTTCACGTTCCTCGTTTTCCTTGAGAAAAGCCATTGCCTCGGTAATCACTTTGCTTAGCTCATCTGTCGATTGCTGAGTTTTTTGGAAATCCATTTTATCCCACTCATTTTGCAAAAGTGTTAATTTTTCTGTTAAAGATTTGCGTAAATCGTCTTTTAGTTTGGTCTGACTAAGGATTTCTTCCGCTTTCTTCATTGCTTGACTCAAAAGGTCTCTTGCGTCATTCAGCGTAATATCGTTTGCCAATTTTTCGCTCACTTGTATCAACCAGCCAGTTCCGCTGACAAGAGAATTGCTTGTATTGGTCGTTAATTGCAGAGCCGTAGCGTTATTATTGTCTTTCCCGAGCGTTCCTTTATTTGATTGTAAAAGAAGAAAGGTAGGAACTAGCACAAGAAGTGCCACAATCGCAATTCCTGCAATCCAAATAATTCTATTCAAATGAACGTTTTGATGTTGTTCACGCATTTTTTCACCTCTAAAACTCTAAAAAATCTTATTCTTACTAAATTATAACACAACAAGGGAAAATCGTTGATGTACTAGCAATCAAAAAACGATTCTATCTTTATAAGGCTAAAATCTAACAAAGCCTGTCATTTTTTCTCAAAAGTTTTGTAAAAAGGCTTATTTTTTCGTGAATTTTCTGATAAAATAAAAGTGTATGGTCTTTTTTATATCGGAAAAAATTAACAGCGAGAAAGTGCGGTTAGAAGTCTGCAACATCGACTAAAATTAAGCACTTCGTAGCTAGACACAGAAAAGCGAGCGGGGCGTTTTGAAGTTTTCAACAGTGAGTCGTGTCGTTTACCTGCTACTACACTTCGTTTCGCATACAGTCTTTCTAAGAATCAAAGATTCTTGAAAGACTAGCATCGAAACGCAAGTTTCGAGTGACACAGCGAACAGTTGCCAAACTTCAGCCCCTCGTTGCTAGACAAAGGAGGAATTGAGTTGAACTATGTAAAAAATTTTTCATTGAACAATGAAAGGCTTGCTTATTTTTCTTTAAAAGATGTCGCAAGTCGCTATGAGGTAGAGTTGAAACATTTGCCTTATGCAATCCGTGTTTTGTTAGAAAGTGCTTTGACACATCAAGGGAGTGTGAGTTTTCCAGAGGAGGTAATCGAACGCATTGCCAAGTGGGAAAATGGGAGCGAACAAGAAGTACCGTTTCTTCCAAGTCGTGTTGTCTTGCAAGATTTCACAGGCGTGCCAGCAGTTGTAGATTTGGCAAGTATGCGTGAGGCGGTTGAAAAACTTGGCGGTGCCGCACAAAGTATTAATCCAGAGATTCCAGTAGATTTGATTATTGACCACTCGGTACAAGTAGATGATTATGCTCATGCTTATTCCCTGCAAAAAAATGCTGAAAAAGAATTTGAACGCAACAGAGAACGATATGAGTTTTTAAAATGGGCAGAAGGAACATTTGATAATTTCCGTATTATTCCGCCAGCGACAGGGATTATTCATCAGGTAAATTTGGAGTATTTGTCGCAAGTGGTCGTGAAAAAAGAAATTTCCGAGCAAACCTTTGTGCATTGTGACACACTTGTTGGAACAGATTCGCATACGACAATGATTAATGCTCTTGGTGTACTCGGCTGGGGTGTTGGTGGAATTGAGGCGGAGGCTGGAATGCTTGGTGAAGCATCATTTTTCACAATGCCAGAAGTGATTGGCGTAAAATTGGAAGGTGTGCTAAAAAATGGTGCGAACGCAACCGATTTAGCCCTTGCCGTTACTGAAAAATTGCGTAAGGAAAATGTTGTCGGGAAATTTGTGGAGTATTTTGGTGAAGGCTATGAAAAACTAAGCATTGCGGATAGGGCGACAATTGCCAATATGGCACCAGAATACGGTGCAACGTGTGGATTTTGCCCGATTGACGAGAGGACACTTGATTACTTACGCTTGAGTGGCCGAACGAGCGAAACAGTTGCCCTTGTGGAAAGTTATGCAAAAGAAAATCACCTTTTCTATGACGGAGATGTTGTGCCACATTATACAAAAGTCATCAGTATTTCTCTTGATGAAATTTCACCAAGTTTGGCGGGACCGAAACGTCCGCAAGATAGAGTAGAGCTTTCAAATTTGAAAACGAGCTTTGAAGAGGCAGTGGTTGCTCCAACAAATAAAGGTGGTTTTGCAAAAGAGGCAGCTGAGTTAGAAAAATCAACACAATTTGCCGTGGAAAATGAAACAATCGAGATGAAAACAGGCGACATTGCGATTGCAGCCATTACAAGCTGTACCAACACAAGCAATCCGTCTTTAATGCTCTCAGCAGGACTTCTGGCGAAAAAAGCCGTAGAACTAGGGCTTAGCGTTCCTAAATTTGTCAAGACTTCCCTTGCTCCCGGTTCAAAAGTCGTAACAGGTTATTTGGAAAAAGCAGGACTCATGCCTTATTTGGAAAAACTAGGGTTTGATGTAGTGGGATATGGTTGCACAACGTGTATCGGAAATTCTGGTCCATTAAAACCAGAAATTGAACAAGCAATTTCCAAGAGTAATCTACTAGCTGCAAGTGTGTTGAGTGGCAACCGTAATTTTGAGGGGCGTATTCATCCGCTCGTGCAAGCGAATTTCCTTGCCTCACCACCTCTTGTAGTAGCGTATGCTCTTGCAGGCACGGTTAGAAAAGACTTGACGAGAGAACCTGTCGGCATTGCTAGTGACGGAAAAGAGATTTTCTTGAGTGATTTATTACCAAAAACGGAAGAAATCGAGCAATATATCAAAGAATTTGTCACGCCAGAAGTGTTCCAAGAATTTTACGCTGATGTATTTTCTGCAAACGAGGAGTGGAACAAAATCGAATGTGCGGAATCTGCCACGTATCATTGGCAAGAAGATTCTACTTATATTCAAAACCCTCCTTATTTTGACGGAGGAACAAGTGAAAATGCTCCACTTCAAAACTTGCGTGTTTTGGCGAAATTTGGCGACAGTGTAACGACAGACCACATTTCTCCAGCAGGAAGTATTGCACTGAAAAGTCCAGCAGGTGTGTATTTAGCCGAGCATGACGTTGAGGCGAAAGATTTCAATTCCTACGGAGCAAGACGTGGAAATCATGAAGTGATGATGCGTGGTACGTTTGGGAATATCCGGATAAAGAATCTGTTGACGCCAGAAGTTGAAGGTGGCGTGAGCAAGCATTTCCCAACGGGCGAAGTGTTGCCGATTTATGATGTGGCGATGAAATACAAGGCAGAAAATACAGGATTAATCGTTTTGGCAGGTCGTGACTACGGTATGGGTAGTAGTCGAGATTGGGCGGCGAAAGGCACGAATTTGCTCGGAGTAAAAGCTGTTATTGCAGAGAGTTTTGAGCGTATTCACCGCAGCAATCTTGTGATGATGGGTATTTTACCGCTCGAATTTTTGGCAAATGAAAATGCTGAAACGCTTGGTTTAACAGGGGAAGAAACATTTGAGCTTGTTTTGCCGAAAGAAATTGGTATCCATGAAAAAATCACGGTAAAAGCAACAAAATCAAACGGAGAAGTGATTGAATTTCAAGCGATTGTCCGGTTTGACTCTGAGGCGGATAAGATTTATTACAAGGAAAATGGTATTTTGCCAATGGTTGTCAGCAAAAAAGTGCAACAAGTGGTACACTAAAAAATAAAAAGAAAAACAGAGGATAATTAAATGGCAGAAAAAATTAAGCTAGAAAATGGAAAAGTCGTGACACCGAATGAGCCAATTATTCCGTTTATTATTGGCGATGGAATTGGCCCAGATATTTGGCAAGCAGCAAGTTTTGTATTTGATAAGGCAGTAGAAAAATGCTACGGTGGCAAGAAAAAAATTGCATGGCGTGAAGTGTATGCGGGCGAAAAAGCATTTGATTTAACAGGTGATTGGTTGCCAGAAGAAACGCTTGAGGTGATTCGTGAGCATTTAATTGCGATAAAAGGCCCACTTACGACACCGATTGGTGAAGGATTCCGTTCGCTCAATGTGGCACTTCGACAAGAACTTGATTTATACACTTGTCTTCGTCCTGTTCGTTATTTTAACGGAGTACCAAGTCCTGTCAAACGTCCAGAGGACGTAGATATTACGATTTTCCGAGAAAATACGGAGGATATTTATGCAGGAATTGAATACGCACAAGGAACAGAAGAGGTAGAAAAACTCATTGAATTTCTTCAAAACGAAATGGGTGTGAGTAAAATTCGTTTCCCAGAAACAAGTGCGATTGGGATAAAGCCAGTTTCAAAAGAGGGGACAGAGCGTTTAGTCCGTGCGGCAATTGAATATGCAAAAGAGAAAAAATTGCCAAGCGTAACGTTTGTTCACAAAGGAAATATTATGAAATTCACTGAGGGTGCGTTCAAAAAATGGGGGTATAATCTTGCAGAGAAAGAATTTGCAGAAGATGTATTCACATGGCAGCAGTATGACGAAATCAAAGCTCGTGAGGGTGAAGAAGTTGCAGAAAAGAAACAAGCTGAGGCTCTTGCAAGCGGGAAAATTCTCGTGAAAGATGTTATTGCAGACATTTTCCTTCAACAAATTTTGACACGTCCGAAAAGTTTTGATGTAGTAGCGACACTAAATCTAAATGGCGATTACGCAAGTGATGCACTTGCTGCCCAAGTTGGTGGGATTGGTATTGCTCCGGGTGCGAATATTAATTATGAAACAGGACACGCAATTTTCGAGGCAACACATGGCACGGCTCCAAAATACGCAGGTTTAAACAAAGTCAATCCTTCAAGTGTTATCCTAAGTGGTGTGATGATGTTTGAACACCTAGGCTGGCAAGAAGTTGCTGATTGCATTATCACGGCTCTTGAGAAAACAATCAATGAAAAAACTGTTACCTATGATTTCGCTCGTTTGATGAGCGGAGCAACAGAAGTCAAAACTAGCGAATTTGCGGAATTAGTTGTGGGGAATATGTAAATTACATTTAATGGGGGATCTAAATGGAAAAAAATATTTTTTCAGAACGTTTAAGTTTAGCATTAAAAGAAAGAAATCTAAATCAAGCTGAATTATCTAAAAGAACAGGTTTTTCTTCGTCTCAAATAAATCACTGGGTAAAAGGAAAATACGAAGCAAAGCAAGATAAGATATATAGAATTTCTCTTGTTTTAGATGTTAACCCTGCTTGGTTAATGGGTTTTGATGTTCCTATGGAATTGGGAGGAGAAAAAGAAAGTATAGACATAGGCGAAAGAAAAATATTTCCGTATCGTTCAATAGATTTACAAGAATTATTTCAATCTGGTGCAGAAATACGTTTCTCAAGTTATATTCTTACTAAGAAACAAGTAAGACAACTTAGAAAAGTTCTATACGCTGTATTTTCAGAGGACTTACCAATTATTCCGCCAAAAGATTGGGATGTTATGTAGTTGAGTTTTTAGAGGTACCCTTAAATACGAATGAGCCAATACCTCAACTTACACTCTTGTATTTTTAGAGTGTGTGAGGTATTGGCTTGGTTGTGTTAATTTTTTTCTTCATGACCGCTTACTTCTATTACTTGTAATTACATACATTGTTAGCAGAAAAGATAGAATAAAATACGATATAATGATTGTTTCGACACTAAAATAGTTTAGCCCTAGACTAATAGAGAGCAGTACAATAATTGAACTGATTCTACTTATCGTTGATTTTAAAGAAACGAGCGATGATATATAAGTCGATCTGACTTCTTTGTTGAAAGAATATTCCACGAAATACTCGAAAACAAAGAATAGAAAAATATAGACAATATAAGCTGCGTTATACATAAAAGAAATTTTCGATAGCAAAAGAAGAGGAATGAACGCAACAATTGAAAACAACATCATTTTCTTTTGCGAAAAAAGGATGTTTAATTTATTTACAGGCATGGAGTAGGATATTATCGAAACGATTTGGAAAATTAGGTAGTAGAGTGTAAAAAAATTAGAATCGACCTTTTTGTATAATAAAAATGGTTGCCAGAGCTGATAATGTGATTGGAAAAATAATTGACCAAACAAACTAAGAAATATAAGTTTTCTAAGATATTTATTACTTTTAAACTCTCGGATACTCTCCGTTAATTGAGAAATAACATTATTATTACTCTGATTTCCAAAATTCATTTCGTTATCAATTTTATAGTATTTCCAACAAACAAACACGCCGATTAGTACAAAAACTATACCAATAATGTATATCTTTTCCCCAATAAAATGATAACAAAAACCACCTATTACACTCCCAATGATAAGTGCAAAAGTTGTAACATTTTTGTCGATAGATATAAATTTATCAATCATTCCTTTTCTTTGTGCCTTTATTTCTAAAATGATTTGAGAATCAATTGTCCCGCTATCCAACGCTGCTGCTACTCCATAGATTATCCATGCCAAGCACATCATATAAAAGCTATTACTAAATAATATAATGGAAAACATTAGCACTAAAAGCAACTTAGATGTGATAAATAATTTTTTTCTTGACCATAAATCTGCAATGACTCCACTAGGAACCTCAGAGAAAACAATCGCAATACTGTAAAATGCTTGAATAACCATAATCTGAGAGATAGAGATGCCTTTTTTTAGCAAAAGAACGGTTAGTACAGCATGCGGTAAAGAATAAGCCATAGTGATGAAAAAAACTGTTATTAGATAGCTTAACACGTTTTTTTGATTGAGTATTTTTATCATTGTTCACCACAATATTGACAAGTTTCATCTATACTGGAAGATAAGCTATACATTTCAAATGTTGAACTATTGACACCTATTCTTTTATTTACTGATTTAACTTGTTGAAAATTCCCTGCTATATATTGAACAATGTCGGACATTGCTAAACTTGCAGATAAAGCATTATTACTAAATACTGATGGGGCAGAATTCATATCATTAATTTGCTTGATTTTATATTCTATATCGTTTTCGTCTCCTATTGTACTTTCATCCAAAGAAAAAGCATTGTGACAATATGGGCAACATGATATTTTGGGAATATAAAATGGACCAATCAATGAAATATCATTCAAGTAACCAATGTTTATAAATGGTACATTTTTCTTGCAAAAACTTTTTGAAATCCCTTGAACTGCAAGAGTAGAGTCTGCGGACAAAATACCTATACAATTATTATGTCCATACTTTCTAATTAACTCGTCTCCAATACGTGAATCCACCCATTCAGTACGAACGTCAATAGATAGTGAAGGATTTCGTTTTTTTAATTCGCGTTTTATAACTGTTGCTTTAAATTCACCAATATCATTATTTGAAAATAAAAATTGTCTATTTAAATTACTTCTTTCAATTTTCTCCCCGTCAATTAATACAATCTTTTTCGGTGAAAACGTCGATAGAGCGAAAGCCATAAAATTCCCTATTCCACCACATCCCAGAATTATAAATGTAGTATCTTTAAAATCATTAATTGCCATATTTGCGTTTTCAACAACTAATTCAAGATAAAGTTCATTCTTAAATGACATTTCATCTTTTTTATGAAATATGTTTTGGTTGCTTGTAATTAATTTATGATCTAAAAGTTTTTGCAATTCTTTTTCAGATAAATTATTTTTTCTTAAAAAATCAGTAACTTCTTCATATTCTCTTTCTTTTGTTAGATATTGCAAAATGTCGACGGAATTTTTAAATTCATCTGAAGTTGTAAAGTATTGTTTGGTTCCTACTCCAATGATATTATCCGTAGAAGTTTTAACCAATTGTGCGGTTAAATTAGTTTTTAATTTCATACTATCTCCTTTCTGTGTCTCATGAAGTAATCTCTTAAAACTTAAACTAAGCTATTACCTCGTTCAACCGAGTGCAGTCTCGAGTGTTTTTTTACAATAAGAAACCTACCTAAGAACAGTAGGTTTCTTAAAATAAATACTGAATCCTAGTTATCTGGATTCTTACAGTAAGGATGGAACGAAAATTAGTGATAATATAGTTGGATAGAATCCATAAAAAAGATTCCATGCAATTAATTATCTCTAAAATTAGTTAGAATCTACGAATTTAGTAATTTCCGTTCTCCTCTTCTTAATTGCGTAATGGTCCTGCCATGAGAAATCACCTCTTTCAATTTCATTTATGCAAAACAATTATTTGCTTTACAAGTTCGAGTATAACTCAAAAAGCAAAACAGCAGAAAATATTATCATATATGAAAATCATTAAGGTCACCTCTAAAAACTCGCACTTATCCTAAATTGCTAGTTTTCCGATTTTCTTCGTCAGTTTCCTTGACCTTGTCTAGCTACGAGAAGCAGAAGTTTGGTCGCTGTTCGCAAAGCCTCCTGAAGATCTGCTTCAGGCAAGTAAATGGCATAGCTCACTACGACAAACTTCTAAACGCTCCTCTTCGCTTTTCCTTGTCTAGCTACGAGGAGCAGGACTTTTTAGAGGTACCCTTAACAATTTCATCGAAATCTTTTTTATAATTTTGTGCTAAATTGGAACATCCTGTGATTTCAAATACTTTAATTGCATCTAGCATTTGAGTTTTTCCAACTTCTTGTTCTCCACAATAGAAATCAACAGCTCCTGAAGTGAAAAGAAACACCGTTTTTTCATAAATTTCTTGCTCATTCGACAACAATTCTTTCACAATTTCACGAAAATATTTTGCATATCGCATATTACGATTTTCAAGGAAAACGGTAATGGAATTAAGCAATATGCGAATAATTAATCTTCTATTTTTTGGAATAACTTTATAAAATGAAGTCCGAGATAACAAGTCCTTTGATAATGAGAGTATCATTTCTACATTAAATGTTGCCATTGAGTTTAGATATAATAGTAATTGATAAACTCCCCACTCTTCTATCGAAAAAAGATAAGTTGAAATCTTTTGTTTTTCCTCTTCAGATAGAGCATATTCTTTCACTCTTTCTCCTAATAAAGATTTTATCATTAGGCAATTCATTTCTTGGTAAATAGTTTTCCTTTTCTTTTCTTCTTTTAAAAGTAAGTGAATCATTCCTGAGTCATTTTTTTTGCATATACAAAGATGAAAGTTCTTGAAATACTTGGAAAAACTGATTAAGTTTATACCCTTGTGCTACGAGTTCAAACTCTTCGATTGTGATTCCTATCCTTTCAATAATAAAATAGAATTTCGATAACGTAATTTCACTTTCTCCACGTTCAAATTTAGAAAGTTGTGCAATAGACATCTCTGTGCCTACCACGCTTTTCATTGACAAGTTTCTACTTTCTCTAAGTTCTCTAAAAAGTTCGCCTAAATTTTCCATTTCGTCCTCCTCGCTTTGTCTATCTATGAAGTGCTGAAGTCTGGAGGCTGTTCACCACAGACTTCAAAACGCACTTCTACGCTTTTCTTTATTCTCATATATTTGAATTTTTTTATCCTAAATAATTTTTATATTACAATATTCTTGTAATATGTCAATAACTGAAAGGGGAAAAAATATGTTTTATTTGAACATTCTTGAACTATTTGAAAAAATTACTGGATTCTGGGAATGATAAATTTTAGGCACTTTTGAATAAAATCCCTACGCTTTCTTAAACACTATCAAATTTTCTTTTGTTTCTAGTGGGAGTTGTGATAAAATTAAATCGACTACATCTTAGAACGGGAGAATGAGACGTGAAAAAATTCAATCCGAATAAAAATATTATTGTGGGCTTAATTATTGCGATTGCCGTAGTGGCTCTTGTAACGCTGACAACTCAGCGTAGAGCAGAAGGTGTTGAAATCACGGCAGGTGAGCGAGTAGTGAATGATTCAATGAGTATTGTAGACAAAATTATTGCCGCACCGGGTAGATTTATCCACAATATTATCACCTCAATTGAGGATTTGCAAGGAGCTTATCAAGAGAATGAACAGCTGAAAAAAAAGCTGGATAATTATGATGAGGCAATTCTTCAGACAAAAAATTTAAAAGATGAAATTGAAAAGCTGAAAAAAGAGCTAAAACTCAATGAAACGTTGTCTAGTTTTTCTAAGATAACTGCAAATGTTATCACCAGAAGTCCAGATACATGGCAAGATATGCTTGTAATTGACAAAGGAAAAGCAGATGGTCTCAAGGTAAACATGGCTGTTATGAGCCAAGAGGGGCTTGTTGGTCGTATTATCCAAGTGAGCGACCATTCTTCAAAAGTGGAATTATTGACTAGCTCTAACCAGTTAAGTAACCATTTTCCAGTCAAAATTGCAGGTAGCAATAGTAATGATGGTTTTGGTTTACTGAAAAGTTATGATGAAAAAACGCAGTCGTTCATTATTACACAAGTGACGGGAAATACAGATTTGAAAAAGGGAGATATTGTGCAAACAAGTGGACTTGGTGGCAATTCACCGTCAAATCTTTTAGTTGGAACGGTAGAAAAAGTAGAAACGAATAAGACAGGATTAGACCGTGAGGTATATGTAAAGCCAGCCGCACAAATGTATGACATTTCTGTCGTAACGGTTATCCAACGTGCAGCAGAGGTGGGGGAAAATGAATAAAAAAACCATGCCTTATGTAGCACCTGTATTATTTTTCCTACTATTATTAGTAGACGGACAAATTAGTCGTTTATTTGGCAACGTTTTGCAAAACAGAGTCATGGCAATATCGAGTATTTTGCTTATCGCACTTATTCCTGCGACCATGAAATTATCAAGACGGTATCTTGTGATTTTAATGCTTATTCTTGGAATTTTGATGGATAGCTATTATCTAGGCGTTTTAGGCATTAATACGCTCATGCTACCGCTTATGACTTTTTACGCATATGGAAGTCGAGAAGTGATAAATACCAATATTTTTACAGAATTATTCGGTTTGATAATTTTGATTACTGTTTATCACTCGGCACTTGCTCTTTTAGAGGCACTTTTTGGCTTAGCAAAAGTCAGTGTCATTGAATTTATCGCCCAAATTTTAGGACCAACCTTGATTTTGAACATTATTTTCTTTTTTGTCCTAATCGTACCATTTAGACGCCTGTTTCGGATACGTTAAAAAACCGCAAGAAATCAACGTTTGAGAAATGTGTTGGTTTCTTGTGGTTTTTTATTTGTTATTCTTCGTTTTTATCGAATATAGGAGTCTAAATTTACACTACTCCTCCCCCACATCATCCACTAACTCCGAAATATTTCGCCCCGTTTCTTTACTCAATTCAAATAATGCTTGATATTCTGGGTCGTAAACTTCTTCTTTGAAAAGTCCTGAGCCGTAGATTTTAAGGGTAAGTTTTTTTGAAAGTTCTTTGATTTGTTTGAACATAGTGTGCCTCTTTCTATATATGATATGGCACCTCTAAAAACTCACATTTATCCAAAATTGCTAGTTTTCCGATTTTCCTCGTCAGCCTCCTCAACCTATGAACCACATAGCTTTCGTCGGTTTCCTCGAAAATCGAAAAACTATCTAATTTTGGCTTAAACGGAGTTTTTAGAGGTGCCCATATGTAATAATACGATTTTCATTATAAGCTCTTTCTGAAAACTTTCAAGAAAACAGGAGCTTTATTGGAAATGTTTTTCAAAAGTTTAGGTTTTCTTAAAGAGCAAGGAGAATTTTAAAGAAAAAGAGAAAGAGAAGAAAAATGTTTCACGCGTTTCATGGAAATGTGGAGGTGTTGATATAACAACGTTTTGAGCGATTTGTTATATTAGAAAAACTCGCTGAAATAAAACTGTAACAATAAAGGCATTTGAATGTTACATGCCTATGTTAATATAGTTTATGTCGCAAAGGCGAAGAATTTACCAAGTATATGTATGAAATGAAAATGGAGGACTACCCGTGAAGAAACAATTACTTGCCGTGGCAATGTTAAGCACGATTACTCTTACAACGATAGCACAATCATCAAATGCTTTTGTAACGGCTGATGAGTATGATACACAAATTCAGCAGAAAGAAGCAGAGATTAATAATTTAAAAACACAAGAAAGTGCAGCACAAGCTGAGGTAGATAAAGTACAAGCTCAGGTTGATGCAACAATTGCGAAGTCAGAAAAACTAAAAGAAGAATCTGCGAAACTTGAAAAAACGTCAAAAGCACTATCAAAAGAAGTAAATTCTTTAAACGACCGTATTGTAAAACGTCGTGATACAATTGACAAACAAGCACGTAGTGTTCAAACTTCTGGCACTAGTACAAACTATCTTGATGTAATCTTAGATGCAGAAAGCATTAGTGATGCAATCGCTCGTGTTCAAGCTGTTTCTAAAATCGTTTCAGCGAATAACGAATTGCTTGCTCAACAAAAAGAAGACAAACGAGTTGTTGAGGAAAAGCAAAAAGAAAATACAAAACAAATCAAAATTATTTTTGAAAACCAACAGCAACTTGTTAAGCAAGAAGCTGATTTGAAAACTCAACAAGCCCAATTACAAGCGGCACAACTTGGTTTACAAGCGAGTCGTGCGACTGCTGAGGGAGACCGTGACAAGTTGTTAAGTCAACAACAAGAGGCAAAAGCTCAAGCGGCAAAATTGGCAGCTCAAGCAAAAGCGGAGGCAGAGGAAAAAGCAAGACTTCAAGCAGAAGCTGAAAGAATGGCAAAAGAAAATACAGAGAATCCGCCAATACCGAATACAAATCAAGGTGGCGGGGACAATGTAGACCCAGATCCTGTACCAACGCCAACACCGACACCGTCTTACCCTACAACTCCTAGTAAGCCAGCGGCAGGGACGATTACGATTAGTGAGATGAACTACGGTGGACCTTATCAAATGAATACTCGTACGATTTCAGCGGCAGGTTTGTTGTTTATCTATCCAAAAGCTGGAGTAGGTACAAATAACAATACTTATGTTGCGGGTCAATGTACATGGTATGTGAAATCATACTTTGGTTCATCAGTGGGTGACTACTGGCAAAATGGTGGAGATTGGGCATCATCAGCGGCAGCAGCTGGTTGTGTGGTGTCAAGCACTCCTGCACCGGGAACTGTTGCAGTATTCCCTCCGGGTGTAGCTGGAGCAGGTGGATACGGGCACGTAGCTGTTGTAACTGCGGTAGGTTAAAAATTGAAATACCAGAGCAACCTGAAAAGGTTGCTTTTTGCTTGCAGAAGGAATTAGAACAAAAAACGAGGAGAATATATCATGAAAATGAATCAATTTGCAATTTATGAAAACAACTTTGAAACAAAAGTTGCGGAGTTAAAGAGTTTAAAATTTTTGCCAAAGAAATGGGAGGAATTGAGCGAGTGTGAGCTATTTTTTTATTTTTTGAGCAAATGTTTTCCTGAGGTGAAAAGTATCTCGGCAGTAAAAAGGAAAATCAAGGCTTTGCGAGCAAATGAAACACAAGACGTTTTAGAATATCTTGAAGAGAGTAATACACTTTCGACAGAGAATTTTTATCATATTGCATTGCAATTGCTCGGTTTTTTAGAGGAAGTCGATTACAAGGTGAATGAAATTTCACAAGCGTTTGAGAAAATAAATTTGCCGAGAATTGAAAAAACAGGCGATTTGTCGAAAGAAGAGCTGATTGAAGCGTGGTATTTATTGCTGATTACTCACAACAAAACAGGGTTGATGTTGATAGATTTTCTTGCGAGCAAAGGATATTTCAAAGATTTTGACCATGAAATTGCGTTATTTTTCAATGGAAAAGCAATGAGCGTATTTGAGACAACTTCCCTTATTCGTGAAGTCGTTTATGTGGAAACAGATGTAGATACAGACGAGGACGGTTTAGCAGATTTGGTGAAAGTGGAAATCGTTCGTCCAAGGGCAAAAGGAAAAATTCCTGCACTTTTTACCGCAAGTCCTTACAACCAAGGCATCAATCCAGAGGCAAATGACAAAAAACTCCATGATGTCAATGTTTCGATTGAACGGAAAATACCAAATGAACTTCGCTATGAGGAGATACAATATGTGGCAGAGGAAAAAACTTTGCCGAAAAAACGTGAGATTTCTTCTTATACGAGCGAGGCAGATGAGACGTTCACACGTGAGGCGAATTATTCGCTCAATGATTTTTTCTTATCTCGTGGTTTTGCTGCTGTTTATGCGACAGGAATCGGTGGCATGGAGAGCGAGGGGATTATGACTTGTGCGAGTGTTAAGCAAACACATAGTATGCAGGCGGTTGTGGAGTGGTTGGCTGGCAATCGAGTAGCATTTACCAACCGTGAGGATAGAGTGGCAATTCGTGCAGATTGGTGTAACGGGCATATTGCAATGACAGGAAAAAGTTATCTTGGTACGCTTGCGACGGCGGTAGCGACAACAGGTGTGAAAGGACTTGATTTGATTATCAGTGAGGCGGCAATTAGTAATTGGTATCAATACTATCGTGACAACGGACTTGTCATTGCTCCCGGAGGTTTCCAAGGTGAAGATTGTGATGTACTTGCAGAATTGACGTTTTCACGCATGATTCAAGCAGGTGATTATTTACATTCTAAGGCACAATTTGACCGGAAACAAGCAGAAATGAAAGAGTTGCAAGATAGAAAATTTGGCAATTACAACACGTTTTGGGATGAGCGAAATTACTTGCCCAATGTTAAAAATATCCAATGTGATGTGGTCATTGTGCATGGTTTGAACGATTGGAATGTAAAACCTCGTCATGCGTGGCAACTTTGGTGTGCATTAAAGGAAAATTCTTCGGTGAAATCAAGGATTATTCTTCATCAAGGAGAGCATATTTACATTAATAACAATCGTTCACTTGATTTTTCTGATATGATGAATGCACTTTTTTCAGAAAAATTGTATGGTGTGAAAAACCAAGCAAACGAACAATTACCAAATGTAATTTGGCAAGAAAATACGCAAGCTGAAGTGTGGCACACATTTTCTGATTGGACGAGTGAAAAAGAGACGAGAGTTTATCCAAATCAAACGATTTTGGGTGAAACTAGTTCAAACGAGGAAAAAAGTTTTCATGACGGAATTTCTGAGGAGAAGAAAAAGAAATTTGTGCGTTCGAGAAATTCATTTAGCCGTGAAATCATCAAGGAAAATACGCAAGATTTAGCGGAGAGTCGCTTGTATTTGCAAACGAAGGAATTAAACGAGGAATTGCTATTAAGTGGTACACCTGTGGTAAAATTGCGTGTTAAATCTTCAAAGAATATCGGACTTATCAGCGTTCGTCTTGTTGATGTAGGACGGGCGAAACGTTTGCAGGAAACACCAAGTGTGTTAAGTGGGAAAATTGACCGAGGATATGGTTTTCGTGAAGAAATACTCAAGGAAATTCAGCAAGGAGCTGAAACGAACGAGAAGATGATTACGATTGGGCATATGAATTTGCAAAATCGCAAAAACGCATGGAAAAATGATGAATTAGTGGCAGATGAATATGTAGAGCTTGCAATCGAAATGCAACCAACGATTTATCGTTTGCCAAAAGGAAGACGACTTGCTCTGGTGATTTATGCGACAGATATAGATTATACCCTTCAAGGCAATGAAGAGGTGAGTTACACGGTTGATTTTGCTAGAACAAGTTTGTCCCTTCCAATCATTAAAAATAAAAGCGTAACGGGGGATTAAGGAGCTAGTCGCAGTGAGTTGTGCTATTTGCTTGAAACGAGTTTCAAGTGGCACGAATAACAGCACCCAGCTCCTGCCTCTCGTAGCTAGAAACAGGAGAGAGTGCAGTGTATAAAAAAACAGGAAAACAAAGGGTTATGGATTTTCTGTTGGTAACAATAGGAAGTTTGATTGCAGCGATTGGATTCAACGCAATGTTTCTGCCCAATCATATTGTTGCAGGAGGTATGAGTGGTTTGGCGGTGGCATTGGAAAAACTGTGTAGCTGGCAACCAGATTATTTTCTCTACGGTTCAAATATCCCCCTTTTAATTTTATCGTGGGTGTTTTTGGGAAAGGAAAATTTTGCCAAAACGCTTTACGGTAGCTGGATTTTTCCAGTATTTATTACGATAACCAAACAAATTGGCTCGTTTACGGATAATCAGCTTTTAGGGGCAATTTTTGGTGGTGTGATTGTTGGTTTTGGGATTGGCTTAGTTTATTACGGAGATTCTTCGACTGGCGGAACAGGTGTTTTAGTGCAAATTATTGGGAAATTCACCCCGATTTCACTTGGAGCGGCGATTATTTTGACGGACGGAATGGTTGTTTTGACGGGCTTGATTGCTTTTGATCATGAAACGGTCATGTACTCGTTGATTGCTCTATTTATCGTGTCAAGAGTGGTGGACTTTGTGGCAATGGGATTGAACAATGCCAAGAATGTGATGATTATTTCTCAAAAATCTGAGGAAGTACAGCAATACCTCATGGACGAAATTTCACGTGGTGTAACCAAACTTCGTGTAACAGGAGGCTTTGGCAACGAGGAAAAAGAAATGCTCATGTGTGTCGTGGACGGCGGGGAATATCCTGTGTTGCAACGCAATATTTTGGCGATTGACCCAGAGGCATTTGTGATTGTCATGCCAGCAAGTGAAGTCTTAGGTCGTGGCTTTAGCCTTTGGAAACACTACGTGCATGAGGATCATGTAGGAGCATTAAGAAAGTGAAATGCTCAAGCGGAGAAAATTACAAAAAAGGGTAGTATCTCCCAAACAAAAGGAGTATAATTATTTATATAGTTTTTAATTGCAAAAGTATATTCTTTTTTATAGGAGGTTTACCATGAATAATTTTCGTATGTACGTGCCAACCGATATTCGTTTTGGAAAAAATCGTTTGGAGGAATTGCCTGAGGTTTTAGCAGAATACGGGAAAAAAGTTTTGCTTGCCTATGGCGGAGGTAGCATTAAAAAAAGTGGGTTATATGACAAGGTCGTCCAATTATTGAATGAGCAAAATTTCACGATTGTTGAATTGACAGGAATTGAGCCAAATCCTAAAATTGAGTCTGTTCGTGAAGGGGTACGTCTAGTGCGTGAGCATGATTTGGACGTAATTTTGGCAGTTGGCGGTGGCAGTGTTGTAGATGCTGCAAAAGTGATTGCGGGAGCTGTTTTCTATGAGGGAGATGCGTGGGACGTTGTTGTTGATAAGTCAAAAATGAGCAAAGCATTGCCACTCGTAGACATTTTGACCCTTTCAGCAACGGGAACAGAGATGAACCGAAACGCTGTGATTTCCAACACAAAAACGAATGAAAAATTCGGCACAAGCGGCTGGGAATTGATTCCAAAAGCGAGTTTTCTTGACCCTGAAAACACTTATACCGTATCAAGTTACCAGACTTCTGCAGGAAGTGCCGATATTATGAGCCATTTGTGCGAACAATATTTTAACCGTACGCAAGGTGTTGATGTACAAACAAATGTTGCCGAGGCATTGATGAAAACGGTGATTCAAAATACACCACTTGCTCTTGAAAACCCCAATGACTATGACGCTAGAAGTAATTTGATGTGGGCGTCAACGCTTGCTCTAAATGGTCTTGTTGGTAATGGTGCAGGTCAGGGGTGGACGTGCCACCCGATTGAGCATGAACTTTCAGCGTTTTATGACATTACGCACGGAATTGGGCTGGCAATTGTTACGCCTCGCTGGCTGAAATTTTGTATCGAAAAAGACGACAGTACGCATGAACGCATTGCCAACTGGGCAAGAAATGTTTGGAATATAATAGAAGAAAATGATGAAAAAGCTGCACGATTAGGCGTGAGGGCAATGTATCATTATTTCAAAGATAACACAAAAATTGAAATGACGTTGCAAGCAACAGGTATTACGACGACTGAGAAAGTAAGAGAAATGAGCGAATTGGCTGTAAAACATGGCGGATTAAACTCACAAAACCCTTACGTGCCAATGACGGAAAACGATGTTGAAAAAGTATTGCTTGATTGTTTTGAGGAGATGACGGTGTTTTAAGAAGTATAAAACAAACCGAATGTTTTGAGTGCATTCGGTTTGTTTTTATTTTACAGGAGTAAAAACAATCCCTCCAAATAATCAATTAAAAGGTACCGCTAAACATGAAAAATCCTATCAGCATATAAATCTTCGATTTTCAGATTGCGTTCATGTCCGCCGTCAATGTTGGCACTCATGTAAACTGGCGGGGTAAAGCCTTTTTTAATCATAATCTGAAAAGCTTCGTACATTGTTTGCTGTAAAAGTAGAGTAGCCGCAAACGATGATGTGCCGCAAACTTTTGTCTCAAGTCCGTCAATTGAAAGAGCGGCATCACCGTATTCAGAGTGGTTGTTCAAAACAACATCAGCAAACTCATACAATAGTTTCCCACTACTATGGCGAGAAGTAGACTCTTTAGAAATATCAAGTGCTGT
The DNA here is from genome assembly GCF_900167335.1 of Pilibacter termitis. Lineage (GTDB taxonomy): Bacteria > Bacillota > Bacilli > Lactobacillales > Streptococcaceae > Pilibacter > Pilibacter termitis. Next base: position 31,618 of record NZ_FUXI01000006.1, read on the forward strand.
TAATACGATTAATTTATTTCCACGTTTTTTGACTTCTTCTGCAATTTCAATTGCCATAGGGTTGCGTCCAGAATTGGAAATAAGGAAGAACACGTCGTTTTCGCCTACCATCACTTTGTGCATAAGCGTTGTACCGACACCTTCGTGTTGTTCGTACATTCCACCTGCAGGGTCGTTGATTACTTTTGATGTAATCAATCCGCCTGCTCGTCCACTAATTTCAATTGCCGCAGCATAAGAATGTCCGCTCCCAAAGGCTTGAGTAATGCCACCGTTCATAATTCCTTCGGCTACGATTTCAGCAGCCTTTGTAATATTTTCTTGCTCGTTTTCTTCTAAAATTTTAGTCAGGCGTTTTGCCTCTTCAAAAAATGCTAAACTCATTTTTAAGTCTCCTCGTAGTTAATTTTTTTAAGGGTACAATTTACCCCAAGAATTTTAAGTTATACAAAACAATTGAAAGCACCATTACAAGTAAAATTGCTTTTGTTGAAGTCATTCCTTTTTTGCCTAACAGCCAATAAACAAGTCCTACTAGAGCAACAGGGATAATAGACGGCACAATTTGGTCCAAAATTTCTTGCAGTTTCATTTCAACTTCGCCAGATTTGTAGACAAGGCTCACATTTGCTTTGATAACTGTTGGCACTAAAGCTCCGATAACGGTAATCCCCAGCAAAGTGGCAGATTCCGTCAAGGCAGTCAATTTATCACTAAAGTCATTGACCAGTCTTGTTCCTTGTTTGTAGCCAATCGGCAAGAAGAAAATACGAGCAACGGCAATGGCGATGTTAACAAGTAATGCAATAATGACACCTGTAATATCGCCTTTCACACCCATGTAAGCTGCGATAGAACCGATAATCGTTGGGATTAACACACCGAAAATCGTATCTCCTACACCAGAAAATGGCCCCATAAGTCCAGTTTTCAAACCACTTACCACTTCTTTTGCTTTTGTTCCTTCTTTTTCCTGCATGGCAAGGTCGATTCCCACCAAAAAATGTCCCATATGCGGTGTCACGTTGAAAAATTGATTTTCCATTTCGAGCATTTCTTTTAGCTCGTTTGGTTTATCTTTATACTTCTTTTTCATATAAGGGAGCATGGTGTTCAAGTAACCAGCAGCCATCATTCTTTCATAATTCCAGCAAATTTGGGCGGTCAACATCCAGCGTAAGCTATAACGGAAAAGTTCTTTTTGTGTCAATTCTTGATTATTCTTCGTATTCTCCATCTTCATATCCTCCATCTAGTGATTGTGTTTGAGTAGTTGTTGCAACAAGCGGTGTCGCATTCGCATTGCGTTGGAATTGGATAATCGCAAGAGCAGCACCAATAAAGGCAACGCCAAGCATTGGCACTTTGAGGTATGAAGCGAAAACAAAACCGATAATTAAATAGGCGATATACTTATTTGTAGGCAAGTAGCGTAAAAGAATCGCAATCCCGACAACTGGCAGAAGTCCGCCCGCTACTTTTAATCCCCCCATTAGCCAGTCTGGTAAATCATTGACAATGGTATCAACAATTTTTTGACCGAAGAATAGCATAATGGCAACAGGCAACGCACGAGAAAGTCCCCAAGGAACCATACCGAGCAGTACATTTCGAGTAATCGCTTTAGTATTAAGGTCTTGGATATTTTTGTCAATACGATGTTGGAAAAAAGTGTTGGTAAATCGACCCAATACATCAAGTTGCACCATTAAAAGCCCAACAGGAACGGCAAGAGCCAAGGCAAACTCTGTTCCTTTTCCAGTCGAATGAGCAAACGCAATCCCAATAATTGCCCCAGTCGTAAAGTCTGGCACTGATGCCCCGCCATAAGAACCTACACCTAATACCATCAATTGAAGTGTCGCCCCAATGGTTACACCAAGTTTCACATCACCTACGATAATTCCTGCAACCACAGCGATAGTAATTGGCATAGAGGCAAGAATACTCGTAGTTAATCCGTCAATAATAGCGATTGCTGCCAAAAGGATTAATAAAATCATTTGTAAAGTAGATAAGTGGTCCATACTAATTGCCCTCCTTTAATAAAGTCATAAAGTTCGTTTTGTCCTCATTTGGCACCATTTGAGCGACCAATTTCACACCGTGGTCAGCTAGATAGTGAAAAGCTGCAATATCCGCTTCGGTTACGCCAATAGATTTTGCGACTTGTCGGCTCCCTTGTTTTGCTGACATATTGCCAACATTGACCTCTTCAAGTTTTGCTCCACATTCCACCATTTCGGCTAAAGTGCTTGGTTTTTTGACGATAAGAAACACTCGTTGGTCGTCATAGTTCCCGTCATTAATGCGTTTTGCAGCTCCTCTGGCAGTTAAAATACTCAATTTTACCGAACTTGGTTTTGCCATTTTTAAAACGTCTTTATCCATTTCGTTTTTCACGACATCATTGTCGACAACGATAATGCGGTCTGTTTTCAAATAATTTGTCCACATCGTTGCTACCTGACCATGAATAAGTCGCTCGTCAATGCGAATGTTTGCTAACATAATAGCCTCCTATAATTTTTTTAGATTTCTTGAATAGCTTCTTTTGCGTTTGTCAACGCATTTTCAAATGATTCGCCCATTGCAATGGAAAGTGCCATTGCCAAGCAAAGTCCAGTTGCGACACGAACATTTTCATTGTATTTCTTCGCTAAAAATGCTGCATTTGCAGGACTTCCGCCGGGAATATCACAGAGAATAAGAACTTCCTCATCACTTTGGCGTGTTTGGATTGCCTCGTTGTATTGCGTTAAAATATCGCCAACTGCCATATCCATTGTGAAATCAATGCTCTTGATATTTTCTTGCTCACCTGCAATCATCTCAAGAGAATGTTTCATTGCCTCGCCATATTTTCCATGCCCACAAAAAATAATCATATCTTGTCCTCCTCGCTTTTTTATTTAAGTGTTAACTCTATCACAGGAATAAGTTCATCTGGCATTTGGATTGGCAAATGAAGTAAGAGCATTGTTGGATCAAGTGCCTCGCCGATATGCAACACCGTTACCTCGTGATAGAGGTTTTCCTCTGTCTTTCGGACAGGATCTAAATCTTTTGTATTGGCAAAACGAATTTCAGAGCCGTCATGTAAAAATCTGGCAAATTTTACTTTACCGCCAAGATCTGAAAGTAAAAGTGAGCGATAAGGATAACTAAATAAATGCAGATAGAGCTTATCGCCTTTTTTTGTGTAGCGACAATCCACAGGTGGTGGAAATTCACTTTCACTTGCTCCGTAAATACTTTCGCCATGCTTTCTCAGCCATTCTCCAACGTTAGATAAAATTTCATCACTTCGATTGTCCCACTCGCCACGAGGATTTGGACCAATATTCATTGTGAAATTTCCACCTTTTGAAACAGTATCAACAAGCTGTTTTGCAACCATTTCGCTCGATTTGAAATCAAGATTGTCTCGGTCATACCCCCAAGAATTGTTCAATGTCTGCACCGTTTCCCAATCTTTATCCATACCTGTACTACGTGCGAATTGTTCAGGTGTCGTTACCCCACGATTCAAATCAAGACGGTCATTGAGTAAAATGTTTGGTTGAATAGAGTAAATTAATCTTTCCAACTCCTCACTTCCCCAATCTTTTGCCCCCTTTCCATTAAAATTTTTCCAAGAGCGTTCCTGATAAGAAAAATCAAACCAAAGATAACTAATTTCACCATAATTGCTCAAAAGCTCTGTAATATGATTCCTCATATATTGACGATAATTTTCCATATCCCCTTTTTTATTTTCCTCAATATAGGAAACATTGTTTCGCATAGGGTGATAACCGTCCACAAGAAAATCTTTATGATACCAATCAAGAAGTGAATAATAAATTCCGATTTTCAACCCTTCTTCACGAAACGCCTCAATTAATTCCTTGAGTAAATCTTTTTGGTAAGGCGTGTTTGTCACATTGTAGCTTGTTGTTTTTGTATCCCACAGACAAAAGCCCTCGTGATGTTTGGCGGTAATGATCACATATTTGAAACCGTCCGCTTTTGCTTTTTTCGCCCAAGTGCGAGCGTCAAGTAAATCTGGATTGAATTGTTCAAAATATTTTTTGTACGAATCCGTATCCATTTCTTCTAATGTTTGAACCCATTCATGTCGTGATGCGATAGAATAAAGTCCAAAATGAATGAAAAGTCCATAACGACTCTCCGTAAACCAAGGTGTACGACTCATAATATCCTCCGTTTTCTTTTTTATAATTTTTTCTTACACCCTCATGATAACGATTCCAAATAAATTTGTATATAGATGAACAGAAAGATGACAAATGTTCAAAAGTTTGTTCAAAGAAAAGCGGAGCGGGGCGTTTAGGAGTTTGTCGCAGTGAGCCATGCCATTTACTTGCCTGAAGCAGAGCTTCAGGTGGCATTGCGAACAGCGACCAACTCCTGCCCCTCGTAGCTAGACATAGAAAAGCGAGCGGGGCGTTCAGGAGTTTGTCGCAGTGAGCCATGCCATTTAC
>NZ_FUXI01000006.1:36264-49309 GCF_900167335.1 Pilibacter termitis
TTGCTGGAAACCTAGTTTCCAGTGCTGTTGCGAACAGCGACCAACTCCTGCCCCTCGTAGCTAGACAAAGAAAAGCTACGAGGGGCGTTCAGGAGATTGACGAAGAAAAACGGAAAACTAGCAATTTGGGATAAGTGTGAGTTTTTAGAGGTGCCCTTATAATAAAATTCTAAAAAAGAATGGAAAGAAAACGTTTTTTTATGTTAAAATAAAAAGAAAAGAATGATAGGAGGAGAGAAGAATGTCTGAGGAAACGAGAAAAAATCAAATACTCGCCTTGTTAAAACAGCATAAGAAACTCGAAAATACAGAGTTATGCAAAACTCTTTTCTGCTCATATCCTACCTTGAGACGTGATATTATTGCTCTTGAAAACGAGGGAACAGTAAAGCGATATAGAGGAGGGATTGTGTTAGAAAATGCACAAAATGAGATCATCTCAACAGATTTTAGAAAAGTGAGCAAACCGAGAGAAAAGAAATATATTGCAGAAATTGCCAGCACGTTTATCGGTGTAGGAATGTGTATTTTTATGGATTCGAGTAGTACGGTAGGAGCGTTGAAGGAATACATTATCAACATTCCTAATTTGGTAATTTTGACCAATGGACTTCATATTGCTTATGAACTCATTCAAGTTTGCGAAAGTACTACCAAAATTTTCATGATGAATGGCGAAGTTATCAAAGATGCGGAAAGTGTCGTTGGTGAATGGAGTGACAGTTTCTTAGACAATTTCAAAATTGATTTAGCGTTCTTTTCACCTACGGGAATGGATATAGACGGAGCTTACGAGGCAAATTACGCTCAAGCTGTATTCAAGAAGCGAATGATGAGTCTAGCTGACCAAAATATTTTACTACTAGATGACACGAAATTTGGCAAAAAATTTGCGTATAGAATTGCCAAGCTAGAGGCATATGAAAATATTTTGACCAACCTAGAACCAGCCATAGAATACTTGGAAAGAGCAGAAGAAATAGATATTGAAATCTTGTATTAAAAGCGAGAGACTAGCTAAAAAATCTCAAGAGAGTTACATTTTTGCCGATAACCCTTTTACTTTTGTAATATTTTTGTTACAATAAGCATGTTAAGTAAGAGGAATTGCTAGTTTTTCAAAGCATTCTGAAATGCAGAAAGGAAACAATATGTATAAATTTTACGGTTACCCCAAATGTACGACTTGCAAGCGTGCATGGAAACTTTTAGAGGAGGCTGGGGTAAGTGCAGAATATATTGATATAAAAGAAAATCCTCCGTCACAATTGATGATTGAAAAATGGTTGAACGAAGAAAATTTTCCGAAAAAGAAATTTTTCAATACCTCTGGTTTAAGCTATCGCACGTTGAATTTAAAGGAAAAAGTTGAACATCTAAATTACAATGAGGCAGCTAGTCTTTTAGCGAGTGACGGTATGCTAATTAAGCGACCGCTTTTGGTGAAAAATGGAGAGCTTGTGGCAATCGGATTGAAAGAACAGGAATGGAGCAATTTACTATGAGTGGAAAAATCGAATTGACAAGAGACGAGTGGTGGATTGAGCTTTCTGGAAAAACAGCACGACTTGGAGCCAGTGAACAGCTCAAAATTGATATAGGCGAGATTTATGAGGCGACTTTTTCACCGATAGGTGCCTATTTGAAAAAGGATGAAATTGTTTGTGAATTGATAGCAGAAAAATTTAATAGCAAACTTCCATGTCCAATTGAGGCGGTTGTGATTGCATTTAATGAACAAGCGTTACACAATCCAGCGATTCTAAACTCTAAAAATCGTGATGAAAATTGGCTGATTGTGTTACAAAGTGAGAGAGAACTTTCAATTGCGGATTTCTTGTGATAAAAGGTAGCTATCGCTCGTATTGAAAACTATAATAGTCAAACTCATTGACTGTCTTTGTCTCAACGGCTATACTACTGATGAATAAACCTCTTATGTGGTAGTGAGAAGTAGCTGTATGAAAACAGAGGATACGTATTTTTATGAGGTTGGGACAATACTTTGCACGCTCTTTACATAACTATCGGTTTAAGAGTATGCAAAGTCTTGTTCCAGCCTTATTTAGTTAGAATAGAAAGGAAATGATTATGAGTTTTATTGAATTAAAAGGAATTACCAAACATTTCCAAACAAAAAATGGCTTGGTCAAAGCGATTGACGGAGTGGATGTTGCGATAGAAAAAGGTGATATTTTCGGCATTGTGGGTTATTCTGGTGCAGGAAAAAGTACGCTTGTGCGTTTGTTAAATGGTTTGGAAGTAGCAAGCAGTGGCGAGGTTCTGATTGACGGAGAAGATGTTTCTAAATTGACAGGAGCGAAACTTCGTGAGTTTAGAAAGAAAGTTGGTATGATTTTCCAACATTTTAATCTTTTGTGGAGCAGAACGGTTTTACAAAATATTGAATTGCCCTTAGAGCTTGCTAAAGTACCAAAGGCACAGCGGAAAAAACGTGCGGAGGAATTGTTGCGTTTGGTCGGACTAGAAGGGCGAGGAGACGCTTATCCTAATGAACTCTCTGGCGGACAAAAACAGCGTGTCGGGATTGCAAGGGCTTTGGCGAACAATCCAGAAATTTTGCTCTCAGATGAGTCGACCAGTGCTTTAGACCCACAAACGACAGATGAAGTGCTTGATTTGCTCTTGCAAATTAACCGAAAACTAGGCTTGACAATTGTTTTGATTACGCATGAAATGCACGTTATTAGAAAAATTGCCAACAAAGTGGTGGTAATGGAGCAAGGGAAAATTATTGAGTCGGGAAATGTGCTAGAAGTGTTCCAAAATCCACAAAATGAAGTCACGAAAAAATTTGTCACGCAGGAACTTGATCCTGAATTTAAAGAAACGGAACAATTTTTAGCAGAAATTCATCAGGAAAACCCGCAAGGTATCATTGTAGATTTACTTTTCGAGGAAGGGGCAAATGAGCCTGTTATCACGAAAGTCGTTCGCAAGTTTGACGTAGAAATCAGTGTGCTTTCAGGACATTTGAAACAAACAAAAGTGGGAGGAATTGGCACATTGACCGTTCTTTTCACAGGGGAAAAGGAAGAAATCCAGCTGGCACTTGACTATATTAAGGAAGTCGGCGTGAAAGCTGAGGTGAGAAACATTGGGTAGCGGGAGCAAATCATTTATCGAAACATACTTTGATTTTTCACAAATCGACTGGAATTTAATGGGACAAGCAACGATTGAAACGGTCTATATTACCTTTATTTCAATGTTTTTCACAATAGTGCTAGGATTTTTATTAGGATTATTACTCTATTCTTTAGGGAAAAAACATTCACCATTTGGGAAAATTTTATTCTTTGTGGTAAGTATTGCGAGCAATATTTTTCGTTCGATTCCTTATATCGTCTTGCTTGTTTTGTTAATTCCGTTTACCAAATTTATGGTAGGCACTATGATAGGACCAGTAAGCGTGATTCCGTCATTGATTGTCTCGGCGATTCCGTTTTACGCTCGTCTCGTTGAGGTAGCACTTCGTGAGGTAAATTCTGGTGTGCTAGAGGCGGCGGACGCAATGGGAGCAAGTCCATTTGAGAAAACCGTCAAAGTTTTACTAAGTGAAAGTCTGCCTGCACTGCTTAGCGGAATTACGATTACGACCGTTTCCATGATTGGTTACACAGCAATGGGTGGTGTTGTTGGTGGCGGTGGTTTAGGTCAACTGGCGTATCAACAAGGATTTACGCTTGGCAAATTAACGGTTACGCTAGTTGCCACAGCGATTTTATTATTATTGGTTTTTGCCGTCCAATTTATCGGCGATATGCTTGTAAAACGAGCGGACAAACGCTAAACTCAAAAAAAGGAGGTTTCACGATGAAATTAAACAAAAAAATCACAGGATTACTAGCAGTTTTAGCACTTGCAACATTTGCACTTTCAGCTTGCGGAGCAAAGCAGAATGATTCATCAGGCGATAGCAAAAAATTGATTATTGGTGCAAGTCCAACCCCGCACGCAGAAATTTTGAATCATGTGAAAGCTGATTTGAAAAAAGAAGGGTATGAGCTTGAAGTTAAAGTATTTGATGATTATGTTTTGCCAAACAAAGCACTAGAGGACGGCTCGATTGATGCAAATTATTTCCAGCATATTCCTTATTTAAACTTACAAATCAAAGAAAATGGTTATAAATTTGAGAATGCGGGTGCCGTGCATTTAGAACCGATTGGCATTTATTCAAAGGATTTGAAAGACATCAAAGATTTGAAAGAAGGTTCAACGCTGATTACGTCTAATTCTCAATCTGACTGGGGTCGAATTATCACGATTTTGAAAGAGGCGGGAATTGTAGATGTGAAAGAAGGAGTAGATTTACAAACGGCTACTTTTGAGGATATTGAAAAAAATCCAAAACATCTCAAATTCAACCATACGCTCAACCCTGAAGTATTAACCACAGCCTACAAAAACAATGAGGCTCCTTTGATTGCGATTAATTCAAACTTTGCATTAACAGCAGATTTGAACCCGACAAAAGATGCTCTATTGCTCGAAAAAGATAACTCGCCATACGTCAATGTAATTGCAGTGCGTGAAGGCGATAAGGACAAGCCAGCCGTTAAAGCGTTGGAGAAAGTATTGCACAAAAAAGAAGTGCAAGATTGGATTTTGAAAAAATGGAACGGTTCTGTAAAACCAGTAGCAGAGGACGCAAAATAAATAATAAAAGCAGGTGTGAATGAATGACACCTGCTTTATTTTTCGGCTTTTCCTTGATTTTTTGCACTAATGGAAGTCATTGCTGTCATTACAATCGCAAAGAAAATTGCGGCAGTAAAATCTCTTTCGTTTAGAAGAGAATAAGTGTGACTTTCGTCTTGAAACACTTTATCAAGATGTCCGCTCAGCTGAAAAAGATTAAAAATCAACTTCAGTGCAAGCATAAGGAAAAACATTTTCAAAAATTCTTTTTTCATTACAAACCCTCGAATTGAAATTTTCTTTTATTATGACATAAAATTGGTGGGAATGCTATTGTGAATATGTATTTTCTTGAATAGCAAGGGATTGCCCCCCAACCAATAGCTACCCTTTGACACCAAAACGAAACATGGTAAACTAGAATAAAGGCAATAAAACCGAATGAACGAAAACTTACGAAGTATGTAGCATTGCAAACAGCAGGAGATTTCAGCACTTCGTAGCTAGACAAAGGAGAAATTAGAGCGATGATGAGAATGGAGCCAACAGGTGTGGAGGAGAATACTCTTGCATATTTGTCTGAAATATTGAATACTAGCCTCACACTTGTGGAAATGGTGAAAGATGCTAGAGGTAGTGAGCAGGTGAAAATACAAGTGGGTATGAGTGAGTTGTTTTCCTTGTACCATACTGGAAAAATGTATTATTTTCTATCTTGTAAGGAAGAAAGAGAAGTGGACGTCTTGCATTTCTTCACGATTTTTGATGAGCTTTATTTTGAGTTGAAACATTTTTATTTCTACGAGTCAAATCCGCTACGTCGTGATTTTAGAAAAGTAGTCAAACAACGTGATAAATTAGTCGAAGTATTTGAGCGATTGGTAGACAAATTTGGTCAGTAAAAAGTACTCGAGCGTTTCCGAAGGAAATAAGAAGAAGGGATTGAAAAAAATGAACGCAAAAGAAGTCGTAGCACGTCTAAAAGAAGAATTACGCTTGCCGAATTTTGTTGGCAATGTGCAAGAAAAAGAATATTCCGAGGAAGATTATCAGCAAGTAAAAAAAGATTTGCTGAAATATTACGAGGACTATGTCGGGAATCTTGAGGGATATTTTCCCGGAACAGATATGATTGAAAATAAAGATTAAGAAAATCTCAAAAGCGAACGAAAATGTTTGCTTTTTTTTAGGCTCAAAATCTCTTTTTGTGAAATAAAATTTCAGCTTAAATATTTTTTCAACAAAATACTTGAAATTAAATTCCTTATATTGTATGATAAACACACGATGATGAAATAATATTTCATCAAGTATTGATTTCGCAAAAAATGCGTAGGAGGGAGTTTCAGTAAATGAGAGGGTTTTCCATTTTTTTGAATGAAGAAGTACAAGAGAAAACCGAGCGATATATTGCAGATATGGCAGAAAGTGGGTTTACAGGGATTTTCACTTCTTTGCATATTCCAGAAGATGATGCAAGTCTTTACAAACAACGCTTGATTGCTCTAGGAACTTTAGCAAAGCGTTATCACTTAGATTTAATGGTTGACATTTCAGGTGTAGCTCTCAAGAAGGCTGGTTTTTCATTCCAGTCATTGAAAACGCTCGCTGATATTGGGGTGACAGGTCTTAGAATGGATTATCATATTGATCACAAAACCATTGCCCAAGCAAGTCAAGAAATGATGATTTCCTTAAATGCCAGTACACTTGACGAGGAGGATATTGAGGTATTAAAGAAAGAAAATGCTGATTTTGCGAACTTAGAGGCGTGGCATAATTATTATCCTCGAGTTGAAACAGGATTAGATCGCAAGGAATTTATAGAAAAAAATCAATTTTTAAAGGAAAATAATTTCCGTGTGGTAGCTTTTGTAGCAGGGGATGACCATTTGCGTGGACCGATGTATGCGGGATTGCCGACACTTGAGGAGCATCGCAATTGTCACGTGTTGTTTGCAATGGAAGATTTGCGAAATTGCATGGTGGATTTGGTTTATATTGGAGATGCGGGGTTGAAAGAGGATACCCGCAGGCAAATTCAGGCATATTATCAAGAGAAAAAGGTGGTGCTACGAGCGAAAAGATGTGGGAGTGCGTATTTTGATTATGTTGTGCGAGGTCATATCAATCGCAAAGATAGTGCAAGAGATGTGTTGCGAAGTGCTGAGGCGAGATTTTGGGAAATTCCTGTGATTCACGCAGAAAAGGCGATTGAGCGAAAAGTTGGCTCGATTACGATTGATAATGAAAAATATTTGCGTTACATGGGAGAAATTCAAGTGGTCAAACACACTCTTGCAAGTGATGAACGAGTGAATGTGGTGGGAATAGTTATTGAAAAAGATATTCCGCTACTTCCTCTGGTAAAAGCAGGAATGAAATTTGAAATAATAGAAGGTAGAGATGAAGAATGAATTTATCAAATTTAACAACAGAAAAACGAAACAAAAACACATTTGGGCTAGATGAAATGAGCGTTTCCCAAGCCTTACAGTTGATGAATGAGGAGGATAAAAAAGTCGCATTGGCAGTCGAAAGAGAACTTGCGAGCATTGAGCCTGTCATTGAGGCAGTAATTGCAAGTTTTAATAAGGGCGGTCGCTTGATATACATGGGAGCAGGCACGAGTGGTCGTTTGGGAGTGCTAGACGCTGCAGAATGTGTGCCAACTTTTGGTGTAGAACCTCACATGGTTGTAGGACTAATTGCTGGTGGAGAGGTGGCGATGACGACTGCGGTAGAAGGAGCAGAAGATGACCTCAAACTTGGAGCGAAAGATTTAGAGAATTTGAAATTGACTCCGAGTGATACAGTGGTAGGGATTGCGGCGAGCGGTCGCACGCCTTATGTTATTGGCGGTCTTGATTATGCAAAACAAATCGGAGCAAAAACAGCAACGATTTCATGCAATAAAAATGCTGAAATTAGCAAGCACGCAGATTTTCCGATTGAAATTGATGCAGATGCAGAATTTTTGACAGGCTCTACTCGTTTGAAATCAGGTACCGCACAAAAAATGGTGTTGAACATGATTTCCACGATTTCCATGATTGGGATTGGCAAGGTGTATAACAATCTCATGGTAGACGTCAAGCCAACAAATGAAAAATTGGTAGAACGCAGTAAACGCATCATCATGGAGGCGACAGGTGCAGATTATGAAGTTGCACAAAGCTATTTTCATCAAGCAGATGAGGACGTTAAACTTGCGATAGTGATGATTTTGACGAATTCGACAAAAGAAGTTGCCAAAGAAAAATTGATAAAGGCAAAAGGCTTTATCAAAAAAACTTTATAAAAAGAAAAGGGGCTAAGTATTATGGCTGAAGAAAGAATTGAAAAAATTGCTGAGGGCATTTATGAAAATGTCGGAGGAAAGGAAAATGTAGAAAAAATCGTTCATTGTATGACACGTGTACGCATGAATATTCGTGATTATGACAAGGTTGATTTGGAAAAATTAAAAGCAGTTGACGGTGTTCTTGGTGTCGTAGAAGACGAAACCCTGCAAGTTGTTGTAGGACCCGGCACAGTGAATAAAGTAGCAGGACGCATGGTGGAAATGGCAGGGGTAAAACTTGGCGAAGAGTTTTCGCAGAGCAATATGAGTATTGATGAGCTGACCGCTCAAAACAAAGCGAAAGCGAAAGAAAAATACAATAAACCAAGTAAATTTAAAGCGGTATTGCGTTCATTGTCGAATATTTTTGTGCCATTAATTCCAGCGTTTGTTGGTGCAGGTATGATTGCAGGGATTGCAGCGATTTTGACTAACTTGATTACAGCAAAAACACTTGATGCCACTCAATGGGGGCAAATTGTTGCCGTTCTAGGAATTATCAATAAGGGGATTTTTGCTTATCTTGCCATTTATGTCGGGATCAATGCCGCTCAAGAATTTGGTGCAACACCAAGTGTCGGGGGAGTTGTTGGGGCAACGATTATGCTAACAGGCATGAACCCAGAGGCTCCACTTAAAAACTTGTTTACAGGTCAAGCATTGTCAGCCAATCAAGGTGGAATTATTGGAGTGATTTTTGCGGTTTACTTGCTTAGTTTACTTGAAAAACGTCTGCACAAAATCATTCCTGAGGCGATTGATATTATTGTGACCCCAATGCTTTCGATTTTAGTCATTGGTCTAGTGACGATTTTCTTGATTATGCCAGTGGCAGGGTTTATTTCTGACCATTTGGTTGGTGGGATTAATGCGGTGCTAAAAGTCGGTGGTCCAGTTTCAGGATTTGTACTTGGAGCATTGTTCTTGCCAATGGTCATGTTTGGTCTACACCAAATTTTAACGCCTATTCATTTGCAAATGATTGAAAAAACAGGTTCGACTCAACTTTTGCCAATTTTGGCGATGGCAGGAGGAGGACAAGTCGGTGCAGCTCTTGCGTTATGGGTTCGCTTGCGTAAAAATAGAGAGTTTGTTAATGTCGTAAAAGGTGCATTACCAGTAGGGATTTTGGGAATTGGGGAACCTCTCATTTACGCGGTAACATTGCCAATGGGGCGTCCGTTTATCACTGCTTGTATTGGTGGCGGAATTGGCGGAGCATTCATTGGATTAATGGGGAACGCTGGTGCAAGTGCAATTGGTCCAAGTGGCGTAGCCCTTATTCCATTGATTGTTGGCGGAAAATGGTGGGTTTATGTAGGTGGTTTACTATTTGCCTATCTTGGAGGATTTGTGGCAACTTATTTCTTCGGTGTACCGAAAGAAGAAATTGCGAAAGCTGAAAATTACAGATAAAAGTATTTGTTTTTTGCGAACGTGTAATAATTTGTTATTATAAGGGGAGGGATTCCCCTTTTTATATTGGAAAAATTGGAGGTAGAATATGTCCGATATACTACTAGATATACAGGAAAAACTCAATGATTTTACAGACGTTGAGAGAAGAATTGCAGAGTATATTTTACAAAACTCGAAAGAAGTTTTAACCATGAGTACGCAAAAACTCGCAAAAAAATGTGGTGTCAGCCCTGCTGCAATTATTCGTTTTTCAAGAAATATGGGCTTAGGTGGCTTTCCAGATTTAAAAATTCATCTTTCGGCAAATTTGAGCGAAAATACCTCAGATGTTCTTTTGCGTGAGGTAGAGGAAAATGCTGAAATCGCAGAAATCAAGCGAAACATTCAGCACCGCATGGAACGCATGGGGAAAAAGACTTCGGAATTGCTAGATGACCAGATGATTCTTTCGGCAGAGGAAAAAATCGACCACGCCCAAACAGTGTACGTTTATGGAATTGGAGCAAGTAGTCTTGTTGCTCAAGATATAGCACAGAAATTTATTCGTATTGGAAAACAAGCATTGTTTTTTGCTGATTTGCATTTGCTTGTGACAGCTATGCTTGCTCAAAGTGAAACGCGAGTATTGGTTTTAATTTCTAATACTGGAGAAACCGCTGAGGTCTTGCGTGCAGCAAAGATTGCAAAGGAAAATGAAATTGATCTGATTGCGATCACGGGACACGCTGAGTCGACACTTGGGAGTATGAGTGAAACGATTCTCTTAACTGCAACAGGCGAAGGATTCCGCTTTAGAACTGCTGCAACTATTAGCCTTATGGCACAGTTGTATGTGGTAGATGTGCTATTTTATACTTATGTCTCTCGCCATTTTGAAGAAAGTGAAACATTATTAAAACGTTCAAAAGAGGCGATACAACAGATTTGGGAAGATTGATGCAGATTTGGGTGGGGGCAGAGGTCTGGTGGCTGTTCGCAACAGCACTTGAAACTGCGTTTCAATGCTAGTCTTTCAAGAATCTTTGATTCTTAGAAAGACTGTATGCGAAACGAAGTGTAGTAGCAAGTAAACGGCACGGCTCACTGTTGCAAACTCCTAACCGCCCCTCTCTGCTTTTCTTTGTTATTCACAGTTTAGTTGTTCTAAGATTTCTTGGATGAATACTCCCCAAGTGTTTGAGGCGATGATGTAAAAAGTGTCTTCATCAAAGAAATAGGTGAACGTGGAATGTTCAGGGAGGTTGGCGATGAGGTTTTCGGCGACGGATTCTGGCTCATGTTCTTTTACCAAATAAATCTCATGAAAATGCTTTTCAAACAGCTGAAAATCATGCTTGATGTCTGATAAAATAATATCATCAACAGAAATTTCAGCTAAATCAGGTAGAGTTAAAGGAGCAACGCTATCTTCTGGAAAAACAGAATCACCGCAAATTGCATCTATTTTTTCCTGTAAATTCACTTGGGCAATCAATCGTTCAATTACTAGCCTAAGCTCAGGAATGATTTCAAGATTTTCCATTTCATCAATGGTACTATTTTCCACCATTTCCGAGAGATAAAATTTGTACCGCACTAAATATCCTTCGGCACTGTCGCTTGACAAAGGGAAACGTAATACTCCTGTCAAATCTTTTCGATACAAATCTTCAATTTCTTCCTTTAAATCTTGCAATTTTCGTTTTTGATGAATCCCACGAAGTCGCAATTCCTCTTGCTCATTGGAATGAGTTGCCAAACGTGTTGCAAAAATAGCTCCAATGATTACACCGATAAGCACAATACATTCAATTATTACGGTCATTTGTTTTCATCTCCTATCAAACAATCAACGTGTAAGATAGCTTTATAGTAGCATAAACGGTGTTTTTGTAAAGTAAAAAAGGCTGAGACAAAATTCAAATTTTAGCCTGAATGAAACAATATAAAAATAGAAAAATCGCATGAAATCAACATTTAAGGGCACCTCTAAAAACTCCGCTTAAGACTAAATTAGCTAGTTTTTCGATTATCGAGGAAATCGACGAAAGCTATGTGGTTCATCAAAAAGCTAAGAGGGGTGTTCAGGAGTTTGTCGTAGTGAGCCATGCTATTTACTTGCTTGAAACGAAGTTTCAAGTAGCATTGCGAACAGCGACCAAACTCCTGCCCCTCGTAGCTAGACAAGGTTGAGGAGATTGACGAAGAAAATCGGAAAACTAGCAATTTAGGATAAGTGCGAGTTTTTAGAGGTGCCCTTAAGAAAATGAAATTTCTGCGATTTTCCTATTTTTGTCTCAACCTCATTTATTGAGAGTAACAAAACCTGTCTCTGTTCCGAAAACACCCGTTTGTACTTGTAATAATAAATCTTTGTTTTTTAGAACGTCTTCTTGAACGTCAAACACAACATTTCCAGTAATTGAAACATCTGGATTTATCCCTTTGAAAAAAAGTTCTTCGCCATTCTCGCTATAATTCGCTGCGGAATTAGCGGAGTATTCTGCGGACTCGTATATTTTTTTCCCTAATTTCAATTTAAAGAAACTAGAGCTAACAAGCAATTCTTTGTCTCCGTTATTTGTCACCGTAACATTCAGCACTAAAAACTTCGCTCTCGCTTTTGCATCTAAGAGTTCATTGCCTGTCTTAATTTCGTCTACTATTTCTGTGGAGTTTATTTTATACGTCACTCTACCCACGGTAAATTCTTGTCCAATGGTAAAATTCTCTTTTTTCGCCTCCTTGCTTGTTTCCGGCAAATCCGTTTCTTTTTCAATATCTTTAGAAATACTCTCTAAACCTTTATCAATTTTATTGAAAAGGTGAGCGTAATAAGCCTGAGAAATCAGCACGCCTGCCATTGTCAAAATCGCTAATATAAGTCCTGCTTTTCCTAAGTTGTTTTTGAAATTTGTTTTCTTTGCTCTTAACACAGCAATTAATCCAAAAACAAATGCAAGCAATCCAAAAAAGAATGAAATATTATTGAGAATTGGAACGACACACCCAATAATTCCGATAATCCCAAGAACAAGAGAAGTAATTGCCAGACCAGAATTTCCTTTTCGTTCTTTCTTCTCACGTTTTGCTTTAATTTCCTTGAGACGTAATAATAATTCTTCTTTTTCGCTATTACTTAAAGCCTCAAGCCGTTTTCGTCTCTCTAATTTTTCTCTTTCTCTATCAGTCATAAAAAAAGCCTCCAATTAATTTGATAGTGATATAGCTAATATAACTAATATCTCATACGAAAAATAAGGAAATAAAGGAAAACTTTATTTTTTCAAGAAAAAGTTGAAAAACAACAGTTATATTTTTCAAAATCATGAAATTCTAAACCAAAAACACGTTCTATAAAATATCTCTTAAATTCAAAACAATAACATACAACAAGTTTCTCCTTTCTATTACTCATGTGTTAGAATAGAAGAAAAGCGGAGAAGTGCGTTAAGGAGTTTGCAACAGTGAGTCGTGTCATTCATTTACTCGAAACGAAGTTTCGAGTGACACTGCGAACAGTTGCCAAACTCCTGCACTTCGTAGCTAGACAAAGAAAAGCGAAGAGGGGCGTTTTGAAGTCTGTGGTAGTGAGCCGTGCCGTTTACTTGCTCGAAACGTAGTTTCGAGCGGCACTGC
>NZ_FUXI01000006.1:49389-117117 GCF_900167335.1 Pilibacter termitis
AGCTAGACAAAGAAAAGCGGAGAAGTGCGTTAAGGAGTTTGCAACAGTGAGCCGTGTCATTCATTTACTCGAAACGAAGTTTCGAGTGACACTGCGAACAGTTGCCAAACTCCTGCACTTCGCAGCTAGACAAAGAAAAGCGGAGAAGTGCGTTAAGGAGTTTGCAACAGTGAGCTGTGTCGTTCATTTACTGCTACACTCTGAACAATTACGTTTTACGACACTCTCTTTACAATAAAAAAATCGAGGTGAAATCATGCTATTCCTACCAAAAAATGACGGAGAATTTGACAAGGCAATTCGTCGGTTGAAAGAAGAATATCTTGGGCAAAAAAATACAGGAGCCAACGATGAACAAGCGTTTGACATCTTGAGCGAAAAATATAGTCGCACCTCTAGCAAATTGGAAAAATTGTTAAAAACAAAACAAGGACGTAGAAAAATCAAGCGAGAATTTTGTCGCATGGAAAATAAACGCATTGAGCGAGAACTAGAGGGTAGAGCCAACGAGGCTCAAGAAATCGAAGAAAAATTTGCCCTGTGGAAATGTCTCTACTCAGACAAATCAGACAAGAAAGAGTAGCGAGGTGATGAAAATTGCATATTGTAACCATAGTCATTGCCTTCTTCAGCGTTTTGATTATCAGCAACTTAACGCACAGAGTGTTCCCACGACTGCCATTGCCAATGATTCAAATCGTTTTAGGGGTGTTGATAGGAACACTTCAGCCAGATTTGATGATGAGGTTAGACACGGAAGTTTTTCTAGCACTCGTTGTTGCACCACTCCTATTTCGTGACGGACAACTAGCGGACATTACAAGCATTTTAAAACATAGGTATTTAGTTGTCTACCTTGCGTTTGGTGTGGTTTTTATCACCGTATTCTCACTAGGTTTCGCCTTAAAAGCAATGTTACCCGTTGTTCCGCTTGCCGCTTGTTTTGCAGTAGGGGCAAGTTTGGGACCGACAGATGTTATCGCAGCAGGGAGTGTTACCAATCGTCTGGAGTTTCCCAAGCGTGTCAGCAACATCATCAAAGGCGAGGGGTTAATCAATGATGCCAGCGGTTTGATTGCCTTTCAGTTTTCGATTTTACTCCTTACAACAGGCGAATTTTCGCTAAAAAGTGCGACACTTGCAGTGTTGTTCTCTGCGATTGGCGGAGGAGCAGTCGGTGTTTTACTTGCAGTATTGAATTATCTTATCATTGGTTTTTTGGAAGAACTAGATGCAAAGGACGTTCGAGGCTACTTGATTGCTGAGCTATTTCTCCCGTTTATTTCATTTTTTGTCGCAGAAAAATTCCATGTTTCAGGTATTATCGCAGCGGTTATCGCAGGAGTTTTGCAGGCAAGTAGATTTAAAAAAATCACCTTATTTGATGCTCAAGTCGATACGGTGACAGGAACTGTTTGGGATACGGTCAATTTTTCAATGGATGCGTTAGTATTTTTGCTCTTAGGAATCGAGCTACGTCATGTTTTCGCACCCGCATGGCTCAATCCAGAGTATTCTAACATTCAGTTGATTGTGACGATTTTAGGCTTAACCGTTCTACTATTTTTGACAAGAGGGATTTGTCTATCTTTTTACTATTTTCTTATTAGCAAGCGGAGAAAGCAAAAATTTTCACGTTATACAAATGATATTCTGTTAATCACATTCTCAGGTGTAAAAGGGACTGTTTCGATAGCAACCGTTCTTTTGACGCCAACGCTTTTAGCCTCAAGTCAAGCGTTTAAGGAAAGACCTCTTGTGTTATTTGTCTCAAGCGGTGTTACACTTTTGAGCTTTATGATTGGGATTTTATTCTTGCCACTTTTAGCACCTGAAAAAGAAGTAAAAAAAGATCATTTATTAGAAATTGCTTTGCTAGAAGATGTCGTGTTGCAACTGGAAAATGAAGTAAGAACGCTCAAAAATAAACGTGCTTTGAATGCCGTTATTGACAACTACCGCAGTCGAATACAGGAGCTAGTAGTAGATAGCGAAGGCGAGGACATTAAACAAGATTTTCAAGAGTTAAGGCTGATGATTTTGAAAATCGAGCAGGACGGACTAGAAGAGGCGTATCGGCGAAAAGAAGTGGACGAGGAAAGTTATGACTTGTACTTGCGTTTTACTCGCAGAATGGAACGTGTGATTGTGCATCGATTTGTCTCAGGACTAGATTTTCAGATGTTTATTTTCAAACGGTTTTTCCACTCACTTTTCCACCGAGTAATTGATTGGCAAAAAGGAACTAAGCGGAAAAATATTTCTGCTAGAACGCTAAGCCATGAGCAAAGAAAAGCAATGCGTAGCGTGTTTTATGTTAACACCGAACGCATTTTACAATCTCTTGAAAACTTAGAGGGAATCTTTGATTCTAAACTTCTGGACTTTCTTCAACAAGAGAGGATTCGTCAAGCCGAACTTTTACATGAGCGACACTTTATCGACCGTGTCATTCAACAAAGTCGCCCGACAAATACCGAAGAGATGATGCGAGGATATTATTTAGAGAGAAAGTTTATCTTTGAGTACGAAGAGTTAGGACTTTTGAAAAAAAGACAAGCTCAAGAGTTAAGGAGAAATGTCAATACGTTAGAGAGTTACTCGCTAAAAGAAAATTATTCACAATTGCCGTATGAGTTCTTTGAGTATTTGAGGAATAATGAATGAGAAAAACAACAAGTTTGCGAACTTTGAATTGGCGAGCTTGTTGTTTTTTAGTTTTTTTGTCTAGCTACGAGGGGCAGGAGTTTGGCAACTGTTCGCAGTGCCGCTCGAAACTTGCGTTTTGATGCTAGTCTTTCAAGAATCTTTGATTCTTAGAAAGACTGTATGCGAAACGAAGTGTAGCAGCAAGTAAACGGCACGGCTCACTGTTGCAAACTCCTGAACGCCCCACTTCGCTTTTCAGTGTCTAGCTGCGAGGGGCAGAGGTCTGGTCGCTGTTCGCAACAGCACTGGAAACTTCGTTTCCAGCAAGTAAATGCTGTGGCTCACTGCGACAGCCCTCAGACCGCCCCACTTCGCTTTTCAGTGTCTAGCTGCGAAGTGCTGAAGTCTGGTGGCTGTTCGCAATGTCACCTGAAGCTCTGCTTCAGGCAAGTAAATGCCATGGCTCGCTGCCACAGACTTCAAAACGCACTTCTTCGCTTTTCTGTTTCTAGCTGCGAGGGGCAGGAGTTTGGTCGCTGTTCGCAATGCCACCTGAAGCTTTGCTTCAGGCAAGTAAATGTCATGCCTCACTGCGACAAACTCCTGAACGCCCCTCTTCGCTTTTCTGTTTCCTATTTTTTATTCGATACAATCACTGTTTCAAATTCAAATTCTTCTGGAATGTGTTTGGCAATTGAAAACTCGAATACTCGGCTGTTGTCAAGAGAGGCTACTTGGTCTACTTGTAACAAGAAACTATTGCTTTTCAAATGTAATTCCTTTTTTTCAAAGTCATCAGGACGAACACCTGTAATTTTTACGACAGCACTATGCACCATTAGCCGTAAATCACGTTGAATGTAGTTGTAAATCGACGTTTCCACATGGCTCATTTGCAAATTGGGAATTAAATCCAGTGGCATAAAGGTGTACTCAATAATAGAAGGAATGCCACGAATAATTCGAAGTCGTGTAATGGCATAAATGAAATCCCCTGCTTGAATGGAGAGTTTTGCGGCAATTTTTTCATCTGCACGTTCCACTTCAAACTTTAACACTTTTGTTTTGACTTCGCCTTCGGAAAATTGGTTGAACGTACCACTTAGATGATTGTGCTGAGCAACGTCCATTTTTTTCCAATCCTTGACATAACTTCCGTCTCCTCGCCTGCGAACGATAATCCCGTCTAGTACAAGGCGATCCATTGCCTTTTTGATTGTGAGCATACTAACATGGAATAACTCTGCAAGTTCCCGCCCATTCGGCAACTGCTCATTGATTGCATATTTTTCATTAAAAATTTCTTCTTTTAGCGTTTCATAAACAACTAAATATTTCATTTGTGTAGACATAGTTTTCACACTTTCATTTATAGTTTATTAGAGATAAGATATTGATATTGTTTTATTTTCAATACTAAATACTTTTACGAACTCCTTTTTACTATTATAGAATGAAATGGAAAAGAAAACCATGATTAGCTCTTG
Source organism: Pilibacter termitis (assembly GCF_900167335.1). Classification (GTDB taxonomy): domain Bacteria; phylum Bacillota; class Bacilli; order Lactobacillales; family Streptococcaceae; genus Pilibacter; species Pilibacter termitis. The sequence goes on from NZ_FUXI01000006.1 coordinate 53,526, forward strand.
TTTTAATAAAAAGCTAAATTTAGATTTAGAGGACTTATATGACAACAATCACGTTTACATAATATGATGTTCGGTATTGGTGACAGTAAAATCTCCCTTATCATAGCGATGCCTTGTTTGAGAATATTCAAAAGGAGTACCGTCTGTCAGATAAACAATTTGATCCACTTCTAAAACGGGGTCATTTTCAGCACAATCAATAAATTTTTGGTCGTAAGCATCAGATTTATCTGCTCGGATTCGCCTAACAGAAGCTCCGATTGTTAATTTTAGCTCGTTAGTAATATGAGCATAAATAGAAGAATTTAATATTTTTTCATTAATTCCCGGAATGACATAGACAGGCATGATCGTATATTCCAATAAAAAAGGTTCATTATTTAAAAGTCTCAATCGAATAATATCATAAACGGGATCATTTTTTTCAACTTTCAATTTATTTTGCTCGATTTCATCTGGGAAACGAACTTCAAATGAGATAATTTTGCTACTAATTTTTCCCAAGTCAGCATATTTCCTTGTTACTCCTATATATTCTTGAACCTTGTTGTCATAAAGAGAAGTTTGTTCCGCTACAAAAGTTCCAATTCCTTTTTTTCCGAAAATGACTCCTTCAAATTGCAAGAGGTGTAAGGCTTTTTGGATTGTTACACGACTGGTAGAATATTGTTTTGCTAATTCAATCTGCTTAGGTAGCATATCTCCTTGCTTATAGAGACCACGAATAATTTTAGCTCGAATGTCATCTGCTATTTTTTGGTAAAAGCTCATAGAATCTTCCTTTCGTTTATTGTTCGTACTCAATAATAGTACAAAAAAACAAATATGTAAACATAAGCGTTTTCATTTGAGCAGTTTTTCCAAAGTATGAGTTTACATATTAGGAAAAATCGGTTATTCTTTCTCTGTAAACGTTTACTAACAATTTCCGAGGTGAATAAAATGAAGAATGACAAATTTTTTTGGGGAAATTCTGTTTCCAGTATGCAAACGGAAGGTGGTTGGAACGAGGGTGGAAAATCCTTGTCGGTGTACGATGTAAGAGAGGCAACGGAAAATGCGAGTGACTGGCATTTTGCTAATGACAACTATCACCACTACGAAGAAGATTTTGATTACATGAAAGAAATGGGCATGAATATGTATCGTTTTCAAATTTCGTGGTCAAGAGTCGTTCGTGATGGCGATGGTGAATTTAACGAGGAGGGAATTGAATATTATAATCAATTCATAGATGCTTTAATCGAAAGAGGCATTGAACCAATGATTTGCTTGTATCATTTTGATATGCCACTACATTTGGCAGAGAAATACAATGGTTTTATTCATAAAAAAGTTTTGGATGCATTTGTACGATTTGGTAAAAAAATGGTCGATTGCTTTGCACATAAGGTAAAATATTGGATTACGTTTAATGAGCAAAATCTTTACCATGTGCCAGAAGTTTTTAAAATAAGTGGATATTTAAAAGGAGAAGAAACAGCAGGAGAATTGTATCAAATTGCACACAATGTAATGGTAGCTCATGCATCAATTTGTAATTATATACACAAAAATACAGATGCCAAGATTGGCGGTATGCTGGCATATAGTGAAGTCTATCCTGCAACTTGTAAGCCAGAGGATATTCTTGCTGCACGAAAATGGGATGAATTTGTCAATTTTACTCTTTTAGATTGCTATACCAAAGGCAAATATTCAGCTGAAATGATGCGTTTTGTAAAAAATGAAAACATTGATATGAAAATTTTAGACGGGGAGCTTGAAGAAATTTCTAATATAACGAGTGACTTTTTAAGTTTCAGCTACTACGCCTCTACTACGGTCAATTCAGAAAAAATACCTGAGGGGATTGCACCTAATTTTTATCTAAGTCATGGAGGGCAAAAAAATCCGCACATTGAATCGACAGAATGGGGTTGGCAAATTGATTCATTAGGATTTAGAGATGTGCTAAACAAACTTTATCAAAGGTATCAACTTCCAATTTTTCCTATTGAAAATGGAATTGGTGTGCAAGAAGAATGGAATGGTAAGGATATGATTGAAGATGATTATCGAATTGACTATCATCGCAATCATTTAATTGCAATGTATGATGCGATGTATAAAGACGGAGTTGAGGTAATTGGCTATTTAGGTTGGGGCTTGATTGATATTTTAAGCTCTCAAGGCGATATGAGAAAGCGATATGGGGCAGTATTTGTCAATAGAACAAATCATGATTTGCGAGATATGAAGCGAGTGCCGAAAAAAAGTTTTTATTGGTTTAAGGAAGTCATTTCTTCAAATGGGCAAAATTTATTGCAAAAATAGAAAGGGTTAGAATCATGGAAAAGAAAAATAGTGGAATGCAGGGTGCTTTTGACAAATTTACAGCGTTTTCAGTGAAGGTTGGGAATCAAGTTCATCTGAGATCGCTTCGAGATGCTTTTACCACCATTATGCCTATGTTTATCATGGCAGGGCTTGCGGTTTTAATCAATAATGTTATTTTTCCTTGGATTTTAAAAGGGGAGGCATTGAGCAAATTTCAGGTGTTTGGCAATGTTATTACCAATGGAACGCTCAACGTTGCAGCACTGCTCATTGCTCCAATGATTGGTTATTTTCTAGCAAAAAATAAAAAATTTAAAAATCCAATTTCAGCAACCGTCGTTGCAACAACCTGTCTTATTTTGATGATGAGTATCAATCACGTCGTTACCCCAAACGACATGGATGAAACGGTTACTATATCAAATGTGCTACTATTTAAGGATACAGGTACTCAAGGAATGTTTGCTGGGATTATTATTGGTTTACTTGCAACAGAAATATTTATCCGATTAGCAACGATGAAGCGATTGCAAATTAATTTAGGCGAACAGGTTCCCCCTTCTGTAAGCCAAAGTTTTGCTTCGTTGATTCCAATGATTATTGTAGTGTGTTTTTTTGCAATCTTATCGGCAGTTCTGATTTCAGTTTTTGAAACAGATTTAATAACGCTTATTTCAACTGTTATTCAAGAACCGCTAAGAAAAGTTAATGCCTCGCTTTTAGGATATATATTGATTTTTTCTACGGGGAATTTCTTATTCACATTAGGGATTCACCAAACGGTTTTGTACGGCTCACTACTAGAACCTATCCTATTAGTAAATATGAATGAAAACATGAGTGCAGTAAACGCAGGAAAAGTAGCACCGAACATTATCAATAGTGCCTTTACCACTGTTTACTCTCAAATGGGCGGAACAGGTGGAACGATTTCTTTGATTTTAGCAGTTTTAATTTTTATCAAATATAAACCGTATAGAGATGTAGTAAATCTTTCCATTGCTCCCGGAATTTTTGAAATCAATGAGCCAATTATTTTTGGTTTGCCAATTGTGTTCAACATTCCAATGATGATTCCATTTGTGTTAAGCCCAGTAATTGGAGCATTAGTTGGCTATTTTGCTACGGCTGTCGGATTTGTGAAACCTTTAGCCTATATGATTCCGTGGACGACTCCACCAGTTTTAAGTGGATTTTTAGCAAGTGGCGGTGATTGGAAAGTGGCATTTCTACAAGTTCTCATTATTGTAGCAACAATGTTTTTCTATCTACCATTTTTAAAAATCTCACAGCGTGTATCTCAAAAACAAGCTGAAGAATTAAATGCTTAGCTAAAACTTAAAAAGCACGCAACTAAGAAGAACTTGCGTGCTTTTTACATTATCTTCGTGCCGAGCGAGCCATACGGACATAAGTATGACGTTTTCCACGAACGGCAATGGAAAGTGTTTGGATTGCCTCTGGGGTAGCCATTCCAGCAACTCCAGCATCTCCTAGACCGTAGACATCTACACCCGCACGTTTTGCTGAAAGTGCGATTGAACGGATCGTATCTGTGTCAGAGCCTTCTTGGCTCGTGCTGATTGTGGCAGAAACCAACGCTCCAGCTTTTTGCAAGGAAATTGCCACCTCTGCTAAGAGTGCCTCACTTACACCGGGAACAGTTGCAGGTGCGGGCAATACAATCAAATCCGCTCCCGCCTTTGCATAAGCAAGCAAATCTTCCTTGTTTAATTGACTTGCGTGTGCGATAACAGGATTGACAAAGAGAAATCCTGCGTATTGTTTTCGCACTTCTTGGATTTCTTTTAAAATGCGTTGGGCAGTTACTTCTGGTTTTTGATAGCCAGTTAAAGCGAGAAAATCAGGTTTCATTGCAAGAGCTTGTTGAATGGAAGAGGCAGTTGCTCGTTTGCTATCAATTCCGTCATCAGTAATTTCCAAATTAATCCCCACTGCGACACCTGTTAATTCACGTAAAGTTTCAACAGGAGATTTTCCTTGTACTTCGGGCAAACTTGCGATTTTTCCTGTTGAGACATCAAAGCCCTTTAGTAAAATCAAATCTGCACCGAAAGCTGTTGCCAATTCTCCTGAAGTTACTTCGGGAAATAAAGAGGGCGTTTCTGCGGCTACTTCTGCTAAAATAACACGTCCCTCGCTTGCTTTGATTGCTTGCTTTAATTCAAGTGGTGTTTCTTTCTTTCCAAAATCAGATGCTACGCAGGCTAAAATTCTATTCATAATGTCTCCTTCTACGATTAAACTTCTTTTTCCAATTTATAAACGCTAGGACTAGAGGAAGTAAATCCATTTTCTAAAATTTCGATATTTGTTAGAGCTTCTTTCTTGGTAACGACAGGTTTTGCGTTGTTCACAAGTGTATCGTAAACGGCATCGTAAAATCGTCCGTAATCTCCAAGCGGCGTTTTAATTTGTTTTTCAATCCAATCGCCATTGGCATTTTTGTATTTTGCTACACCGTAATACATAGGAGAATCTTCACCAAATCCAGCAGCGTCAGGCATAATGCCAGCTTTCAAATCATTTTCCTGCTGATCTTCGCCGTATTTAATAAACGAACCATTTGTGCCATGCACGATAAAACGAGGATAGACGCTTGCCACGATATGATTGGTTTTCAGCTTGACTTTCATTTGGTGGCTAAAATGAAGATCTACGTCAAAATAATTGTCCACTGCACCGTTTACTTCGTTATTGCGAATGTCGTAGGCGACCATTTCTGGACGACCGAACAAGCCAATCATTCGATCCATTGTGTGAATCCCTAGACCGTAAAAACTTCCTTCTTCTTTTGGCCCGTTATGCGTAATGCTATTTGGACGGTAGTAATCAATATGCGTTTCCACCTCTAAAATATCACCCAAAAATCCTTGTTCCACGACTTGTTTGACTGCTAGAAAATCTCCGTCAAATCGTCTATTTTGGTAAGGAGTAATCAACACGCCTTTTTCTTCCGCTAATTCAAAAAGTTCCTTAGCATGAGCGAGTGTATCGGCAAATGGTTTTTCCACAATTACAGATTTTCCTGCTAAAATGACTTGTTTGGCAAGTTCATAATGTGTATGTGCAGGTGTGCAAATTGTCACAAGTTGAATTTCTTGGTCATTTAACAGTACGTTGATGTCCGTTGTGAAATTTACCCCTTTCTCTTTATAAGGTTTTGCCAAATCTTCATTGATTTTGAGATCGAAAATAGTTTTCACCTCAAAGTTTTTACGCAATGAAACATAAGGTAAATGGTAACGATTGGCAGATTTTCCAAATCCGATAAATCCTAATTTAATTGTCATGAGTTTTTCTCCGTTTTCCTTCATTTAATAGTGAGATGTAGGAGTTCGTTAATTGTTTTCAATATGGAGACCTCTAAAAACTCGCATTTCCCCAGAATTGCTAGTTTTGGCTTAATCGTAGTTTTTAAAGGTACCCATATCACAAACTCCTGAGGATATCTCACACTTTTTGAGTATAGTTTTTTTGGGTAAAATTTCTGCAAAGGCAATGAAATTTTGCTATGCAGTATAGCTTTATTTAAGCATTTGCAGCACGGTGATTTTTCACAAGTGTCAAAGCACGTTTTAGAACGGCAGCACCGTTGATACGTCCGAAATCTTCGGCACTAATTGCCTCGACAGGCACACGATTGTTCAATCGCTCTTGAATTTTCCCTTCAAGAAAAGCGATTTGTGGCCCAAGCATTACAACGTCCGCCTCTTCACTTTCCGTGTCAACACGTGGTTCACTTACAGCCCAAATTTTGACTTTCAAACTGTTTTTATCCGCTACTTCTTGCATTTTTTTCACTAAAAAACTAGTGGACATTCCTTCGTTACAGCATAATAAAATATTTACCATTGTAATCTTCCTTTCAGTTTGTGGTTTTTGAATGCTATCCTAAGCATATGGGGACCTCTAAAAACTCGCACTTATCCTAAATTGCTAGTTTTCCGATTTTCTTCGTCAATCTCCTCAACCTTGTCTAGCTACGAAGTGCAGGAGTTTGGCAACTGTTCGCAGTGTCGCTCGAAACTAAAGTTTCGAGTAAATAAACGACACGGCTCACTGTTGCAAACTCCTTAACGCACTTCTTCGCTTTTCTATGAACCACATAGCTTTCGTCGATTTCCTCGAAAATAAGAAAAACTAGCTAATTTAGTTTTAAGCGGAGTTTTTAGAGGTACCCATATAGCAATTCAATAATTGTTTGAAATAAAACCTACTTTTACATAAATTCAGCGAAGTCACTAAAGTCATCACTGTCAGTTGTGCTTGTGATTTCTTTTTCATTTTCCATGTTCTTTCCAAGAGCTTTGTCAAATGCACTCGTGTTTACTTCCGTATCATCTGTCATGGAAGATTCATGTGCCTTGAGGAATGGAATATAAATCACGACCATAAAGGCAATTAAAAATAGTTGTAAAATAGAGTTACGAATATCTCCGCCGCTTGCGATATAGCCATTGATAAGAGGTGGCGTTGACCAAGGAACGTAGACGACAATTTTACTGACCAAACCAATTGCAGTTGCAAAATAAGCGATAGCAAATGAGAGTAATGGCCCAAAGATGAATGGAATCATGATTACAGGATTCATTACGACAGGGAAACCGTAAATCACAGGCTCGTTGATATTGAAAATCTCCAGTGGTCCTGCAAGTTTTGCGAATTGACGATTGGATTTTTTCCGACTGACAAGGAAAATTGCGATAATCAACGCAATGGTTGAACCCGTTCCTCCGATATGTCCGTACAAATCACGGAATGGTAACACGATAATGTTTGGAATATCCGTACCATTTTTAAAAGCCTCAGTATTTTGATTCATCGCTGCCAAAAGAGGTGGCTCTAAAATCGGGTTGACAATCCCGCTCGGGTGAATCCCAAGAGAGAAAAGCGTATTGGTAACAAAACAAAGCACTAAAAATCCCGGTAAACTTGTTGTTAAATGGAGCATTGGTGCTTGAATCACTTTATTAATTAATTCATGCACGTCCATTTTTGTCAGTTGATGAACAGCAAATGAGCCAAAACCAAAGACAATCAGCGTAATCATAATTGCCAAAAGTGCGTTAAAACTTTGTGCGACTGCTGGAGGAATCCCGCCAGTAAGTTTGATTTTCAATTTTTCTTGACGACTTAAAAAGATAAACAATTCTGTTGAAAGAAGTGCTGAGAGAATAGAGGTGAATACACCTGCTGTCCCGAGTAAATCAAACGGCACGATACTAGCAACTTCAACAGCTTTTTCCGCCCCATTCGGAGTTACGGCATTCACAATTGGTACGAAAATGAAAATCACCGCCAGCGTGATAACCGAGCAATAAATCGGATTTTCATAATGTTTATTTTTTGCCAAACTGTATGAAATCAATACACCAATGAGCAAGGAATAACAAGAAAGCGAACCGTTGATAATTTTGCTCCCAAGCTCTTGCCATGTTGCAAGCAAAGCGTCATTGTGAACGAGTCCAGCAATATACCCAGTTTCTGGTGCGATGATAACATAGTTGATTAAGATGAATACACCAGCAAGTACCAAAAAAGGTACGGTTTGAACAAATCCATCACGTAGTGAACGGAAATGGACTTGCGAGCCCATTTTCTGAGCAAAATTACTGATTACATCTAAGATTTTTGTCTTTTTCTTCATTTTAAATGAACCTCCTTGATTTTATCCTTCGGAAATTTTGTGAAGTTTTTCGTACATTTTCACCATCTGCTCAGCCATATCTTTCAATAAAGAAGTGGTCATAAGTTGATCTTCAGCGTGCATAAAAAGCAAACCAAGTTCTACTTTTTCGCCATTTGCCTCTTTTTGAATAAGCCCGAAATGACTTTCGTGAGCTTTGACGAGTGATTGATTACTCTCTTGGAGTAATTTATTCGCCTCCTCAAAATGCCCTTCTGCTGCTTCATTCATTGCCAACATAATTTTTGAGCGACCCTCTCCAATTGCAGCAATCATCTGGAATGAAATTTGTTCCATGCCTTCCATTTTCTTGTAGCCCCTTTCTTTTTCTAGCGGTGAGGAGTGGGAGTTTGTTCGCTGTTTGCAAAACGAAAGTTTTCAGCAATAGCTCACTGCGACAAACTTCTAAACACCTCGATCACTTTCCGTTTTTTATCAATCTGAAACGTTTACAATACATATTATATAGATTTATTTTAAAAAGTATATAGTTTTAACGAAGTGTAATATAAAAGTAAAGAAAATGAAATATTTAAAGTGGGAATAAAAAAGAATGCGTTCAAGAGTTTGAAGGCATTCTTTTTTGATTTAGTAGTATTTACATTCGTCTTACCCATTTCAATCGTATAGCTGACAATAATACTAATAGAAAGATGTAACAACAAAGCACACCCACACCGTTTTCAAAGGTTAATTCATTATTTTTTAGCGGGGCAAAGAAAGTTTCTCCACGAGTAAGAATGGTCGAGAAATTCATGTACGAAAACGGAAGAATGACGGCTAATTTCCCCAAAAGCCCGTCGCTTGGCAATTGATATTGTGACAGTGCAACAAGTCCTAATAAAATCCCTAGATTTACTAGAATATTTCCAGAGTAAAGTTGGATGAAAAAACTTAGAATAGATAGGAACAAGAGAATAAGCAATAATAGACACATTTCTTTTAAAACAAATGTTTGAGCAGTCATGACCTCGACAGTTTGCCCGTCTGGAGTGACGACAATGGGATATTTCCAACTACCTGTGCCATTTTTCGCCATTGCAATAATATAATTAAGCAAAAAACTCACAAGCACAAGAAGAGAGGTCAAACTCGTAAAAAGTAGGAACTTTGTAATGGAGATACGTTTTAGCGATACAGGAATGACGTTCAAAAAATCAATTGTCTTTCTTCGTTTTTCCAGCGAATAGGCATAAGACAAAATTAAGCTCACCACTAGAAAAATCGGCATATATGGTCGCATGGAGGACATCAGATAATTCACTGCAGGCATAACAGCTGTATCATCAGATACTTTGAGCAATTTATTTTTCACTAAATACTCCAATTTGGCGACTAGCAGTTTTTGCTCAACGAGAGTAGGACCACTTATACTTCCATTCTCTACGCCTTTTAAGGTAAAGGTTTCTTTTGCGAGTTCAGCTTTTAACGCTTCAGTTAAATCGTTGTTCTTGATTTTAGACAAAAGCATTTCATTAAGTTTAAGCTCCTCTGCAATATTTTCTGCTACATGAGGCGGAAGGTCACCAGCGTCTAAAATTTCCTTTTGCATTTCAATAGAGCCTTCTAGTGCATAAAGGTACCCTTTATCGAAGTTTTCGTCAGGTGTTAAAAGAAATTGCGGGGCAATGGTAATGCCGAGAAATATCAAAAACAAGACGATAATTGCTTTTTCCTTAAAGAAATTTCTTAGTTCAAAAAAAGAGTAAGTCATTCTATTTCCTCCTCGTAAAAATCATTATACGTTTCTTGCAAATCTATCTCTTGTGAATGAAAAACGGAAAATTGTTTCTCTTTTATATAAATCGCTTTATCACAAACTTCTGCGAGATTGACCAAGTTATGAGAAGAAAAAAGAATGGTTTTCCCTTCGTTTTTTAGTCTTTTCAAAAAATTCGATACCAATTTCACACTTGTAGGGTCAAGAGAGTTCATTGGTTCGTCCAAGAGAAGAACGCTTGCTCCGCTCGCAGCGTATAAAGCGATGAGTAGATGTTGTTTCATTCCGAGTGAAAGTGTTTTGATTTTTTTGTTTTGATAGTCGCCCATTCGCAATTCTCGGATAATTCCACTCAAATCAGCACTACTTCCCCAGATTTTCTTGACATATTGCAAATGCTCCATGACAGTCAAATGAATATACAAATTTTCAGACGAGGGAAGAAAAAAGATACTTTTCAAATATTTTTCTCGATTTTCCTTGTATTTTCTCCCGTCAATTAGAATTTCTCCTTGTTTAGAAGTTAACAAATTTATGATTAACTTAATAAAAGTCGTTTTTCCCGTTCCGTTTGGAGCGATTAATCCTGTAATCGTGCCTTCATCAAGAGTCAGCGAGGCATTCTTTAGGATTTCTTTTTCCTTATAGAAAAAAGAGAGATTGTTGATACTTAATTTTGCCATAGTTTCTCCTCCGTGGGTTGTAAATAATAATGTCTTGGTGGGCAACCATAATAAGCGTGAAACGCATTGTAAAAATTTGCACTAGACTCATAGCCAACTTTGAGGGCAATTTCGTCAATTGAATACTTCGTATCACGTAGCAATCGCCTTGCGTAGTGCATTCTCATTTCTTGATAAAATTTAAAAAACGTTGTATTTAAGTGTTCTTTAAACCGTCTTTGAATCGTTCTCTCGCTAAGGTGAAATTTCTTTTCTAAATCATTTAACGTGTGGGAAATAGAGAAATCTTCCTGTAAATACTCAATTATTTCTTTTAAATCTTGTTCACCTTTGACAAATAAACAAGAGAGAATTTCTTGGTGCAAATCATGATATTTACTCTCCACTAAATGCAAACTGAGATGTGGCAACTTTTCCAAATGCTTTTCCGTTATGCCCAAACGATACATCGTTGCGTTCGTTCGATAAGCTCCTACGGCAATCCGTATCATTTTTGACGGAAATTCCATTAAACAATAGGTTAATCCTAGAGAATCATGAAATAGATCAAAAGTTTTTCCTAAAAATGTATTTTTAAGAATAATTGACTGCTCTCTTTCTTCATATTCGGCAAGATCTCCCATATTTTTTTCCCGCATTTTTTCAAAATGTACCTCAAATAAAGCCGAGATAGAATGTTCTTCCAAGAAACATTTTACAAAATCTCCTTGTTTTTTATCTAAAAGAATTTCTTGAGTTTCAGTATCGGTCACTTGAAGAAATGGAAATTCTTTTTTTCTTAAAGATTGTAGCAGTATCTCTCTTTCCATGTAAATCCCTCCCATTTTTTCGTAAAAATAATTATATTCGGATATTTGTATCTTTTCTTTTACAAATATAGTTTACATTTTTGTACTTTATTTTTCAAATCAAAATGGAATCAAGTGACAAATTGTCAGAATACAATAGAAAACTTGTCGTGATATGATATGTTCACGTTGTAAAAAGTATGCTATACTCAATGAGAGTATGTATGTTGTCAAAAATGATAACGGTAACAATTAAAGGGCGCCTCTAAAAACTCCGCTTAAGACTAAATTAGCTAGTTTTTCGATTATCGAGGAAATCGACGAAAGCTATGTGGTTCATAGAAAAGCGAAGAAGTGCGTTAAGGAGTTTGCAACAGTGAGCCGTGTCGTTTATTTACTCGAAACTTTAGTTTCGAGCGACACTGCGAACAGTTGCCAAACTCCTGCACTTCGGAGCTAGACAAGGTTGAGGAGATTGACGAAGAAAATCGGAAAACTAGCAATTTAGGATAAGTGCGAGTTTTTAGAGGTGCCCTAAAGAATATAGGGAGGGTCAATCAATGAAATTGATGAAAAAAGTATTACTCATTGCATTAGGGGTGTTAACTCTTGCGGGGTGTTCCAATGAGAAAAAAGCAACCAAAGAGCCAACAAAAAATACTACGGAAAAAACAGAGTTAAAAGCGAAAACGAAAAAGGAATATGTTTCTTATTTGACTGCGATTGATAAAAGTAAAGTGCACTCGGAGAACTCGGAGTTTAGCATGCTAATAAATGTAGAGAATCCAAAGGAATTAGCAGAGGACAATACAAATATTTTTATCGCTCGTGTGGTTTCCTTAGATAAGGCGGAAGTTCGCCCAAATTCTCAAGGAAATACTTTTCCAAATACGGTAGGAAAGTTAGAAATTTTGAAGAATTTAAAAGGAAAAGCCACTGGAATGGTTGAGTTTGCGAGATTTGGAGGAATTATCGAGGAAAAAGAGCGGTACAAAAACGATTTTCCAGAGGCAATCGAAAAAGCCAATGAGCTTAGAGCAAAAGAAGGGAAAGGCCCTGTCGAGGAGAGTAATGAGCTAGTTGAGATGAAAAAATCGGGCGATATTTATTTAACTGCAGGAGAGGTGTATTTATTTTACGCAAATTGGGATAGCGAGTGGAAAAAATATACATTAAATGGTTTTGAATATGGTGCATTAAAATTAGAAGATGAGCAACAGCCAATTGACGAAGTAAAAATGGGGGAAGATGAAATTGGGAAAACGTGGGAAGTGAAGAACGAGGGAACGGGTCAACAAGAGAATTTGGATGGTTATTTAGAAAAAATTGGTGTCGTGGTAAAAGAGAAGTAAAGTATGAGTGGTTTTAGAGCTTTCGTTTGAGTTGAATTTTCTAAGTGTGATTTTTATAGAGTTAACAAACTATAAAACGAATATCTTTAAGAAATTATTTAGATGATTTATTGACGAGAGAACACAGAAATAATGTAGTGGTTGTAAAATGTTTCAAAAATAGAAAACATTTAATTTTATAGAATCAAAAAATTAGATAAAGAAACGGGTGGGAATATGGAGAGATTAAAAAGAGTTGTTGTGTGGGTGTGTGTGATAATTTCTGTTATTCTAGTAGAATATGTGAACGCATTATCTCCAAAACCTACTCAACCTGTTTTAGTCGCACAGGTGCATGGACAAAATTATGGTTGGGCAAATAAAGATAGGGGAGGAACCGTGACTGTTGGTACGACAGGGAAATCGCTTAGGTTAGAGGCGATAAGAGTTTGGGTTGAAGGGAGGGGGATTGGCGTAGTTTACCAAACACATCTTGCTGGCATAGGTTGGGTTACTGCAACAGGCGATGGAAAGATGTCTGGGACAACAGGACAGGGAAGAAGATTAGAGGCGATTGCTTTTAATTTTACAGGCAGTCATGCAGGGAGTGCTTATGACATTCAATATCGAGCACATGTTGCTGGAATTGGTTGGCAAGGTTGGCGAAGCGGAGGAGAAGTAGCAGGAACGACGGGGAAAAGTCGAGCGATCGAGGCATTGCAAATAAGAGTAATTGAGAGAAAAACGCCAGATTTGGGTTCGAAATTAGCAGATGGGATAAGAAGAGTGGACTATTATATAGATAGTTCAGCAACACAATTTGTTAATCGCATCAATGGAGCAGTTCATAATTGGATGTACACAGGTTGGGATAATCCCCTTTATATGGAACGATTGTATCACAATCAAGGAAGCGATATAGATATTTATAGCGTGCCGTATGTCTTTCCGAATCGACCGAATGTAGTTGGAGTGACAGGTTTTTATGACAATCAAAACAGACAAATTATTAATTATAGGAATCCGAATTCTAGACACGATTATTCAATAATTTGGATGTCAAGTGCACATCAAAACATGGAATATTTTGATGCAGCGATTAAACATGAGTTAGGACATGCTTTTGGAATGGATCATTCAAAGAATTTATGGAGCATTATGTATGAAAATCAGTCAATGCAAGTCCGCTCTGTACAAAAAGTAGATAGCGATAAATTAATCGACCTTTATGGTTGGGATTGGTAAGGGGAAAACATCATGAAAAAAATAATTTTATTCTTAATTGCTATCACATTGCTTACTGCTTGTGGCGAAAAAAATAAGCAAGATAAATCAGAAAGTAGCAACTCTCAAAACAACGAGCCACGATATTATAGCTATTTAGATGATATTGATGTCTCCAATGTTGAAAGGCTTTTAACGAAAGGATTTTCTTCTATTGATGAAAGTGATCCAAAAACTTTGAATGAGGCATATGAGTATATTTTTCTAGCAAGAGTTCTTTCCATAGACGGAGCGGTTAATCGTTTTAATCAAGCGGAACAAGCTTCCACGATTGGAAAACTGGAAATTTTGGAAAATATTAAAGGAAACACACCGAAAATTATCCCTTTTGAACGGTATGGCGGTTATATTAAGGTGAAAGATTATTATAAAGGCAGTTCGGAGAGTCTTTTGGAGAAAGTAAATCGAAATAGAAAAGTCAAAGTACAAGATGATGAGAGTTATATAGAAGTACTTTTTTCAGAAAATGGAAATGATATTCATTTAAAAGCTGGGGCGGTTTATTTGATGTATGCGTATTATAATACATATATCAAAGAGGAACCAATGTATGCGATTCAAGGAGGGCAATATGGCTCGCTTTCTCTACAAGCAACTGAGGAATCAATTACTCAAGTTATGAAACAAGTCACACGAAGTGCGAGCGAGGGGGTTGTTATTGGAAAAACATGGAAAGTGAAGAACGAAAGTGACGGAACGAAACAAAATTTGGGAGATTATTTGAAAAATATAGGGATTAAAGTAATAGAGAGATAAGGACGCTTGCACTCCCACAATGACGGTATTCAAATTTTAGATAGAGGAAAACCCTTGAAACTTATTTTTTTCAAGGGTTTTCGTTTTTTAATTGTCCGACCACAAAAATTCCGCTACCAGTTTATCAACTGCTGTGTTTTCATGGAGTTTGCTATGCTGAGCGTTTCCGCCAGTGAAAATTTTTTCATTAGTAGGATTGCCGTTTTGTTTGAACAAATGCACCATGCTCAAAGCATCAGCTAGAGGTACGGCACCGTCGCCAGCAGTATCATCGTTTTTATCACCTGCGATGAAAAGTGTTTTGATAGTTGGTGAAATGTTTTGCATTTGACTTTCATACTCAAGGTAACGCTGGCTTTTTTCCATAGGACCTTGATTTAAGACGTTTTGAATGGTTTCATTTGGTGAAAGGTCAACAAAACTATTGAAAGGCGAGGCGATTGCCACGAACTTTTCAACGGTGGGCAGACTGTGATTTTCAGTGCTTGTCAACAGTAATCGCAGACTGCTCACACCACCCATAGAATGACCGACTAAGTTGACTTTTTCGACTTTGTATTTTTCCTTTAGGAAAAGAAGGGCATTTTCAATCCATTGTGCTTGGCTAAATTCATCACTTTTATTATTTTGAAAAAGAATTTGCACGAGTGGATTGTTTTGTGTCGGTTTCGCATAGGATACTTCATGTATTTCTCCATTTTCATCCACCGTTAAAACAAGCGATTTTTCTGCAATCGAAGAAGTTTCCAAGCGATCAATCATGCCGCCAAACGACCCTTTCCCACCACTATATCCATGAATAAATAAAGTGGGCGTGCTAGTTTTTTTGACGTTTTCCACCGTCACTTTTCTCGTACAGGCGACAAGTAGAGTCAATAGGGCAATGAGTGCGATAAAAATTTTTTTCATCATATCCTCCCAAGAATGAGTTTGAGTTAGTATTAATATAGCACGCGTTTTTTTATTCGTCTAGTGGTATGGAAAAAGTGAGAATAGCTTTATGAAATTCTATCTATAACAAAAGCGGGAACTAAGCAGAAAAAACAAAAAAACCGCAGAAACCCCATTTTCTCAAATGCTGATTTCATGCGATTTTTTTATTATGGGCACCTCTAAAAACTCCGCTTAAGACTAAATTAGCTAGTTTTTAGATTTTCGAGGAAATCGGAAAACTAGCTAATTTAGGATAAGTGCGAGTTTTTAGAGGTGCCCTTATTCATTTAGGCTGGATTTCAGCCTTTCATTCAATTCTTAAAGTCTTGCACGCAATTCTTCGCCAAGTTTTTCATAACCCGGTTTGCCGAGGAGGGCGAACATATTTTGTTTATATGCTTCAACTCCCGGTTGGTCGAATGGGTTAATGGCATTTAAATAGCCAGAAATTGCAATGGCAATTTCAAAGAAATAGATAAGTTGACCAAGTGTTTCTTCATCTTGACGTTCAAGATTGATGATGAAGTTTGGCACTCCGCCGTCAGTATGAGCTAAAAGGACACCGTCAGCTGCTGTTTTGTTTACATAATCCAAATCTTTCCCTTGGATATAACCAAGACCGTCTAAATCATCTTCAAAACTTGGAATAATTACATTGGCACGTGGATTGTTGAATTTCAAGACTGTTTCAAACAAGTTGCGGTTTCCTTCTTGGATAAACTGACCAAGAGAGTGCAAATCAGTTGAAAAATGAGCACTTGACGGATAAATGCCTTTTCCGTCTTTTCCTTCAGATTCACCAGCAAGTTGTTTCCACCATTCTGCAAAATAAAGGAGCGTTGGCTCATAGTCTACCATGATTTCTGTTGTGAAACCTTTGCGGTATAAAATGTTACGCAAAGCAGCATATTGGTATGCCTCATTTTCTTTTAGGCAACTAGAACTATAAAGCTCTACCCCTTTTGCAGCACCTTGCATTAATTTTTCAATATCAATGCCACTTACAGCGATTGGCAAAAGTCCAACAGGAGTTAAAACAGTGAAACGTCCACCAACAGAATCAGGAATTACAAATGTTTCCCAGCCGGCAGCATCTGCTTCTTGTTTTACCGCCCCTTTTGCTTGGTCGGTTGTTGCATAAATACGTTTGTTTGCTTCGTCTGCTCCGTATTTTTCAATCAAAAGATTTTTGAATACACGGAAAGCAATCGCAGGTTCCGTTGTAGTACCAGATTTTGAAATGACGTTGACAGAAAAATCTTTGTCTTTTACATACTCTACCATGTCGGCAAGATAGTTTGGAGAAAGTGAGTTTCCAGCGTAAATAATTTGTGGAATCCCTTCTTCTTTGACAAATGGCAAGCTAGATTTCAAAAATTCGATTGCCGCACGAGCCCCAAGATAGCTACCGCCGATTCCGATGACGACTAAAACTTCAGAGTCACCTTGGATTTTTTTCGCAGCAGCTTGAATGCGTGCAAATTCTTCTTTGTCGTAGTCGTTTGGTAAGTTAATCCAACCTGTCATTTCGTTTCCTTGACCAGTTCCTTCACGCAAAGCAGTATCAGATGCAGATACGTGCATTTGCATATACTCAAGTTCGTGTGACTTGATAAAAGGTGCCGTTTTTGAAAAATCAAATGTTACGTTACTCATGATTGCCTCCATATTTTAGAGTAGAGAGCTACCCTTATTTTTTAATATTGTACCAATAAAAATCAGATTTTGCACTTGTTAATTTACGATTTTTCATTTTTTATTTTGTTTCGCTCCTCTTTCCAATGGAGTATTTTTTCTGCCGTCCAAGATAAATACTGAAAAGCGAACGGTAGAGCAAAAGCAATTGGTGCATAGAAAAATAGATGTTCATTGAAAATGTTGCCGTAAGGTTTCGGGAATAATTTCAATGGATATTTCTCAAAAATAAAATCTGCCAGCCAAGAATTTTCTGGAATGAGTGGCACTTTTTGGAACAAGATGAGAGCGGCGATATAGCTTGTTATCAGTAAAACGAACAAAGCAATCAGCCATTTATTTAAGGGACGTGCCATTTTTGTCATGACAGTAAAACCGATAATTCCAATCATCAAAATACAAGTCGTCGCCACTTCTATGGTGGCTAAGTCAAATATTTGCTTGATAACGTGCAAGTACACGACGCTTAGTACAACGATTGTTGCAGCTGGAACGGAATTTTCTAGCACATTCCGCAAAAATTTCCCAGTCGGTTTGCGATAATTGACTCTTAGGGCGAGGAAAAAGGTTGGAATCCCTACCGTTAGTGAGTTTATCGGCCCCATTTGTGCAGGAGAAAACGGATAAACGCTCCCCATTGCACTAAATAAAAGCGTAAGCATAAAGGAGTAAATCGTCTTGACCAAGTACATACAAGCAACAATTTCAATGTTATTAATTACTCGCCGTCCCTCGTTTAGCACGTCAACCATGGTGGAAAAATCAGAGTCGAGCAAGACAAATTCACTTGCACCACGAGCGGCATCACTTCCCTCGACCATGGCGATACTACAATCACTCTCTTTCATGGCAAGAACGTCATTGACACCGTCGCCAGTCATGCACGTAATATGCCCATTTTTCTTCAAAGCACGAATGAGATTCCGCTTTTGATACGGTGAAACACGACCGAAAACCGTGTATTCTTTGACCAATTCGGAAAAATCATCTTCCTCGGGATAATTACTCATGTCCACAAAATATTGTGCATTTTCAATTTCTGCTTTTTGAGCGATTGTACTAACTGTTTGCGGGTCGTCACCAGAAATAACTTTGAGCAACACACTTTGTTCCTTGAAAAAGCGGAAAGTGTCGGGTGCCTCTTTGCGAATGTTGTCGGATAAAATAACAAGACCGAAAAATTCCAGATTTTCAGGCAAATGATTTTCCGTGCCAAAAGGCAAAGGGCTATGTCCAATCGCTAACACACGAAATCCTTTTTCCGTGAAACGAGCGACACGCTTTAGAATGTCCTCTCTTTCTTTTGGAAAAATAAAGCTCGGGGCTCCTAAGATGAAACTGCCACGACTGCCAAAATTTGCTCCACTCCATTTTCTATCGGAAGAAAATGGTATTTTTTGCTCGACATTCCATGTAACTTCCGTGCCAAATTCTTTTGCTAAAGCTGTTGCGGTTGCATTTTCATCTTGCAGCGTGCCAAGAAGATTTTGCAAAATCTTTACAGCCTCTTCGGTTGAAAATGTTTTTTCAAGCTCGAAATATTCAAATTTGAGCGTGCCGTCTGTAATTGTCCCTGTTTTGTCAAGGCAAAGGACGTCAATGCGTGCGAGTGTTTCGATACTTGGAAGGGATTGCACCAGCACTTTTTGTCTGGCGAGTTTGACGGCACTTACAGTCAACGTTACACTTGTCAGCAAAATCAAACCTTCTGGTATCATACCCAAAATTGCACTCGTTGCTCCGACAATGGAATCTGAAAAATCGCCCGTTTTCGTGTAGGAACGGTAAATGAGCAATAAGCCAAGAGGGACAATCGCAATAGAGAGCACTTTGATAATCGTGTTGAGCGTTTTGACAAGCGGAGCTGTCGGATTTTTTTGTTGTTTTGCCTCAATTGTCAACTTCGTGGCATAATTTTCTTCGCCAACAGAAGTTACTCGCACAAATGCTTTTCCAGAAGTGACAATGCTCCCAGAAAGAACTTTGTCGCCCGCCTTTTTTTTAATATGGTCGCTTTCTCCAGTCAACATAGACTCGTCTACTTCAAGGGTGCCACTTCCAATAATCACGCTATCCGCAATGATTTGATTGCCAGCGGAGATGAGTAAAATGTCATCACGCACGACCTCATGCTGTTCTAGCTTGACACTTTCACCGTTGCGAATGGCATTGACGGGATTTTGAGATAAAATCGCCAAACGGTCAAGTGTTTTCTTAGAACGCCACTCTTGGATAATGCCAATGAGCGAATTAATGACGGCTAACATGAAAAACCAACATTCTTGATAGCGTTGCAAAATAAAGAGAATAACGAGCAACACCACGTTGATAAGATTGAACAAGGTGAAAATATTGTTGCGTAAAATTTGTGAAACCGTAATAGAAGAATTGTCTTCGCAAGTATTGACGAGACCAAGCGTTACTCGTTCTTGGACTTGTTCATGAGACAACCCGATGTGTTCATCGACTTCAAGAGGCGGAAGTGTTACTTTTTCTATCTTTTTTCTTTTTTTTACCATAAAATTTCCTCCCAAAAATTTTAGAGGTACCCATATTTAGAGACGCTCTTTAAATAACCTAATTCAATCATAACTGAAAGGATTAAAAAAAAGAATTATTTCTAATGAAATTTTTTGGAAGTTTTTGGTGGAAAATGGTTGATTTTGATTGAAAAGGGTGTTATGATACTTGTAAAGCGATTCCAGAAAACCTAGAGATAAAGAAAGTGGTGAGGAAAAAATGCTTATTGAAGAGCGGAAAAAAATAATTTTAGAGCAATTAGAACGTGAAGAAATCGTGAAAACAAGCGATTTGATTGTGGTACTAAATTCTTCTGAGTCAAGTGTTAGGCGGGATTTAGCATTGCTTGAAGAAGAAGGGTTGCTAAGACGGATACATGGTGGGGCAAAAAAAATCACACCCTTAAACTATGAGTCGAACATGGAAGAAAAATCATCCAAAAACGTTCAAAAGAAAAAAGACATTGCCAATTTTGCTTTAAGTTTTCTTAAAGAGAATGACGTGGTATTCATTGATGCAGGGAGTACGACACATTTTTTAGTCAAAAAAATAGCCGAGACGTTGCCGAAAATTCAAGTGGTCACCAATTCCATTCATCATGCGGTGATTTTAGCAGAGGTGGGGATTCCTGTTACGATTTTAGGTGGGCAAGTCAAATTGACGACAGATGCGGTAGTAGGTGCAACAGCAAGCCAACAAATTTCACAGTATCAGCTCAATGTAAGTTTTCTTGGAATAAATGGTATAGATGAAAAATTTGGCTACACGACACCTGATCCAGAAGAGGCGAGCATTAAGCAACAAATCATTCAGCAAAGCCAGAAAACATACGTCTTAGCTGATGAAACGAAGTTTGAAAATGTTGCATTTGTACGTGTGGCAAAGCTAGAGGCGGCAGAAATCTTGACGGATCGCATTAGTAATGAGATGAAAGAAAAAATAGAAAAAGAAACGAAAGTTTATACTTTATTAAATTAGAGGTACCCATTAGAAAGCGAGGAGGAAAAAATGATTTATACCGTAACTTTAAACCCTTCTATTGACTATATCATGCGACCGAAAACGGTTGAAAAAGGAGAAGTCAATCGTTCGCAAGAGGAGGAAACTTTTGCAGGAGGAAAAGGAATCAATGTGAGTCGTGTGCTGAAAAGGCTTGGCTCAAAAAGCGTTGCCTTAGGTTTTCTTGGCGGATTTACAGGTGAGTTTATCGAAAAAAGTCTAAAAAATGAGCAGATTCTTTGTGATTTTACACAGGTAAAAGAAGATACCCGCATTAATGTGAAAATAAAAGCAAACGAAGAAACTGAAATCAATGGAAGTGGACCGAATGTGACAAAAAGTGAGCTTTTGACTTTTTTGTCCAAATTGGATGAGTTAAATGAACGTGATGTTGTCGTTTTGGCAGGGAGCGTGCCGAAAAATATGAGTGCGACCATTTACAAAAAAATGATTGAAAAAATCAAGGAACGACGAGCAAATTTTGTCTTAGATACCGAAGGCGAGGTGCTTTTGCAAAGCCTAGCAAGTGAACCGCTTCTCGTTAAACCGAATAAATCGGAACTTGAGGGAATGTTTGGCATAAGGCTTTCGACAAAGGAAGAAATTATCAAAAGTGGGCAAGAACTTTTGCAACGTGGAGCGAAAAATGTGATTGTTTCTATGGCAGGTGACGGAGCGTTTTTAATTACGCAAGAGGGAGTGTACTTTGCTCCAGCGATAAAAGGGGCGGTAAAAAATTCTGTTGGTGCGGGAGATTCTATGGTGGCAGGTTTCTTGTCTGAAATCACACAAGGAAAAACGGTATTGGAAGCATTTGAAATGGGTGTGGCAAGTGGCACGGCGACAGCTTTTTCAGATGATTTGGCAGAAAAAGCCTATGTTTTAGAAAAAAAATCAGAAGTAGCGATTGAAAAAATAATTTAGCAGAAAAGAGGAAATGAACATGAATATCAAAGATTTATTGGCAAAAGAAGTCATGATTTTAGATTTGCAAGCGGCAGATAAACGCTCAGCAATTGACGAAATGGTAGAACAGCTGAAAAATAAAGGGAAAATTACAGATGTAGAAACATTTAAAGCGGGAATTTTGGCAAGGGAGGAGCAGACAACAACAGGATTAGGTGACGGAATTGCGATGCCTCATGCGAAAAATGCAGCAGTAAAAGAGGCGACTATTTTGTTTGCAAAATCAAAAAATGGCGTAAATTACGAGGCATTAGATGGTTTACCTGTTCACTTATTTTTCATGATTGCTGCACCGGAAAATGCCAATGATACTCACTTGCAAGCACTCGCAGAACTTTCACAATTTTTGATGAGAGAAGGATTTATTGAACAATTGAAAAACGTGCAAACAGAGGACGAAGTTTTGGCATTGTTTTCAAGAGAAAAAAATGAAGCAGAGCCAGCTCAAGTAATTCAAGGAGCGAAAAATATCGTTGCCGTAACGGCTTGTACGACAGGAATTGCCCACACGTATATGGCAGAAGAGGCGTTGAAGAAAAAAGCGAGCGAACTTGGGATAAATATCAAAGTGGAGACAAATGGTGCCAGTGGTGTTGGCAATCGTTTAACCGCTCAAGATATTCAGCAAGCAGACGCAGTGATTATTGCAGCGGATAAGGCGGTGGAAATGAACCGTTTTGACGGCAAACCATTGATTAATCGCCCTGTTGCGATGGGGATTCGTAATGCAGAAGAGTTAATTCAAAGTTCTTTCACTTCTCCAATTTATCATGCGAGTGAAACAACGCAGAGTGAAGTGGTAGACGGTGAGGGAATTGGCAAACAGATTTACAAACATTTGATGAGTGGTGTTTCTACAATGTTGCCGTTTGTAATCGGTGGAGGAATTGCCATTGCTCTTGCATTCTTGATTGACCAAATGCTTGGTGTGCCGAAAGATTCGCTTTCAAGTCTTGGGAGCTATCATGAAATAGCGGCATATTTCAAAAATATCGGTGGCGGTGCTTTTGGCTTTATGTTGCCAGTCTTAGCAGGTTTCATTGCGAACTCTATCGCTGAAAAACCGGGAATGGTAGCAGGATTTGTGGCAGGTGGCATGGCGAGTAGTGGACTTGCTTTTGGAAAATTAGACCCTGACAAAATGATTCCGTCAGGTTTCTTGGGAGCATTGGTTGGTGGATTTCTAGCAGGTCTAGTAGTGCTTTTGCTTAAGAAAATTTTTGCAGGATTACCAAAGGCTTTAGAGGGGATTAAATCAATTTTGATTTATCCATTACTTGCAGTACTTTTGACAGGATTTTTGATGTTATTTATCAACATTCCAATGGCTAGTATCAATACTGCGTTGAACAATTTCTTGTCTAGCTTATCTGGTACAAGTGCGGTGCTTTTAGGCTTGCTTGTCGGAGGCATGATGGCAATTGACATGGGTGGACCAATTAATAAAGCGGCATACGTGTTTGGTACAGGAACACTAGCGGCAACAGTAGCGACAGGCGGAAGTGAAGTCATGGCATCCGTTATGGCAGGAGGCATGGTTCCTCCGTTAGCGGTCTTTATTGCGACACTTTTGTTTAAAAATAAATTTAGCAAAGAAGAACGTAATTCTGGTTTGACCAATATTGTCATGGGGCTTTCATTTATTACCGAGGGTGCGATTCCGTTTGCGGCAAACGATCCTTTGCGTGCTATTCCGTCATTTATGGTGGGAAGTGCCATATCTGGTGGACTTGTTGGACTTTTCGGTATCAAATTAATGGCACCACACGGGGGAATTTTCGTTATCGCTCTAACAAGTAGTCCAGTTCTCTACCTATTGTTCATCTTTATAGGAGCAATGATTTCTGGCGTGCTGTTCGGTGTTTTAAAACGGGGGAAAAACTAAGGAGATAGGCAAAAAAGAACCTTTCGCTTCACTCAAATGTAGTTTTGGGTGAAGTGGGGGAGAGTTGATTTAGAGGTTCTCTTCAGTTTAATTCAAAAAAACACTTGCATTTTTCCATAAAATATTTTATTGTAGGGTATATATAATTGAAACACGTTGAGAGAAAAAAGCATTTTGTCTTGTTGAAGAAAGCTCTTGGTTGATGAGAAAGGGTACAAAAGAAGTGCGGACACATTCTGGAGTGTTTTTCTGAATGAGTATTTACAGTAGGAAAAAACGTTGGCGACGTTATAGCTGAGATTTATGCTTGCAAGTTTAAGCGTAAATTACAGAGGTTAAAGTTGCGAGACTTTGATAAATCTGAGGTGGTACCACGTTAAAACGTCCTCTAGCATTGAATTGCTAGGGGCTTTTTTGTCAAAAGAGTGGTGGAAACTGAGGGTTGAAATTTTCTAAAAATAACGAAAAAACTTTAAAGAAAGTAGGAAAGATGAATGATTGGACTGAAAAAAATTACACCTTATGTGGCAGGAGAACAGCCGAAATTGTCAAAAATGATAAAAATTAATACCAATGAAAATGCCTTTCCTCCTTCGCCGAAAGTATTGGCAACGCTCAAGGAATTTGACGGCGATCAATTACGTCTTTATTCTTCGCTTGAAAATGAAAACTTAACTTCTGCTTTATCGAAAAAACTAGGGATTTCATCAGATTGTATTACAACGGGTAATGGAAGTGATGATGTGTTGGCATTGGCATTTCAAAGTTTTTTTAATTCTGAGTATCCAGTTGTTTTTCCTGATATAACCTACGGTTTTTATACGGTTTGGTGTGAGTTGTTTGATATTCCGTATATGGAAATTCCTTTGGATGACGATTTTCATCCTGATTTTACGAAAATTCCTGAGAAAATTGGTGGGATTGTATTGGCAAACCCGAATGCTCCGACAGGTATTGTCCAACCATTATCAAAAATAGAGGAATTATTACAATGTCATCCGAATGTTGTCGTGATTGTGGACGAGGCATATATTGAGTTTGGTGGAAAAAGTGCAGTAGCGTTGTTGGATAAATATGAAAATCTCTACATTACTCGCACGTTTTCAAAAGATGCCTCTCTTGCAGGTTTGCGAGTGGGTTATGGAGTTGGGAATAAGCGACTGACAGAAGTGATAAAAGCAGTGAAAAATGCGTACAATCCGTATTCTGTTGACCAATTAGCAGAGGCTTTGGCACTTGCTGCAACACAAGACAGTGATTATTACCGAGAAATGAATGGAAAAATTATCGAGACAAGAGAATGGTTGAGCAAAGAGGTCACGCGTATCGGTTTTAATGTGTTGCCAAGTGCGACTAACTTTATCTTGGCGGAACATGAGCGTGTTCCTGCGGGTGAAATTTTTGATTTCTTGAGGGAAAACCATGTATTTGTTCGTTATTTCCCAAACAAAGAGAGGATTGCCAATTTCCTTAGAATCTCCATTGGAACGAGAGAGGAAATGGAAGTGGTGTTGAAATTATTGAGTGAATTTGTAAAAAAAATAGAAATACAGGAGCAATAAATATGAGGAAAAAACAATTACCCGCAGGGGTGCAAGATAAATTATTTCGCAGAGCAAATGGTGTGTATCAGCTAGAGGCACAGATGAATGAGCTGTTGCGTGTGCGAGGTTTTCAGCGAATTGAAACGCCAACGATTGAGTTTGCAGAAGTGTTTGAAGATGAACAAAATCAAGATAGTCTGTATCGTTTCTTCGATCATCAAGGGCGAATGTTGACACTTCGACCAGATATGACACTTCCTGTCGGACGTGTGGTGGCGTCAACGAAAATTGATTTGCCGTTGAAATTGCTTTATAGTGGCAAAGTTTTTCGTTATCATGATGAGATGAAAGGTTTGCAAAATGAAATTACACAAGTAGGGATTGAAATTATCGGTTTTCCGTCAGCCAAAGCTGAAATAGAGGCGATTTTGACGGCTGAATATGTTTTGCGAAAACTAGAGGTGCCAAACTTTCATTTGGAGCTTGGTCATGCGAGTATTTTCAAAAAAATCATTGATGAGCTTTCGCTAGGGGAACAGAAAGCGGAGGAATTAAAAGGTTTATTGTTAAGCAAAAATATCACGGAGCTTTTTGCCTTCACTCAAGAATTTCCAAGTGATTTATCCAAATTTATCGCAGAAATTCCGTTATTGTTTGGCGATGTTAAAAACGTGATTGACAAGGCAAAACACTTACTTCCAGAAAATCATCCCATTATGGAGGATTTGTATGAAATTGAACAATTATTTCTGCTTTTCCCAAGTAAAACACAGGAGATTTTGCGAGTTGATTTAGGAATGATTGGGGTAATGGATTACTATACCGGCATTATGTTTGCTGGTTTCAGCGAGGGGATTCCAGAGAATTTCCTAAATGGCGGGAGATACGACTATTTGTTTAAACGTTTTGAGATGAGTTCAACGACTTCGGTAGGTTGGGCAATGAATTTGGAGCTAGTGTTTGATTTACTTTACAAAACGCAAAATAATCAGCGAAAAAATAAAATTTTGGTGCATTTTGAAACCGAAGAAATCGCTCAGGTGACGGATTTAGTCAATGCGGAAACGGAATTGTCTTTGTTTGCCAATTTGTCCGAAACACTTGATTATGCGAAAAAATGGGGATATAGAGAAGTTTGGTATTTTAAAAATGGAGAGTTCAACAAGCAGGAGGTGGAAACGGATGAATAAGCCAATTACGATTGCGTTAACCAAAGGGAGATTGGAAAAAGATACACTGAAATTGCTGGCGAAAATGGGGCTTGATATGGATTTTATGAAAGAAAAAAATCGAAAATTGATTTTTGAAAGTCCAGACGGAAAACTTCGATTTTTGCTCGTCAAGGCACCAGATGTTACGACATATGTACGGCATGGTGTAGCAGACTTAGGCGTGGTGGGGAAAGATGTTTTGCTAGAACATCCTTACGGCTATTATGAAATGCTAGATTTGAATATCGGTGTTTGCAAGTTTTCCGTAGCCTCCACTGCAGACTATCAACCCAAAGATCACAAGCGAAAACGCATTGCTACTAAATATCCAACGGTTGCAAGTAGTTATTTTAACTCGAAAAATGAAGATGTGGAAATCATCAAAATTGAAGGCTCTGTCGAAATTTCGCCTGTCTTGCATTTAGCAGATGCGATTGTGGATATTGTAGAAACGGGAAACACCTTGCGTGAAAATGGCTTGGAAGTATTCGAGGACATCTGCCGAATTTCAGCAAGATTAATAGCCAACAAAGCAGCAATAAAAAGCAACCCAGAAATTGTAACATTTATCCAAGAACTAGAGAAAATTGTAGCGAACAAAGGAGGGAGAGTTTTTGATGAAACGATTAACAGGTAGTGTCGAGGAAATTGCCGACATTTTAAAACGAGAACAAATGGAACTGAATACAAGTCAAGTAGAGGTTGAAAATGCTGTAAGTGAAATTATCGAGACGGTGAAAACTCTTGGTGATAAGGCATTAATTGATTACACAGAGAAATTTGACGGTGTCGTGTTAAAAGAATTGCAAGTAGGGAGATTAGCAATTGACCATGCGTATAAAGAAATTGAGCTAGAAGTGCTAGTTTCGCTCAAACAAGCAAAAGAGAATATCATCTCTTACCACGAAAAACAAAAAGAACTTGGGTTTGCCGATTTTCAAGGAGAAGGGATTCTTCGTGGGCAGATGATTGTGCCACTCGAGCGTGTGGGCATTTATGTTCCGGGAGGCACGGCTGCCTATCCGTCTAGCGTTTTGATGAATGCTCTCCCTGCGAAAATTGCAGGTGTGGAGGAAATCATTATGATTACGCCACCGCCAAAAGACAATGTGTTCAATTCTGCAATTTTGGTAGCCGCCGATTTGGCAGGGGTAGATAAAATTTTCCAAATTGGTGGGGCTCACGGCATTGCTGCTCTGGCTTACGGCACGCAAATGATACCGAGAGTAGATAAAATTGTAGGTCCGGGAAATATTTTTGTGGCGACAGCGAAAAAACAAGTTTTTGGGCAAGTAGGAATTGATATGATTGCAGGTCCCTCAGAAGTAGGTGTGCTGGCAGATGAAAGTGCAAATCCTAGATTTATCGCTGCTGATTTATTGTCGCAAGCAGAGCATGATGTCTTGGCAAGAGCAATTTTGGTGACCAACTCGGAAGAATTAGCCACAGAAGTTGACCAAGAGCTAGAGAGACAACTGCGTGAATTGCCACGTGAGGAAATCGCTAGAGCATCCATTGAAAACAATGGTCGCACGATTATCACAGACACGATAGAGCATATGTTTGAATTGATGAACAAAGTTGCTCCAGAGCATTTGGAAGTACAATTGGAAGATTCGATAAAATATTTGAGCAAAATAAAAAATGCAGGCAGTGTATTTTTGGGAAATTACACGAGTGAGCCTGTTGGGGATTATTTTGCAGGAGCCAATCATGTCTTGCCAACAGGCAGCACGGCAAGATTTTCTTCGGCTTTGGGTGTACATGACTTTGTCAAACGGATACAATATACTTATTACGACAAAAAAGCACTCAAAAATTCACAGCGTGCCATTACAGCTTTGGCACGAAAAGAAGGGCTAGAAGCACACGCTCGTGCGATTGACGTGAGATTTGAGGCATAAGAAGAGAGGAATGGGAAAAATGAAATTAAAGCTACAAAACGTAAACAAATCATTTGATGAAAAGCAACTTTTTAGGGACGCAAGTTTTACCTTTGAAACAGGGAAAATTTACGGGTTGCTTGGGCGAAATGGTGCAGGGAAAACAACGCTATTCAATTGTATTGCACAAAATTTGACACTCGATAGTGGGAGTATCTCGATTATTGATGATAAGGGTGTGGAAAATGCAATGTATGACAATACAGAAATTGGCTTTGTGATGACGGATACAAACTTGCCAGACTTCATGACAGGAATTGAATTTGTCCGATTTGTAATGGATTTGAACAAACATCGCTTGACGACAACACTTTCTGCTAGTGAAAATTTATCAAAATATGGCATTAAAGAAAGCGACCAACACATTTTATTGCGTGATTATTCACATGGGATGAAAAATAAAGTCCAAATGCTCGTGACAGAAATTACAAACGCACCGATTTACTTGCTAGACGAGCCATTGACGAGTTTTGACCCTGTTGCAGCTTATGAGGTGAAAGAGCGAATACGTGAATTGAAAAACAATGCAATTGTGATTTTCTCAACGCATATTTTGGAACTTGCACAAGAATTATGTGATGAAATTATCCTTTTGCACGACAAACACTTTGAAATCCTAGAAAAAGAAAAACTTCAATCCGAAGACTTTGAAAAGGAAATCGTCAAGATTTTGAGTGGAGGCGAGTAAAATGAAAGGTTATCTTAATTTTTTCTTGAAAGTCACTCAAATTCAAGCAACGACATTTTTAAATGGACTTTGGTTTTGGCTAAGACGTGTGCCTTTGATAGGAAAGAGCATTTCGCCAAAATTTTATGCAGCATATGATTTAAAAACGGGACTTACAGTGATTTTGAAATGGCTCAAGTTGCCAGTAATAGTGTTTAATAAATCACTTCAAGTGCTGGTTACATGGGGCGTTTCAGCTATCGTCTATAATGTGGTTACTATCGTCCGCAATATGGATAAAGAGACAAACGACTCATTTCAGTTTGCTGCACCAGAAATTTTTCATTGGACAATAACGATTTTTTTCTTATTTTGTCTATTTTGGCAAATGGATTTTATCGTTGCGTCAAATGGGAAAATGTTCAAAAACATTGATTTTGCCAAACGTTACCGCCTGTCTTATCAAGAGACACTTGTGAAATTTTATCGCATGGATTTAGTGACGAGCTCACTTGCCTATGTGTTGCCATTTTTGATTTTAGGCTTGGGGTATCGCCATGTTTTTGTGGCAATCGTTGTGCCAATTGTCCTTCGCCTGCTCTTGCTAAACTTGAGCATGATCTTAGTAGCTCAGCATTTTTGGATAAAAGTGATTGACTTTCTTCACGGAAAATTTATGCGTTGGATTTTCACAGGGGCATTAACAATGCTTTATTTCGCAATCACTGTGTATTGTACGGTAGTTGTCTCTATGCAATGGACAGGTGTGCTTACATGGATTTCCTTGGTTTTAGCGATTCTAACTTCTTTTAAGGCAACGAAACTAGGATTTACGAATGAATTTATCGAAAGAATTTTCATCAAAAAAGCCTACACTGAGGAAGTATTTGCCAAATTGGGAAATCAAAACATGGGGTTTACGGCTGCTGAAAAATCAAGCCAAAAAATTGAAGCGACAAATGAACAAGAAATTTTCGAGCGTTATAGCGGAGGGCAATTGCTCAATCACTTGCTTTTCAAACGCTATTCGAAAATTTTCAAAAAGAAATTGTTTTACCGTTTAGCTGCGTTAGTCGCTCTTTTTCTCGTAGTGATTGTGGGTTACCTTTACCTAAAATTTACTCATGCAACGGGTGCAGTTACTGTAAGCGAAAAAGACGTATATGTGTTTTTGCCAAGTCTATTCGTTGTGCTATATCTAACAAGTTTATCCAAGGAAATCGTGAGTATTTACTATTTAAGATGTGACAAAGCGATGCTCAACTATCCATTTTATCGCACGAAACAAGCGATTTTACAGAGTTTTGCTGATCGATTGAAACAATCGTTTATTTTGAACACACCGATTGTTTTAGGATTGTTGATTAATATATTCACGATCATTTTCCTCTTTGGAAAACAAATTTCTATGGGGGGATTGGCATTAATTCTCTTTTATGGGGTTGCAGTTAATCTGCTATTCTCGTTTCATGAGCTGTTTTTATACTATATTTTACAGCCATTTGACAAAGAAGGACTGTCGAAAAATCCAATATTTTCGTTTATCAACGGTGCTTTTTATTTATTTTGTATTCAAAACTACAATTTTCAAACATTGTTCAGCAACAAAGTTCTCTATGTAGCAGTCGTCTCGATTGTCATCGTACTTTATGTAATTGTAGGTTTCATCACCGTACAAAAAAAAGCCCCACAAACATTTAGGCTAAAATAAAAGCGGAGAGGGGCGTTTTGAAGTTTGTGGCAGTGAGCCGTGCCGTTTATCTACTCGAAACGCAGTTTCGAGCGGCACTGCGAACAGCCACCAAACTTCAGCCCCTCGCAGCTAGATAAAATAAAAGCGGAGCGGGGCGTTCTGGAGTCTGCAACAGCGAACTATGTCGTTCATTTACTTGAAGCGAAGCTTCAAGCGACATTGAGAGCAGTTGCCAGACTCCAGCCCCTCGTAGCTAGATAAAATAAAAGCGGAGCGGGGCGTTTTGAAGTTTGCAACAGTGAGCCGTGTCGTTTATTTACTGCTACACTTTGTTTCGCATACAGTCTTTCTAAGAATCAAAGATTCTTGAAAGACTAGCATCGCAACGCAAGTTGCGAGCGACACAGCGAACAGTTGCCAAACTTCAGCCCCTCGTAGCTAGATAAAATAAAAGCGAGAGGGGCGTTTTGAAGTCTGTGGCAGTGAGCCGTGCCGTTTACTTGCTCCGAAACGCAAGTTTCGAGCGGCACAGCGAACAGTTGCCAAACTCCAGCCCCTCACAACTAAGCAAAGGAGCAAGAATGAGAAGAGTTGACCGAGAACTTTCACTTGATGAGACGATTAAAGTGATTGAAAATCAAGAATATGGTGTGCTTTCTACCATTGGTGAAAATGGCTATCCTTATGGGATTCCGTTGAATTATGCTTATATTGACGGAGCGATTTATATTCATGGTGCTAGAAGCGGGCATAAAATAGAAAATTTTTCATTTTGTGAAAAAGTGTCTTTTACAGTTGTAGGCGACACAGAAGTTCTCCCAGAAAAATTTGGCACAAACTATGAAAGTGCCATTTGTTTCGGGAAAATTTCCGAGGCAGTCGATAGCGAAAAAGAAAAAGCTCTTTACAGTTTGATTGAAAAATATTCTGCCGATTATTTGGCAGAGGGCAGAGAATACCTTGCCAAAATGACGAAAGCCACCCGAGTGTTTAAGATTTCAATTGAGAGCATAAGCGGGAAAGCGAAGAGAAAATAACGGAGGAAATCAAATGAGAAATGCAACAATCAAAAGAGATACGTTTGAAACAAAAATTAGCCTGAAAGTGAATTTAGATGAACAGTCACCTGTTGAAATCAATACAGGTGTGGGCTTTTTCGACCATATGCTGACATTGTTCGCCGTTCACTCGAGGATTTCGCTCGTAGTTGAAGTTGACGGAGATTTGCACGTGGATAGCCACCATACTGTTGAAGATGTGGGCATTGCATTAGGTCAGGCGATTCGTGAGTCGCTTGGTGAGAAAATTGGCATTAACCGCTACGGAACAAGTTTTGTGCCAATGGACGAAACACTTGGAATGGCAAGTTTGGATTTGTCAGGTAGAAGTTATTTAGTGTTTGATGCAACATTTGACAATCCAAAACTCGGAGCATTTGACACCGAGTT
This sequence comes from Pilibacter termitis, assembly GCF_900167335.1. Taxonomy (GTDB): domain Bacteria; phylum Bacillota; class Bacilli; order Lactobacillales; family Streptococcaceae; genus Pilibacter; species Pilibacter termitis. The sequence goes on from NZ_FUXI01000006.1 coordinate 85,621, forward strand.
AGCCGAAGAATTTTTCCAAGCACTTGCTTTTAATTTGCAAATGAATTTACATTTGAAAATTTTGCATGGAAAAAATACACATCATAAAATTGAAAGTTTGTTTAAAGCGACAGGACGTGCATTACGTGAGGCAATTACAATAAATCCTGAAATTAAAGGAGTAAATTCGACAAAAGGGGTGCTGTAAATGATTGCAATTATTGACTACGACACAGGAAACACCAAAAATGTTGCCAAAGCTCTGCACGCAATCGGTGTGGAAAATGTGTTGACAAGTGACGCTGAAGTGATAAGAAATGCGGACGGCTTGATTTTGCCGGGAGTAGGAGCTTTTCCTCTTGCAATGGAAGAACTTCGCAAGCGAAATCTTATTGACGTGCTAAAAGAAGAAGTCGCAAATGGAAAACCACTTTTAGGTGTTTGTCTAGGAATGCAGCTACTTTTGGAGGGGTCTTACGAGCATAGTTATACCGAAGGACTCGGTTTTATCAAAGGGAAATGCCGTGCGATTCCAGACAAAGAAGGGTTTCCTGTGCCACATATGGGCTGGAATGAACTCATCATAACGAACAAAAGCCCCTTAACTGAAAATTTGGAAAGCAAATATGTCTATTTCGTTCACTCCTACTATGCAGATTGTGAAAAAGAATACATCAATGCCGTAGCGAATTACTCGATACCCGTCCCTGCCATGATTCGCAACGGGAATGTCTATGGAGCACAATTTCACCCAGAAAAATCAAGTACGGTAGGATTAGGGATTTTGAAAAAATTCAAGGAGGTAGTGTACGCATGAATATTTTGCCAGCAATTGATTTAAAAGATTCTCAGGCGGTTCGTCTGTTTCAGGGAGATTTCGCTCAAAAAACGATTGTCAATGCCACACCTCTTGCCCAAGCACGTGAATTTGCTGAAGGTGGCATGAAATACTTGCACGTGGTAGACCTAGACGGAGCGTTAGAAGCTCGTGCAGTTCATGCACCGCTCATTGCCAAAATCAAGCAAGAGAATCCCCGACTTTTTGTCGAAGTCGGCGGAGGGATTCGGAGCATGGAGCAAGTGGAAGATTACCTTAATCAAGGAATTGACCGCATTATTATCGGCTCAGCAGCTCTCACAAACCCAGAGTTTGTCAAGCAAGCAGTTGAGAAATTCGGCGAAAAAATTGCGGTTGGGATTGACGCAAAAGACGAAAAAGTCGCAATTTCTGGCTGGCTAGAAGTCGCAGAAACCGATTATATTACGTTTGCCAAGGAAATGGTGAAACTTGGCGTGCAAACGATTATTTACACGGATATTTCAAAAGACGGTACTCTTGCAGGTCCTAGCGTTGCTCATTATGAAAAACTCACTTCCGCCCTTCCAACAACGAAAATTATCGCAAGCGGTGGTGTTAGCTCGGTGGAAGATTTAAGAGAATTAATGAAAACAGGTGTAGACGGGGCAATTGTTGGTAAGGCATTTTACAGTGGAAAAATTGGACTTGAGGAAATGAGGGAAATCCAAGGAGGGCAATCATGTTAGCAAAAAGAATTATTCCCTGCTTAGACGTGACGAATGGTCGAGTGGTGAAAGGAATTAATTTTGTAGATTTAACAGATGTAGGTGACCCTGTCGAAGTCGCTCGTGTGTATAATGAACAAGGAGCAGATGAATTAGTTTTCCTCGACATTACAGCGACAAGCGACAACCGAGAAACAATGGTTGACATGGTGGAAAGAACCGCTCGTGAGGTGTTTATCCCCTTTACCATTGGCGGAGGGATTCGCAATACAGACGATATGCAGGCAATGCTAAAAGCTGGAGCAGATAAAATTTCTATCAACTCAGCAGCAGTTGCTCGTCCTGAATTAATCAGCGAAGGTGCGGAAAAGTTTGGCAGGCAGTGTATCGTAGTGGCAATTGATGCCAAAAGGAATGGAAATTCGTGGAACGTCTACGTTGCAGGTGGTAGACGAGATACGGGGCTTGATGCGATTGAATGGGCGAAAAAAGCAGTTGCTTTAGGTGCAGGTGAAATTTTATTGACCAGCATGGATGCGGACGGCACAAAGGACGGATACGACATTGAATTACTCCAAGCCATTTGCAATGCCGTTAGCGTGCCAGTGATTGCCAGTGGTGGAGCGGGTAATTCAGAGCATATCATCGAAGTTTTTGAGCAAACAGGAGCAACCGCCGCCCTTGCCGCCAGTATTTTCCACTACGGCGAAGTACCAATTCCGCAAGTAAAACAGGAGTTGAAAGAGCATGGGATTGCGGTAAGGATTTGATAATATGGAGAATTTGAAAACAAGCAAAAGAGTCGCAATCGGCACCCTCTATGCCCTATCTGCAGGTGTGATGTGGGCAATTTCAGGAACTTTAGGACAAATTTTCTTTGAAAACTATCATGGCAATGCTCTTTGGATTACGTCCATGCGACTGGTCATTGCAAGTTTCATTTTGCTATTTGTCAGTTTCAAAAGTGAACCCGAGCGTTTTTTTGACATTTGGAAAGATAAGCGGAATTATCCGACACTATTTTTCTATGCGATTGGTGGCGTGCTATTTGTTCAGCTGACCTATTATCTTTGTATTCAACACTCAAATGTCGCCACGGCAACGGTGATTCAGTTTACAGGCCCTATTTTCATCATGCTCTACATGGCAATTTTCAAAAGAAAGAGCCCGAGCGTTTTGGCACTTCTCTACGTCTTTCTGGCGATGTTCGGCGTGTTTTTGATGATTACGCATGGAAAACTTGACACCATGACCATTACATTTCCCGCTCTCCTCTTCGGCGTTCTCTCAGCCGTTGGAGTTGCGACGTATTCCATTGCCCCGAAAAAGCTACTGCAAAGCTATTCTGCGGTCAATTTGACAGGTTGGGGAATGTTGCTGGCGGGAATTGTGATGAATATCGCTCAGCCACTTTGGCGAGTGGACTTTAAGTTAGAAATCGTAAGTATTTCTCTAGCACTAGGCATTGCCGTGCTTGGCACAGCCATTCCGTTTCTTTTCTCAATGAAATCGGTCACCTACGTCTCAGCACTTGTTTTCAGTGTAGCATCAGCAAGTGAGCCGATTTTCGCAGCGATTTTATCGTTGATTTTATTCCAAAGTCAACTAGATTTCTTAACATTAAGCTCAATGGGCGTGATTATTACAAGTGTATTATTATTGGCAAGAGAGGAGGGAAAGGTGAAATGAGTACAAAAACAAACTACTCACTTGATTTTGACAAACAAGGCGGATTAATTCCAACGATTATTATTGATGATGTAACAAAAGAAGTTCTCATGCTTGCTTATATGAACGAGGAGAGTTTCCAAAAAACACTGGAAACGAAACAAACATGGTTCTATTCGAGAAGTCGCAATGAATTGTGGCACAAAGGAGCTACAAGCGGAGCATTTCAAAACGTGAAAACAATCAAAGCGGATTGTGACTGTGACACGCTTTTGATTAGTGTTGAACAAATCGGTGGTGCGGCTTGCCACACAGGAGCAACAAGCTGTTTTTTCAATGAAATTGAATGAAAATCCTAGGAGGAAAACAAATGATTGACGAATTGTACCAAACCATTTTAAATCGTAAGTCGAATGCAAAAGAAGGAAGTTACACGACTTATCTTTTTGAAAAAGGACTAGACAAAATTTTGAAAAAGGTAGGCGAAGAGGCGACTGAAGTTGTCCTTGCTGCCAAAAACCAAGACAAAGAAGAACTTGCAAACGAAGCTGCCGACCTACTTTTTCACACGCTAGTAGCCTTAGCGGAAGTTGGAGTAACGCCAAGTGATGTGAAAGCAGTGTTGGAGTCTCGTGAGGGAAAACAATCCAACACACGAGACCGTGCGGAGATAACGGAATATTGATTGATGACCACAGGATTATTTCTTGTGGTTGTTTTTCAATAACTCAACTCACACCCTACCGCCTCCAAAATCTCCTCTAATTCTTCGCTTAGTGCCTCATTTGTAATCAATGCCTCAAGTTGTTTGAAATCGGCTAGTTTGAAGAAATGTGAAGTATTTATCTTACTGCTGTCGCAAAGGCAGATCGCTTTTTTGCTGTTTTCAATCATCTTGCGTTTCATCATTGCTTGCCTAGAATCTGCCTCGTAGAGACCATTTTCGTTGATTCCTCGGCAAGAGAAAAAGGCGAGATCCGTGTGAAAATTGGCGACAAATTGATCGCTCAATTCACCAAAAAGGGAGGAAGAATGTTTTTTCAGCTCACCGCCAATGACATAGACGGTCATATTTTCCTCATCGGCTAAAAGAGAGGCGATGTTCAAGCCGTTTGTGATGACAATTAACCCTTGATATTTCCTCAAATGCGGAATAAGGTGGCTAACAGTCGTGCTAGAGTCGAGGAAAATCGCTAAATTGTCCGTCAAGAAAAAACTTGCCAACTCGCAAATATACTTTTTTTCCTCTAAATGCTCACCAGAGCGATAATTGCTCGAAAATTCCACGTTTTGCTCTTTAATTAGCTTGACTACACCATGCTCACGGGCAACAATTCCCACCTGTTCCAGACGAATCAATGCACGTCTCAGCGTTGAAATGCTACAATATAGCTCTTTATGTAGCTCACTTGTTTTCATTACTTTTTTTCTTTGCAAAATTTCTAATAATTTTTTGGTTTGCTCAATATCCATAAAAATTCCTCGCTCTCGTTGAACTATAAATAATCTATATATGAACATATTACACTATAAACCAATGAGAATCCATAATATTTAACGTAAACGTGAACAAATATGAACATTTTGAACGAATAAAGCGAAAGAAAATGAACAATCATCAAGTTTTGTTGACACCGTTTACAAACGGAAAGAAAGTCGGCATAATAGTGTCAAAGGAAAAAAGAATAGCAGGCAAGACGGATAAACGAAGCTTCGGAATTTTAAAAGACCTATATTCTAAAAAGAGTTATATTTAATGCTAAAGGAGACTACAAAAGAAAATGAATGAACAATTGATTAAAGAACAAATTTGCGATGTTTGTAACAAAATGTGGCAAAAAGGCTGGGTGGCAGCCAATGACGGAAATGTATCGGTACGTTTGGAGGACGGGACATTTCTTTGCACACCGACAGGCATTAGTAAAAGTTTTATTACGCCAGATAAATTGCTGAAAATCAATGACCAATGCGAAGTGCTAGAGGGGGCGGAGGGGTATCGTCCGTCAAGTGAAATCAAGATGCACTTGCGTGTGTATAAGGAGCGTGAAGATGTCAATTCAGTTGTTCATGCACATCCACCAGTAGCGACAGCATTTGCTTTGGCACATAAACCACTTGACAGCTATGCGTTGATTGAAAATGCAATTATTATCGGTTCTGTTCCAATTACACCATTTGGCACACCGTCAACAAATGAAGTGCCAGAGGCAATTGCTCCGTATCTTCCAGAGCATGATGTGCTATTATTGGAAAACCATGGTGCTTTAGCAATAGGTAGCGACATTATCACCGCTTATTACCGTATGGAAACATTAGAATTGGTGGCAAATACGACATTTCATGCTAGACTACTCTTAGGTGTGGGCAACGTAGAAGAACAAGAAATCCCACGTGAAACGTTAGAAAGACTTTTCTCTATGCGTGAAGGGTACAAAGTAACAGGAAAACACCCGGGGTATAAGAAATATCATTAATCTCAATAGTAGAAAGAGGAAGAAAATGCAAAAAAACGTACTGGCATTTGATTTAGGAGCCTCATCTGGACGTGCGATTTTAGGTGTTTACAAGGACGAAGATTTTCAAATGGAAGAAATTCATCGTTTTCCAAATGTGCCTGTTGAGCAGGACGGCGTGCTGTATTGGGATTTGCACTATCTTTTTGAGCAGATAAAAAAAGGGCTAGAGCTTGCTTGCGATTTGTGTGAAATTGACAGTCTTGCAATTGATACGTGGGGTGTGGATTTTGGGCTAATTGACGAAGAAGGCAATTGTTTGGGCAAACCAGTTCATTATCGTGACACACGTACGCAAGGAATGTTGAAGGAAGTAGAAACGTTCATTTCTTCCAAAGAACTTTACGAGCGTACAGGCAATCAATTAATGGAAATCAACACACTTTTTCAACTGCTGGCATTGAAACAACAACAGCCAGAATTGCTAGAGAAGACAAAGGATATTCTTTTGATGCCTGATTTGTTCAACTATTTGCTAACAGGAAAAAAGCGTGCAGAAGTAAGTATCGCCTCCACCACTCAAATGTTGAACTCAAAAACGAAAACGTGGGATGTCAAGTTGCTTGAAAAATTGCAAATTCCTACAACGATTTTGCCAGAAATTGTCCAAGAGGGCAATCATCTTGGCAAGGTGAAACGTGAGTTTATCAATCAAGAAGTGGAAGTGCTAAATATCTCCGCTCATGACACGGCAAGTGCGGTGGTGAGCGTGCCAGCACAAGAGCGATTTCTTTTTATCTCGTGTGGCACATGGTCGCTTGTTGGTACAGAACTTGAGCAACCTGTTTTGAGCGAAAAAGCCTATGAATACAATTTTTCAAATGAAACAGGTCAAGGCGGCACGACTAGATTTTTGAAAAACTGTACAGGATTGTGGATTGTTCAGGAGTTAAAACGCAATTTTGAAGAAAGAGGAGAAGAATTTACTTTCTCTGAAATAGCGGAAATGGCTCAACAAGCGGAGGCATTTATTTGTTTGTTTGATACAGATGATGAAATGTTTGCGACACCGGGGGACATGATTGAACGTATTCGTGCGTATGCGAAGAAAACGAATCAAACGTCTCCAAACACACCAGCAGAATTTTTCCGCTCAGCCTATGAGAGTTTGGCGATGAAGTATCGAGGTGTTTTCAACGAAATTAGCGAAGTGACAGGTTTCACGTTTGATACGGTCAATATCGTTGGCGGAGGCTCGCAGGCGAAAATTCTTTGCCAAATGGTCGCAAACGCATCTGGCAAAAAAGTGATAGCAGGTCCAAAAGAGGCAACAGCAATCGGCAATTTAGCCATTCAACTCATGGCTCATGGTGTGTTTGAGGATATTCACAAAATACGTGAGTGGGTAAGCACACTTGAGGAAACGATTGCCTACCAACCAGAAGAAATAGAGAAGTGGGCAGAATTTGGAGTGGTTTATGAGCGTGTGATTGCTTGTGATAAATAAATTTAACAACGGAGGATTTTCAAATGAAAAACTACCCAAAACTCGGGATTCGTCCTACGATTGACGGTCGTCAAGGGGGCGTACGTGAGTCGCTGGAGGAAAAAACAATGGCGATGGCAATCGCCGCAAAGAATTTGATTGAGGAAAATTTACGTTATGCTGACGGCACTCCCGTTCAATGTGTGGTGGCAAGCCGCACGATTGGTGGAAGTGGAGATGCTGGCATTGTGCGAGATGAATTTTCTGGGCAAAATATTATCGGTACACTTTCGGTAACACCGTGTTGGTGCTATGGAACAGAAACGGTAGATATGGATGCAAATACAATCAAAGCAATCTGGGGGTTCAACGGAACAGAACGCCCTGGAGCAGTCTATTTGGCAGCAGCTATGGCTGGTTTTGCACAAAAAGGGTATCCTGCATTCAAAATTTACGGACATGACGTGCAAGATTTGGATGACAATTCTATCCCAGAAGATGTGCAGGAAAAAATCTTGAGCTTTGCCAAAGGTGTATTTGCCGTCGGACAAATGAAAGGGAAAACGTATGTCAATATTGGTGCAAGCTCTATGGGGATTGCAGGAAGTCAAGTTGACAGCAAATTCTTCAATGAATATTTAGGTATGGGGGTAGATTTTGTCGATATGACGGAAATTCTTCGCCGAATTACACTAGGTATTTACGACCCAGAAGAATATGAAAAAGCATACGCTTGGATAAAGGAAAACTGTAAAGAAGGCATAGATATTAATGCTGGGAAGGAATTTCCAGAGATTATTACGAAATCAAAAGTTGTCCCTGCAGATGAAGATTGGTCATTTATCGCCAAACAAGCGTTGATTATTCGTGATATTTTGTATGGAAATGAAAAATTAGCCGAACTTGGTTGGATAGAAGAAAGTCGTGGTAGAAATGCGATTGCAGGAGGGTTCCAAGGGCAAAGACAATGGACAGATTGGTTGCCAAACGGAGATTTCACTGAGGCGATTATGGCATCAACTTTTGACTGGAATGGTGCGAGAAAAGTGACCGCTTTTGCAACGGAAAACGACACGTTAAACGGTGCTTCTATGTTGTTTGGCACTCTGCTTACGAATAAAGCACCAATTTTCTCAGATGTGCGTACTTACTGGAGTCCAGAGGCGGTAAAACGTGTGACAGGGAAAGAATTGAGCGGAAAAGCAAAAGACGGTGTTCTTCATTTGATTAACTCTGGTGCCTCAGCACTTGACGGCAGTGCAGCAGCAAAAGATGAAAATGGCAACGGCACAATGAAAGAATTTTGGAATATGACCGAAGAGGACATTCAAGCGTGTTTGAAAGCGACAGATTGGTGTCGAGCAAACTATGAATATTTCCGTGGTGGCGGATTCTCCTCTCACTTCAAAACGGATGCTGAAATGCCAATTACGATGATTCGCATTAACATGGTGGACGGTGTAGGTCCTACTCTTCAAATTGCCGAAGGCTACACTTGTGTGCTAGAAGAGGATGTGCATACAGCACTTGATGAGCGAACAGATAAGACATGGCCGACTACTTGGTTTGCCCCTCGTTTGGGAGAACAAGGTTTTGAAACAGTCTATGACGTAATGAATCATTGGGGAAGTAACCATGGTGCGAGTGTGCATGGCCACATTGGAGCGGAAATTATCACACTTGCAAGTATGCTCCGTATCCCAGTAGCCCTGCACAATGTACCAAGAGAAAAAATCTTCCGCCCAAGTCTATTTGACGGCTTTGGAACAAAAGATTTAGAGGCAGTAGATTTCAAAGTTTGTGAAACATTTGGCCCATTATATAAGTAAAGAAAAACGAACAAGGAGTAGGGGAAAGTCCCTCTCTTTGTTCCTTTGCAGAAAAAGTTATTCGTTTCACAATCAAAAAACTGTAAATCTGATACAGTAAGAATAAAAAAAGATATTGAAATCGTTTTCTGACAAGAGTAGAATAAAAGAAAAAAACAAAGGAGAGTAAAAAATGCCAAATCGTATAATTTTAAACGAAACATCTTATTTTGGAAAAGGAGCAATTGAAAGTATTGCCCCAGAATTTAACGCACGAGGGTTCAAAAAAGCGGTCGTTGTAACGGATAAAGATTTAATCAAATTTGAAGTAGCAACAAATGTAACAACATTGCTTGACGAAGCTGGTGTAGACTATGAAGTTTACGACGGTATCGTGCCAAATCCTACGATTCAAAACGTAAAAGACGGAGTTGAATTTGTTAAAAATAGTGGAGCAGACTGCATTATCGCAATCGGGGGAGGTTCTCCGATTGATACTGCAAAAGCAATTGGAATTATTGTGACCAATCCAGAGTTTTCAGATGTTATCAGTCTTGAGGGTGTAGCAGCAACGAAAAAACCTTGCTTACCTATTTTGGCTGTACCAACGACTTCTGGAACAGCTGCCGAAGTAACGATTAACTACGTGATTACAGATGAAGAAAATCACCGCAAATTTGTCTGTGTTGACCCACACGACATTCCAATCGTAGCATTTGTTGACAGCGACATGATGATGGGTATGCCAAAATCCCTTGCCGCTGCAACAGGAATGGACGCTATGACTCATGCGATTGAGGGATATATTACGCAAGCTGCATGGGAAATGACGGATATGCTCCACATTAAAGCAATTGAAATTATCGGTCGTTCACTAAGGGATTCTGTAAACGGTGTGCAATCTGCACGTGAAGAAATGGCATTAGGACAATATATCGCAGGCATGGGCTTTTCAAATGTTGGACTTGGTCTTGTGCATGGTATGGCTCACCCACTTTCAGCATGGTACAACATTCCTCACGGAGTAGCGTGTGCTTCTCTTTTGCCAACAATTATGAAGTACAATAAAGATTTTACAGGGGAAAAATATCGTGATATTGCTCGTGTTTTAAACATTGAAAATGCAGATACACTCTCTCTTGAAGACGTGCGTAATGCAGCTTGTAGTGCAATTGATAGCTTGAGTAAGGACGTAGGGATTCCAGCAACGATTTCAGAACTTGGTGTAAAAGCAGAGGACATTCCACAAATCGCCCAAGACGCTTTGCGTGATGTGTGTACTCCGGGAAATCCAAGAGAAACGAACTTGGAAGAAATCATTGAGCTTTACACAAGTTTGATGTAAAATTAGTAGATTTTAATAAAACGTAAAATAATTAGCCAGCTTTTTGTAAAGGAAGTTGGCTTTTTTGTCGTTCATTTTTTAATAGAGTAGTTTTTGTTCGGGATTGTTTTTTTGAATAAATTGTGAAAATCGAACTTTGATATTTTTAGGGGGGAAATAAAAAGAACGTACAAATTTAAGGAAATAGAAGCACCGAGCGGATATATGCTTGAAGCCTCAAGCGAAATCGTAGCAGAAATTCCACTTGATGTCACAAAAGAAATCATGCTCCATTTGCCAAATAAAAATGGAGAAGAAGAAAATGTTTCACAGGAAAAAGCCATTTACTACAACAAACAACGAGGCAATCTCCCAAATACAAACGGTGTGGAGCAAAAAGTTTCACGAAATCTTTTGCCAAGCACGAATGAAATTATGAGGATTGGTTGGTGTTTGGTGGGGACGGTTCTTGTGGGGGTGTTTTTCTTGGTGAGACGAAAGAAAAAGAGGGAAGGCGACTATATATAAAGTTTCATGTAACGGGTGATAAAAAACATGATTTTAACTCGTTTGAGTGTTAAAATAGGATAGGAAATGATAAGTAACTCTTGTCATATGAAACAGATAACGAATAAAAGTTTTCTAAAAATGTGCAGTGCAAAAAAGTTTTAGAGAGCTTTAAAGAAAGAAGTTGAAAACATGAAATTCAAACGTGTTCACCTAGTAGTAATGGACTCTGTTGGCATTGGTGCAGCTCCTGATGCGGCTCAATTTTTCAATCATGACGTAGACGACACGAACAGTGATACGCTCGGTCATATCGCAGAAACCGCAGGGTTGACAGTGCCAAATATGGAACAACTTGGTCTTGGAATGATTCCACGTGAAGTTGCTCTCAAAGGGGTGGCGAAAATTGAAAACCACCAAGGTTATGCGACCAAGCTAGAGGAAATCTCAAGAGGAAAAGACACTATGACAGGGCATTGGGAAATTATGGGCTTGAACATTCAAACGCCTTTCCAAGTGTTTCCAGACGGTTTTCCAGAGGAATTGCTCCAAAAAATCGAGGACTTTTCAGGGAGAAAAATTATTCGTGAGGCAAACAAGCCCTACTCAGGCACGCAAGTGATAGCTGATTTCGGTCAACGGCAGGTGGAGAGTGGAGAGTTGATTGTCTACACTTCTGCTGACCCTGTCTTGCAAATTGCCGCACATGAGGAAGTGATTCCGCTTGAGGAATTGTATAAAATTTGTGAGTATGTCCGCAAGATTACGCTAGAGGCTCCGTACATGATTGGGCGAATCATTGCTCGACCGTTTATCACGGAAAATGGCGAGTTTACACGTACTGCTGGGCGACATGATTACGCACTTTCGCCATTTGGGAAAACGGTAATGGACTCACTTGTAGAACAGAATGTTGATGTTTATTCTGTTGGAAAAATTCATGATATTTTCAACGGTCAAGGCATTAATCATGACATGGGGCATACGGCGAGCAATATGGCAGGCGTTGACCGTTTGCTTGAAACAATTCAATTGCCTGAGTTTGAAAAAGGGTTTAGTTTTACCAATTTAGTAGATTTTGATGCGTTGTTTGGGCATAGACGTGATGTGAAAGGTTACGCAAATGCAATTGAGGAATTTGATGCTCGCTTGCCAGAGATTATGCGTGCAATGAAGGATGATGATCTCTTGATGATTACAGCAGATCATGGAAATGATCCGACGTACGCAGGAAGTGACCACACACGAGAATATGTGCCACTTTTGGTCTACTCAAAATCATTCAAAGAAAGTGGCGAATTGCCAGTTGGTCACTATGCTGATATTAGTGCAACAATTGCAGAAAACTTTGAAGTGGCGGCAACGGAAAACGGAAAAAGCTTTTTAGCGAGCTTGAAATAATGGAGGACGTTATGAACGATTTACATGAAAAATTACTCGAAACAACGAAATATTTGCGTGAGCAAGGAGTAGAAGAAGTTGATTTTGCCCTTATTTTAGGAAGTGGATTAGGTGAGTTGGCAGAAGAAATTGAACACGCAATAATCATCAAATATGACGGGATTCCCAATTTTCCAACGTCGACAGTTGCAGGTCATGCAGGGCAACTTGTATATGGTGAGCTTTCTGGCAAGAAAGTTTTGGCAATGCAAGGACGTTTCCATTTTTACGAAGGGTATCCGATGACCTCGGTTACTTTCCCAGTGCGTGTGTTTGCAACACTTGGTGTGGAGAGCGTTTTGGTGACGAATGCAGCAGGCGGGGTGAATGTAGAATTTACAGCAGGAGATTTAATGCTTATTACTGATCATCTGAATTTCATGGGAACAAATCCTTTGATTGGACCAAATGATGAAAAAATCGGACCACGTTTCCCAGATATGAGCCAAGCCTATGATGCAGAATATATGGAGACAACTCGCAAAGTCGCAACAGATTTAAATATTCCTTTGCAAGAAGGAGTATATATGGGGCTTACTGGTCCGACGTATGAAACACCAGCAGAAATTCGCATGGCACGTACACTTGGAGCGAGTGCGGTCGGTATGTCAACCGTACCAGAAGTAATCGTTGCTCGCCATTCAGGAATGAGAGTGCTAGGGATTTCTTGCATTACGAACCTAGCTGCTGGAATGCAATCTTCTCTCAATCACGAAGAAGTAGTAGAAACAACAGAACGTGTCAAAGAAACATTCAAAATGCTTGTGAAAGAAGTGTTAAAAGCTATTTAACAATAAAAAAGTAAGTATATGTATAAGGAGAAGGAGAATTATGAGTATTCACATTGAAGCCAAAAAAGGCGAAATTGCAGACAAAATTTTATTACCGGGAGATCCATTGCGTGCAAAATTTATCGCAGAAAACTTTTTGGATAATCCTGTTCAATTCAATAATGTGCGTGGAATGTTAGGATTTACTGGCACGTACAAAGGGGAGAAGGTATCCGTCATGGGAACAGGTATGGGTATGCCGTCCATTTCTATTTACGCAACGGAGCTTATCAAAGAATATGGCGTAAGAAAATTGATTCGTGTAGGAACAGCGGGAAGTTTAAACGAAAAAGTGAACGTTCGTGATTTAGTTATGGCACAAAGTTGTGCTACGACAAGTCGCATTATCCAAAACGACTGGCGACACGCTGACGTTCCAGCAACGAGCGATTGGGAATTGCTTTACAAAGCCTACAATATCGCAAAAGCACATGATTTCCCAACACACGTGGGACCTGTTCTTTCGGCTGATTTATTTTACAGCGACTTTTTCGAGGACAATCTCATGCTCGGTCAAGAAGGTGTACTTGCCGTAGAAATGGAAGCAGCTGCTCTCTACTACTTGGCGAAAAAATACCATGTGCAAGCCTTAGCAATTATGACCATTTCAGATTCTCTCGTAACAAGCGAAGAAACCACAGCCGAAGAACGTCAAACTTCATTTAAAGACATGATGTTAGTTGGTTTAGAAACGTTAATTGCAGAATAAAGATACTTACAAACGAATTGCTGATGACTTTTGGCAATTCGTTTTTTTAGAGGTGCCGTATATACTTTTGACCAATTCACGAAAAAAAGGCACGTGCTGAATTTCGTTCATTATAATGGAAAGTCTTCGTTTGAATAGTTGAACAATATATGATACAACAATGACAAAGGTATGAGAGGTGGTGTGACGACATGGAAGCAGTTGTTTATTCAAATTTTCGCAATAAAATGAAGGCTTATTTTCGTCAAGTGAATGAAAATATGGAACCTTTGATCGTTGTGAATAAAAACCCAGACGAAAATGTTGTTGTCGTATCAAAGGCGGAATGGGATTCGTTGCAAGAAACACTTTATGTCATGAGTAATCCGTATTTGTCAGATAAGATTATGAAAGGTATGGAACAAGTTCGCCTTGGGAAAACAGCAAATCACGATTTGATTGAGGTTGAAGATGAATAAAAGTTTCACAAAAGAAGCATGTGAAGAGTATCTTTACTGGCAAACACAAGACAAAAAGACATTGAAGAAAATCAATAGATTAATCAACGACATTGCAAGAAACCCTTTCGAAGGAATCGGGAAACCAGAGCCATTGAAACACATTTATCAAGGGGCATGGTCAAGAAGAATTGATGAGAAAAATAGAATGGTGTATATGTTCGATGAAAGAACTATTTATTTAATCTCTTTAAAAGACCACTACGAGTAATTTATATGTAGTGGTCTTTTAGAGCTATCCGCTATTTTTCTGAAAATTCATCCTTCAACCGTATGTGAAGTTCAGTCCAAAGACTGATGAGAAAATGGCAAACTATGGTATTCTATAAAAGTGGTTAATTAAGAAATGTTCTAAAAACTCCTGTTAAGAAAAAATAGTAATTTTGGATAAGCGTGAATTTTTAGAGATACTCTTAGGTTTAGCTAAGGAAAATAAAAAAAGAAGGAGAAACAAAATGACGTATGCAATCGAAACAAAAGCTGTAACCAAACAATATGGTACAAAAGAAGCGAAATTTATGGCACTCAAAGGTGTTGATATTGCAATTGAAAAAGGAGAAAGTGTTGCAATTATTGGGAAAAGTGGTTCAGGGAAATCAACGCTTATGCACATTCTTTCACTAATGGACAAGCAAACAGGAGGAAGTGTTCTTTTAAATGGTGAGGACGTGAGCAATTTCAAAGGGAAAAAGCTCGACACTCTTAGAAATGATAGTTTTGGCTTTGTTTTCCAACAATTTTTCTTAAATGCAAGAGAAACAGTGCTTGAAAACGTTGCTTTGCCACTAAAAATCGCAGGAGTGAAAAAAGCGGAGCGTACTCGAAAAGCAATGGATGCCTTGCGTGCCGTAGAATTGGACGATAAAGCAAAAAATAAAGGGAAAGACTTATCAGGTGGGCAAAAACAACGTGTGTGTATTGCACGTGCATTGGTGAACAATCCAGATATTATTTTTGCCGACGAACCAACTGGAAATCTAGATTCTGTCACAGGTGAAAAAGTAGAGCAAATGCTCTTTGATTTGAACCGAAATCAAGGAATTACTTTAATTATCGTAACGCATGACAACGAATTGGCTGAGAAATGTGACCGTCAAATTTTCATCAAAGACGGAGAAGTCGTAGGAAGTGGGGAAGTAAAATGAAACTAACAGATATTTTAAGTACAGCAGTAAGCAATCTATGGAGAAATAAAGTTCGTACAATTTTAACAGTGTTAGCCGTCTTTATCGGATCGTTTACCATTGCGTTGACCGAAGGGATCAATATCGGGGTGAATGAGTTTATTAACACGCAAGTTGGGGGTATTGGAGCGAAAGACTTGATTCAAGTCATGGCAAAACAAGAAGGATTAGACCCAACTCAAGAAGGACCAAACAAATACAACCCTGAAAGTGGGAAAAGTGATTTTATGGGCAATTCTGTTGTGCAGTTGAACGAAAAAGACATTAAAAAACTAGAAAAAATCAAAGGTGTCAAACGTGTTGAAACATCAACAGATGCTGCATTCGAGTATATCGAAGGAAATAACGGCGAGAAATATGAAATTTCTGTAACGACTGTTTTACCAAGTTTAAACACGAAAATGATTGCAGGGAAAAAAGTGGATTACAAAGCCAAAGAGAATCAAATTTCATTTGACGAGGACTATGTAAAGGCACTTGGTTATAAAAATGCCAAAGATGCAATCGGAGAAAAAGTCACATTTGAGGCAAAATCTGCAACAGGTGAAGTAAAAGAGTTCATTGCGACAGTTGTTGGTGTGCAAGAGAAAAATTCCTTGGTAGGTGGGAGTTCTTATATTAATGAGAAATTTTCAAAAGACGTGATTGAGTTTAACCAAAAAGGAATGCCTGAGGCGATGAAGACAGGTTCTCCAGCGTTGTTAGTTGTAGCGAAAAGTGTAGATGAGACAGAAGAAGTGAAAGAAAAAATCGAAAAAGCAGGCTATATCGCTATGACGTTTGACGACCAAATCAAATCAATCTTAATTTTTGTGAATGCAATAACAACAGGGTTAATCTTGTTCGGTGTAATTGCGTTAATTGCAGCGACATTCGGGATTGTCAACACTCTATTCATGTCCGTACAAGAGCGTACACGTGAAATTGGCTTGATGAAAGCATTAGGTTTGAGCAAAGGGAAAGTATTTTCAATCTTTAGCTGGGAAGCAAGTTTGATTGGTTTCTTCGGTTCAGCACTAGGACTTCTTGGAGCAATGGGAATGGGGTCAATTATTAACACACTTGCAGGCGATACGTTCTTAAAAGACTTGCCGCAATTAACGTTGATTCAATTCCAAATTATACCAAGCGTTGTCATTATTGCTTTAATCATGTTCATCGCATTCCTTGCAGGAGCATTGCCAGCAAGAAGAGCAGCAAAACTTGATCCGATTGAAGCATTGCGTTCAGAATAAAAATAGGGGCTACTATTGAAAAGTAGTAGCCTCAAATTATATGGGGGAAAATAAATGAGAGGAATACGTGGGATAGTTTTAGTTTTATTTCTTCTTTGGTTTTTTGTAGCATGGTTCGTTGTCGGCATGGAGGGAATGCTGACTTGCTGGGAAGTGCCGGTTGCATTTGTTGCAGTAATTGTAGGTTTTGCAATGTGGAAATTCACACACTTGCTCCAAAATAAATGAGCTAAGTCTTGAAAAAAGAAGCAAAAGTCGGTAAAATGAAGTAGAAATTGTGTCTAAATGAAAGGATTTAACAATGACTGAAAAATATGCCGATTCTCGCCTGAAGATTTTTTCTTTAAATTCCAATCGATCACTCGCAGAAAAAATCGCAAAAGAAGTGGGAGTAGAACTTGGAAAATGTAGTGTTACCCAGTTTAGCGACGGAGAAATTCAAATCAATATTGAGGAAAGTGTACGTGGTTGTCATGTCTATGTCGTGCAATCGACTTCAAGTCCAGTCAATGATCATTTGATGGAGCTTTTGATTATGATTGATGCATTGAAACGTGCCAGTGCTGCGACGATTAATGTGGTAATGCCTTATTACGGATATGCTCGCCAAGATAGAAAAGCACGAGCAAGAGAGCCAATTACTTCTAAGTTAGTAGCGAATATGCTCTCAATTGCAGGTGCGACACGTTTGTTGACGCTTGATTTGCACGCTGCACAGATTCAAGGATTTTTCGACATTCCAGTGGATCATTTGATGGGTGCTCCGCTCATTGCAGATTATTTCCTATCTCAAGGACTTTCTGGCGATGATGTGGTGGTAGTTTCACCAGACCACGGTGGCGTAACACGTGCAAGAAAACTTGCAGAAATCTTGAAAACACCGATTGCCATTATTGACAAACGTCGTCCAAAGGCGAACGTTGCCGAAGTAATGAACATTATCGGAAGTGTTGACGGGAAAAAATGTGTGTTGATTGATGACATGATTGACACGGCAGGCACGATTGCTTTAGCAGCAAATGCGTTGCGTGAAAAAGGAGCGACTGAAATTTACGCTTCATGTACGCACCCTGTCCTTTCTGGACCAGCAATGGAACGTATTGAAAACTCGGCAATTACAAAACTTGTTATCACCGATTCCATTTTCTTACCAGAAGAAAAAAGAATTAGCAAACTTGCAGAAGTATCAGTCGGCGAGTTAATGGGCGAGGCGATTAAAAGAATTCATGAGCATAAGCCGGTTTCGCCGTTGTTTGAGACGAAATAAAAGGAAATTATCGCAGGGTATATTTTTTATCCTGCGTTTTTACAGTGTTAATAGTACGAAAAAAGAAAGGAAACTCACAGATGGAAACTAATGTTAAAAAAATAGAGTAAAAATTTTTGATGTTTCTTCTGTTTTTTCCTTTTAATCAATTTAGTCTTGTTTTATAATGATAATATGTAAATATATTGGTGGGTTTGTGCAAGAGGGAACTATATGTTTTTTTGAGCTTGAAGCATTGCTAGTGGGGTAGCGTAAAAAACTATGAAAAAAAGGAGCTAAGAATTATGTTTGGTAGAAGTAAAAAGAAATCGAGATTTGCTGAGCTAGAGGAACTAGATGAATTTGATTTGTTGGATGAGGAATTGGATGAGTTAGATGACGAGGAGCTGGATGAGTTATTTGAAAAGACGAAACCAGCTACTAAGAAAAAAGAAGGAAAAATACTTCCTTTTTTACCAAATAAAGAAACGGTAAAAGAAAGTCCAAAAGTAACTTCAACAGTCGAAGCAGCAAAGAAAGAGGAAGAGAAGAAGGAGGATTTTCAAAAGAAATACGAACAAGAACGTCAACTAAAAGAGAATCTTGAGCTAGAGAAAAATGCACTTCAAGAAAGAGTAGAGAAGTTGCAAACAGACCTATCAGCTGTTAGTGCAAATGAAGAGGCGACCTCTCAGTTAAAAGATTTGAGACAAGAAAATGAGCAACTACAATCACAAATAAAATTGCTCAAGGAAACGAATGAAAATACTAGCAGTTTAGAATTGAACAATCTAAAGGCAGAAAACGAAAAATTGAAGAACGCTTGGAAAGCTGCCGAAATGCGTGTTCAAGCATTAGAACAAGGGCAGCATACTCAGCAAGAGATGCCAGCAGGGATTGCGACTTTACTTGAAAAGATCGAAGTGATGGAAAGGCAATTAATCTTCAACGAAAAACTTACCGAGGAATTAACCGAGCAGAAAGTTCATGCAGAAGAAATTGTGCATAGAACAAAAGAACAGGCAGACCGTATGCTTATTTTGGCACGGCAGAAAGCATTGCAAATTCTTTCGGGAGAAAATGAAACTTGAGAAAAATAAATAGAAATAAGAAGGAAAATAGGATGACACGAAGGAATGCGATAACAAATGAAATAGACAATTTTTTTAATGAAGTACATGAAGCAGAAATCGAAGTATTGCAAAGCGAAATTAAATCTTTAAAAGCTCAACTGAGTGAAAAAGGTAGTAGTCAAGCAACGCCTATTTCACCTAAGGTCTTGAACATTGTTTCAAGAGAAAGAGAGCTAGAAAATCGTGTAAAAGCACTTGAGGAGGAAAATAGACGCTTGAGAATGCAAATGCAGCTGCCTAAAATTTCTGCAGAACCTGCGGAAAAGGAACAAATTGCAGATGTTCTCTTACTTGCACAGGCACAAGCAAGAGAAATTCAAAGGAGAGCTGAAATAGAAGCTGAGCAAATGAAACGTTCTGCACAAGCTCGCATATTAGAGTTGCAAAAAGAAGGGGATGTACTCCATGCAAAACTAAGCACGCTTCTCCATGAAAACAATGAGACATTAAAAAAATTAATAAGTAAATCAGAAAATTGGCAGTAGGCTATAAGTCAAGTAAAGGAGCAATTAGAATGGGAATGAAAAATAAGCTAAAGCGATATTTAAAGGTTGTTTTGATATTTGCTTTAGCATTGGGGGTATCAGGAAATTTTCGCCGAGTGTTTGCAGCAGATAAAACAGGTGCGATTACGGGGACAGGTTTTACGTATGAGTTAGTATTTCCAGAAAATCAAACAGGCTCATACGGGTACTATGATTTGAAAATGGCACCTGATCAAAAACAGGAATTGACAATAAAGTTAAACAATCCATATCCTGAAGAAATCAAGGTGGATGTAATCATTGATAGTGCAAAAACAGGAAGCAACGGAGTAATTGATTATAACAGAAATACTCTAGCAGTTGACAAGAGTTTGAAACACAATATTAAAGATATTGTCAAGGCGGAAAAAACAGTTACTATTCCACCGAAATCAAAAATTGATCTTCCTATAAAAATTACCATGCCTAAGGTAGAATTTGACGGAGTATTGCTAGGAAGTATTTATATGGAACGTCAAACTACTCAAAAGGAAAAGGAACAACAGACAGGCTCTGTTAGAAATATATATTCCTATTCTGTTGGACTCTTATTGCGTGAAAATGACAAAAAAACCGAAAAGAAACTTGAGTTGAATGGTGTCAAGGCAGGGCTTGACAACTATCGCAATTCTGTTATTTTGAGTTTTTCAAATGTGCAACCTGAAATTTTACCAAAACTTTCGATTGAAGCTGAGGTAATGAAAAAAGGGAGTAAAGAAGTGCTTTGGGATACAAGGAAAACAGATATGCGTATGGCACCGAATAGTTTGCTGAACTTCCCAGTCAGTATGCAAGGTGAGGCGATGACCGCAGGGAAATATACTGCTCATATCATCGCTCGAAGCGAGGACAAGAAGTGGGAGTGGAACGAGGATTTTGAGATTACGCAAGAGCAGGCTGAAAAATACAATCAAGAAGACGTTGGTTTGATTCAAGAGCGTGGTTTGGATTGGAAGTTGATTGTGATTATTGTTGTAGCAATTCTTCTATTGTTCCTATTGATTTTCTTAGTTATCCGCAGAAGACGGAAAAAGGAGGAAGAAGAAAAACGTGAGGAGCTATTACGCCGTAAAAAAGCATTGCTAAAAAGAAAACGTGCATTAGAAGCACAAAAAAATCAAGAAAATGAATAATGAGCTAAGGATTAAGTGAAAAAAGCTTGTTGTAAAAGGATGGAAAAATTCAGATGTTGTTATCGCTATTAGCAAGGTTGGAATATCAGCTCCTTACAAATAAAATAGGGAACGAAAGGAGGGGGCAATTTGAGTTTATGGGATAAGTTGATTATCGCTGGGGTTTGCTTGGCAATAGTTCTTGGCGTGTTACTTTTGGTAAATGTCGTTGTCGCCCTTCGGCGTACAAAAGACATTAAGGAAATCGCTAAAAAGAGATTCAAAAAGGAGTCGACACAAAAAAAACAGCAACTTTTAATATTGCATGAAAAGCGTAAGAGAGAGAAAAATGTGTTGATCTCTATATTTCTGTTTGTTTTTACCTTGCTTTCATTAGGAGGAGCATGGTATGCATATTTTTGGCAATCAACCAATTTAACACAGGCAGATGTTAATGCGTTTGTAAATGGATATTATTATGTAGACGATTTGCAAACTGCTCTAAAATCGCTCAAAGAAAGTGGAGATGAGAAAAAGTATCAAAACGAGATTCACGTCTTGAGCAATCGCTTGACGAATTACGGGATAATAAAAGCTGATACGAGTCTTAGTGTCGAAGGTCAGCAGCTTTTAAATCATTACTATGCACAGTTAAAGGAACTTGGTGTTAGTATGAGTAATCAATTGGCAGTCTACCTAAATGACGGTGAAGTACAAAAGGATGTAGAACGCCATGTTGAGCGTATCAAAGGTCAAGAGAAAAAAATTATTCAGACCTATAAAATTAATGAGCAGGCATTGAATACAAAAAAATAAAGAGCAGAATGAATGTTGAGGACACGGGAGATTCAGATAATATTTCTTTATTCTCTAATTCTAGGATTCTGAAATGACGAGCTATAATTTCGGTAATTGTTTGATTTTGAGAGTGTGAAAAGGAATATTTTCTGAGCCTCCTGTATATGTACTCAATTAGCTAAATAAGTTCTTTGCATATATAAGGTTGTTTTTTTGGGAGCTTTATGTCATTAAAAAAAATCTGTATTATTTAGTTAATTGAGTATATATAAAGGATGACGCTAAAAACTTTGCTAAATACCTGATGTGTTAGTTTATAAGAAATGGACGACTAGCTTTTTTAGGGAAGTGTGAACTTTTAAACGTTTTGGGGAAAAGATATGGAAAAATGGACAACTGAGGAAAAAAGACTATATCTAAAAAGGCTGAAGAAAAAACAGTTAATGTTGCAATTAAAAAAAGAAAGAGCAAAAAAAGAAAGAAGAAAAAAAATTCAACGAGATGTTTTGCTTGCATTTGTTGTTGCTCTTTTTTTCTTTTTCATTTGTCTCTTTATTCTTTATCGACCGACTGTTAGTAGTGGTTATTCTATGTTGCCAACAGTAAATGATGGTGAGTTAATTTTAGCCAATCGTTTCAGTAATATTCGTCGATATAATCTTGTTCTCATTCGAGAGCAACAGAAAAATCAGCTATCTATTAGGCGTGTAATTGGTTTGCCTAATGAGAAACTGGAATATCGTAAAGATGTGCTTTATATAAATGGTCAAGAGCATATGGAAAAATATATAGCCAGCGAGATACAAAAATCAAAAGAAAGCGACACTCAGTATACGGAGGATTTTTCAATTGAAAATCTAACAGGAAAAGACACGATACCAGCGGGGAAATATTTTGTGCTAGGAGATAATCGCAGTTTTGCAGTAGATAGTCGCTCATATGGTTTTGTTGATAAGAAAGATATTCTAGGCGTTTGTCAGATTGATTTATCCAGAATTTGCTGGATAGAATAGTTTTGTCTTATACTGATTTAACTCAAAAATATAATGAAATCAACGTTTTTTAGAGTTGAATTAATATTTGTGTAGATGAATATAGGAGAAAGAGTTGAAATGGAAAGTTTTTGCACACGTATAAAATTATTATATTTGCGACTTGGTCGTGTGAATAGGTTGAAATTGAGCATGAGCATGAGTATAGTTGTTCTTGCTTTCGTTGTTGGAATGTTTTTCCTAAATATTCAATTATTCAGAGTAGAGGGAAATTCCATGTTTCCTACTTTGAAAAATAACTCCGTTTGTTTTGTGAAAAAGACGAAAGAAATCGAGAAATATGATATAGTTGCATTTCGGCGAGAGAAAAAGGTGCTTTGCAAGCGTGCGGTAGCGACATCAGGTATGTATATACGAGTAAAAGATACACGTGTAAGTTTTGCACAAGAACCATTTGACACGGTGTTTGAAGTCCCAAATGCAGTAGAGCTAAATGTTACAACGACTAATCAAGTAGCAAGGGAGTTGTCCGTATTGCAAAGAGTGCCAAGCGGTTATCTATTTGTTTTAGGGGATAATTTCTCCTCATCTCATGACTCAAGAGAATTTGGCTTAGTCAGCATGGAAGATGTTATAGGGAAGGTGATAGTCAGGTAAAATAATTTAGCTTTATTTAATAGAATTTGTTTTCATAAAAAAATTCTAAGCTAGACGAAGAAAGGGAAAAAATAGTCTGGCTTTTTTTATTTGGCTACTATGTTAAATTTTAAAAATTTCATTAAAGTAATAAAAAAATAGCAGATGTAAGCGTTCAATGCTGTGATTCGACTTGAAATACTTGCATTTTTTGCAGATTGTATGATAATAGAAGATAGCGAGACTGTAAACAATAGATTGAAGATAATTTAGAGGTGTAAACTATGTTTGGAAAAAATAATAAAAATTCGTTAGAAGATGTACGTTCAATGCTAAAAGAAAGTTATGAGAGTGAAATCAAAAATCTTGAGTCAGAAATAGATGAGCTTGATGAGACGCTTGCTAAAAAGAACAAGCAAATTCAAGAACTACTTGGGCTTGAGGAACAAAATGCTACTTTGAAAAAAGAGGTGGAAGATACGAAGGCTCTTTTGGCGAAGAAAGAAACAGAATTAGGAGACGGTTCGCTTAGTGTGTTTGACTCAGCTGACGATGGGAAGGTAGAAGAACTTCAAAATGAAATTAACAGCTTGAAAACTCGCCTTGACTTGGCAACTCAAGAACTTGCGAGTAAAGAGAATGCTGGCGAAGTAGATACTTCTGCTCTCCAAAAATTAACTGAAGAAAACGTACAATTAAAAGAGTTAATTGCTAAATATTCCGCAGAAAATGCTAAGGAAATCGGAAATAGTGCAGTAGAGGAGACGTTGAAAGCTGAAAATGACGTTTTAAAAGAAGAAATGTCAAATTACCGCAAATCTATTGCAGATTTACGTGTGCAGTTGTTAGGTTTACAAGAAGAAAATGTAAATTTGAAAACTTCAACGGATACAACTGATTTGCAGAAAACAGTGAACGAAATGAGTCAAGAACGCCAAAACTTGATGAAAAACGAGCAAGTGAGCAAGGAATTGCTGGCGAATGCACAAGAAAAAATTAAAGAATTAGAGCAACAATTGGCGGATGCTAATATGGAATTATTGTCTGCCAAGCAAGCAAGTAATAGTTCTAAAGAAGATATAGCAGATGTTCTAATCTATGCTAAAATACAAGCAGAAAAAATAGTTGAAGATGCACAAGTTGAGAGTGAACGTATTCAAAGAGAGGCAAGAGAAAAAGTCAAATCTTTGAAAGACCAAGGCAGTGAATTTTATCAGCAAATACATGATTTCAATAAAAACAATGTAGCAATGCTGACATATCTGGAAACAGAAGCGAAAAAATTAGCCGAATAAAAAATGAAGCTAGGACGGTGGAAGATGAGTAGAGAATTTCAAGTAGAGTATCAGACAATGTATGGGAAAAGAGCGAAGGAGAAAACGATTTTTAAGGTTTCGAAGTCCTTGTTTGACCATATTCTTTCTCATGCTAAGGAACAATATGAATTGAGATATCTCTATCCATTTCCTACCCAGACCATTCAGATTTTTTTGGAGAAAAGATTTGCCCAAAATACGATTGCACCTTCGTTTTTGATGGTAACGGTCGAAAAAAAGGTAAAGGAAATTGATGATGAAGGCTATATAAAAATATTTGTAGAGGAATTTCCAGAGTTTATTTTGAGAAGTGTAAATGTACTTGAGGAGGAAAGCAAAACTCGCTATACGTTTGAATTTCTTCCTGTTTCAATAAACGAGGAAAGTCCAATCGTACGAACAGGATTTCTCGCTTTTACTCCGCAGTTGACCCCGCAGGCTTGTGTTTTTCGATTGCAACAGAAACTAGAGCGAGCGTACCAAAAGCGTATAGTAGATGAGGGAAGAGTGAATGCTTTTGAAAAGTTTTCCATTCAGCAAGCAAATGTTTCTTTTGGGCAGTTGCCGGAAAAAATGGAAACGGCTGTTTCTGAACAAAAAAGTGAAGAAATGTTACAGTTACTAGAATTGCGTACGGAAAACCATCTTTTATTGATTGAAAACAAAAAATATCACAATCTTTTTTCTGTGGATGAAAAAAACTCTGATAAAGGAAAATGGAAAGTGTTATCTGCTCAAGAATATGATGATTTAAGCGAGAGAGTTCGATTTGTTAGCAAATTGTGGGAAATACATACGCAGCTTTTACGCTTATTGTCAAGCAATACAGAACGCAAAGCGACAAATGCTAAGCGAGAAAAAATGCTCACAATTCAGCATTCTTTATCACAGCTGAGAATGGAGAAAATAATAGAGGAGGGTGAGCGACTAGCTGCTCGCAAGCTATTTAAGAAATTTTTATTTGTTCGTACTGGAAAAGTAAAGATTTTACAAGAGGATTATGCTAGGTTATTGGAAATCTCTTCTTTCTCGCATTTTTTAGAGGAAGAAAATACACGTATAAAAGAACTAGCAAATGCTCCAAGTGGTGTAATTGAGGAAATATAGAGGTGTTGAAAGAATGAGAAAAGGGATAACGAAGATACTACTTATCATGATGCTTTCATTTGTAAGTAATTTCTATATTTCAGACGTATCCTCAGCAGCAACTGAGGATACCGTTGTGTTAAAGATGGTTGATAATAAAAATCCGAAAGCATGGAAAATATCAGCAGAAATTGTAAGAGATGGTAAAAATATTCCAGCTAATAATACAACAGAGCAAGTGAAAATTGTTGTAGGAAGAATGGATAATTACATTACAAAGGGAAAGATTGAAATTGCAACAGACCAAGATGGAATCGCCTATCTTGATTTAGAGCAACTTTACAAAGAGGACAAGACTGCACCAAAGGAATCTTATGTTGTTTTGTTGCCACTTTCTATTAACAATAAATTGTTAAATGGCAATAGCGAGAATTTGGAAGAGAAGATGACAGAGGAGTGTTTTAAACAGCTGAAAACTCAAACAACGAGTTCGACAAGTAGCAGTGCAGGTGTGACGACTTCCACAACAATTAGCAAGGAAAAGGAAAGTGGAGAGACGAGTGTTTCTTCTTCGCAAAAAAAGGAGAATGAAAGTTCATCTACGACGAGTTCATCCGAGGCAAAAGATACGACTAGTACAAGTTCTACTAGCCAAGCGGCAACTACTACTCAGTCAAGTGAGAAAACTACTTCAGTAGCTCCTAAAGCTAAGAGAAATTTTCTTCCGTATATTCTTTTGATTTTAATCGCTTTGCTTACAGTAGGTGGTGTTGCCTTATTCTTCTGGGTGAAACGGCGACGTGAGCAAGAGCAACTAGAGTTAATTGAATTGTTCTATAAAGAAGAAGTAAGACGCATGAGAGAACGTAGAGAAAAGAGAAGAAAAAGGCGAAAAAAGGTGCCTAGAAACACTTAAAAACCCAAGAATAATGCTAAAAGTAAAAAAACGCTTGCGTAATTCCTTAAAGAATTGTAATATTAAGGAGTATATAGGTTTTATTGAATGTGGTTCTCTTTATAAAGCGATAAGATAGACAAAAAGTTTTATAAGTTTCCATATAACAGAGAGAAAAACGAGAAAGGTATGGTTTAGTATGGTAGCCAAAGATAACTCATTAGATAGCTTGAAAGAAATGCTATCTTCTACTTATGAAAGTGAAATCAAGAATTTAGAGTCAGAGATTGATGAATTGGACAAAACGATTGAAAAGCAAGAACAGCAGATCGAAAATTTGACTCAGTTTGAAAAGAAGAATCAAACGCTAGAGGCAGAAATTAAAAAACTAAATGATTTATTGGTTGCAAAAGAACAAGAAATTCAAGAACAACCAAATGTTAGTGATGTACTTGCTCCTTATCAAGAGAAGATTTTAGCGTTAGAGCAAAAACTAGAACAGTCAAATCAAGAATTAGCGAAAGTAACAGAACAAGCTACACAAGCTGCTCAACAAGCACAAAGCAATGAAAACAATAGTGTTGCATATCAAAAATTAACAGATGAAAACACTCGTTTGAAACAAGAGCAAACTAAAAGTGCTGAGCTTGTAAATGAATTGAAAAAACAACTGGCACATAGCCAAGAAGAACATACAGATATGGTTTCAAGAAATGAGTATTTAAGATTGAAATCTGATTTTGTTGACTTGAACGAGAAGTATCAAGAAGCTCAAGGGAAAAATGAATCGAACTTTAGAGAAGATTTCTCAGAAGTATTGGTGGGATATGAAACGCAATTGATGGAATTGCAAAACAAACTTGATGAGACCAATAAAACGAGTGCGGAATTACAAGCAGAGAACAACCGCTTGAAACGTGAGATGGAAGAAGCAAAAGACAATCTTCACTCTATGTCAGCAGAAGATATTGCAGATGTCTTGATTAGTGCGAAAATCCAAGCGAAGAAAATTGTTAATCGTGCAGAACAAGAGGCAGATCACATCGTCGCTGATGCACGTGAACGCTTGAGTTTCTTAAAAGGCGAGGGGGATTCATATTATACTCAACTAGAAGAACTAGCACGACAAAACGAAGATTTTATCAAACGCTTGAGAGAAAAAGCAGAAGGAATCAAACGTTAAAAAGGTTGATGGGGTTTGGAGTTTCTTTGAGATTTCAGACCCTTGTTTTTCGTTAGGCGTTCAGTGGCTAAAGTATGTGGGAATAATTTTCTTTGAGAACAAGGCTACTGACTGTAATTTTTTTAGGAATTAAGGTGGATTTGTATGAAACCGATATTGAAACAAGTAAAAATCATCTTTTTTTTCTGCTTTCTTTTTTTTATACTAGACTCGTCTATTTGTCATGCCGCAGATAATGTTGCAGGTGATGTACATGATTTGGTAAACGTGAAAGTGACCAATCAAAAAGATCCTAAGCGTTGGGAGTTCTCAGTAGAAATTATTCGTGATGGGAATGCAATACCAGCAGATGATGGGATGAATCAAGTGAAAATTGTCGTTGCACGCATGGATAATTCTGTTACGAGAGCTAGTACGGAAGTTATGACGAATAAAGAGGGTAAAGCCTATGTAGATGCTTCAAAAATCTATCAAGAGGACAAAAAAGCTCCAGTTGATTCTGCAATTGTGTTACTCCCTGTCTCCATTAATGGACAGGCATTAGATGGTAAAGCAGAGAATACAGAAATTCCAATTAGCAAAGAGGTTTATGCTAATATAAAAGGAAATTCTGGTACGAATCAAAACAGTACTTCTGCCGAAACGAAAAAAAGTAGCGAAAAGGATACGAAAACTCAGAGCAAAAAGGAAGAGAGTAAATCCTCTAGTTCTTCAACTACTTCAAAAACAAGTACGACTAAAAAGGCAAGTGAAGCAAGTAAGGCAAAAAGCTCTTCAAGTAAGGAAGAATCGAGCGAATCTACTTCTCCAAAAGAGGAGCAAATCAAAGCGGATAGTGTTAGAAAAAATGTAAATAGTAAAAATAACAATGGACTATTTTTTCTTATTCCACTCCTTGTATGTGTTATTGCAATTGGTTTAGGCATTGCACGCTGGTTGCAGTTGAAAATTAAGCGAAAAAATGAAGAAATTGCTATGATGGAAGCATTTTATCAAGAGGTTTCGCATAACTTGATTGAGCGAAGAAAAAGACGCAGGGCTAAAAGAGACAAACGTAGAAGGAAAAAAGGTTTCTCTAGTTTGAATACGTGAATTATGGAGACAAGGCTAAAGGTGTCGAGTCACCGAGCAGTCACTAGTATAATGGAAAGTGAGTAGCCATAAAACGCTACTCACTTTTTATTTGTCTAAGTTACCAATAAAATTGTAATGAATTTCAATTTTTAAGATTCGGTTTCGTTTTGTGCCTTCAGGCTTATGGATAATAATCTTGTCAATTAATTCATTTACAATTTTTACAGATAACTCAGTGATATTGGTATATTTCTGGATTCTTTGCATAAATCTTGAAATATCCATACTTTGGCTTTCTTGCGTGGAAAGTTCTTGTTTTACTGCAGATATAGAATCTTTGAGCTTGGATTGTTCTTGTTCGTAATTCTGACTCATCTTCATAAATCGTTCATCGCTAAGTTTTCCAGTAATATTGTCTTCGTAAAGTCGCTGAATAATTTGGTCAATCTCTTCGAAGCGCCGTTCGTCATTAAGTAACTTTTGTCGGTGCTTATTTGTTTGCTTACTAGATTCAATTTTGAATTTGTGTTCTAATTTCTTCAAAAATTCACCTTCTTCAAAGTTAATCTGTTTTATGAGTGAATTTAGTTCTAGTAACACCAATTCTTCCAAGTCAGCTTTACGGATATAATGAGGGTTATCGCAACGATCAATTGTAGAGGCATATTTAGAACACTTATAGTGGTCTAAATTTGTACCATTTTTCTCAAAGGCGCAGTAATAATGCTTGCATCCACAGGTTCCACAAAAAACAAGTCCTGCAAATAAATTTTCATGCCCAGCTTTAAACCTTGGACTACTTGTCACACGCTTGTGCTGACGCATCTTCTGTACGATATCGAAAGTATCTTGGTCGATGATTGCCTCATGTGTATTCTCGAAAATTAACCAGTCTTCCTTTGGCTGCCAAATGATTTTCTTATCTTTATAGGATTTTGTTCGAGTTTTCCCGTTGATAGTATGCCCAAGATATTCCATTTTAGATAGAATTCGTGCGATTGTCCCTCTATGCCAACCATAAGGCGAATAGCTTCTTGTTATTGGAGATTTTCCAAACGAAAGGATTTTGCGTGAAGGGGTCTCTATTTTATCTTTTTCTAAATCTTTGGCAATTCTTGTCAAATTTTTACCACTTTTAGCTTCATTAAAAATTCGTCTGACAATATCTGAAGCAATCGGATCAGTAATCCAATTCTTAGAATTTTCAGGATCTTTCATGTAACCATAAATAGGAATACTTACCATTTGCTCACCAGCCTTAGCTTTCGCTTGCTTAACCGCTCGAATTTTCTTGCTTGTATCACGACTGTACCAGTCATTAAACAAACTTTTAAGTGGTAGTAAATTAGCATCGTTATCTGTTTGGTGGTCGCTGTCTATGTTGTCACTGACCGCAATAAACCTGACATTATTATCTGGAAAAGTGATCTCTGTCAATCTACCCGCATCCAAATAGTTTCTAGCTAAACGGCTTAAATCCTTAACTAAAAAGTTCTTAACTTTACCCATCTCAACAAGTTCGATCGCTTTCGAGATTGCTGGGCGGTATTGGATGGTCGTTCCACTAATACCGTCGTCAATAAAGTAAATCGGATTAGAAAGTCGCTTTTTAGCTATCTCTTCACTCAAGATTTTCTTTTGATTAATAATCGAGTTACTATCCCCAGTATTGCCATCATCTTGAGATAACCGGCAATAAACAACTGTTATATCGTTCAACTGTTCTAAATCCACCTCTGTGTATTCTTTAATTGTCAAAGTGCTGTTATTCATATAAGTGTCCTCCTAATTGTTATTAATTTTAGATTTCACCTATAACCCACTGACAGTATAGCGTGCTTTGGGTAAAAAGTGGAGTCTTGATTTTATCTATTCTTCTTGTAAAAAATTTTATTGTAGTGCTGTGATATAATTGATTAAATAAATTAATCAGAGATGAGGCTATGACCGTGATTAGAAAAATAATTAATATAAACGAAAAGCAACTAGAAGAATTATTAAATATCTGGCTATATAGTAATCTTGAAGCTCATTCTTTTATACCGGATAAATATTGGTATCAGAATTTATTATTTGTAAAAGAAGCGTTAGTCAGCGCAGAGATTTATTCGTATATAGATAAGGATAAAATTATAGGATTTATAGGTTTATCAAATAATTATATTGCTGGTCTATTTGTGAATAAAGATTACAGGGGACGTGGCATTTGAAATTTGCCTAAAACCTGAAATTTCGATAGTTTTAATCTTCATATTATTCTCCAATTGTTCATCAATATTTGTTTTATTATATTATAACACGTTATGTCGTAAATACTAAAGAATACCTGAGTATGATCTATCCATAAAACCTATGAAAGTGTCGGTTTTATGGTATAATAGCACCAATAGTCATTTTACTATTTAATAGCATTCTGTAATTTAAAGTAAAAGACAAAATATTTATCAAGAGGAAGTGTCAAGATGTTACGAGATAATCAACAATTTAATGAGTCAATCAAATCAAATTCTGCGTTTTTGGACGAATTACGCCAAAAAATGCCAGAATTTTTTACTGCCCTAAACATTTTTTCTAAAACATTATAACACAGGGCTTCATTCCTTATTTTTTTGTCAAATTTCTCACACTTTTTAGTAGTACGTTTTGAGTACGTGTGTTATAATAGAGATAAGGAGGCGATTTTTATGAGGCTTAAAGTGACAAAATCAAAGAATTCTGACCATTTTTCTATTATTAAATCTGTCCGAGTTAATGGAAAGAGCACCTCAAAAGTTGTTGAAAACCTTGGAAATCTCGAAACGGTTATCCAAAAAGCAAATGGAGAAGACCCTTATATTTGGGCAAAAGAACGTGCTAAA
>NZ_FUXI01000008.1:0-44649 GCF_900167335.1 Pilibacter termitis
CAGTGAGCCGTGCCATTTACTTGCCTGAAGCAGAGCTTCAGGTGGCACTGCGAACAGCCACCAGACCTCAGCACTTCGTAGCTAGACAAAGAAAACTTTCCATACACCAAAAGAACGTACAACCGTTACATTGTACGTTCTTTGTTGTTTTTATTTTTCCAAAAACGCACTCACCACACGTTTTGTTTGCTCGAAAATCTCACTATCCGAAAACTCTTTTGCCTCCTCTCCCCAAATTGAAACGGCACTCCCAACTACATTGTCAAGACTGTTCAATTTCTCGTTAGTATTTAACTCAAATTCATCTATCTCCCAATGGGTCAAAAGATCATTTATCGTATAATGCAACGCCTCATCACTCAACACTTTCTCGCTCGGCACAAGGTAATTATAGTAAGCATTGAAATTCAACAATCGAAACCCTGCATTTGAAATTTCCTGAGCGGTCGCTTTATATTCCTTTGAACGCAACGATTTTTCGCTCACATCATCCTTATCCGCAATCCCTGTCAAACTCCAATAAGTAACTTCCAAATTCTTATCAAAACTCGACAAATCCGCTTTAGTAAACCCGTCATTCCAAATTCTTGTAGTAAATCCTTTTTTATTCAAAAAACGATTGAGCTGATTCATAAAATTTACAAATTCAACATTTGACTTCTCAGGCAAAACGTAAAATTCATCGCCTCCAATATGGAAAATCTTTCGCTCCTGCTCCGCAAAAATCGGCAAATACTCTTGATACAATTTTTCCACAAAATCAAGCGTATTTTTATTCGTATAATCAAGCGTATTATGCCCTTTTTCACCCGACAACGCAAGAGCTTCCGCAACAGACGACTCTTTTTTTCGATAAAGATTGAGCAAAGCTGTCGCATGACTTGGCACATCTATCTCTGGCACAAGTGCGACACCTTTTTTCCTTAGCATAACTCACTAACTCACGAAGTTGCTCTTTACTCAAAAACGACTTCCCTGTCGCAATATTTTTATACACTCCATTTAAAAATGTAGCATTTTCCACCATTTGCCCAAGCAATTCACTCTCAACAGCAAAATTCTCATCATCAGAAATATGTAATTGCAAAAAAGAATGTTCTTTTCCACTCAAAAGATCTATGTACTGCTTTATCACATCTGGCGAATAAAATTTCCGTGCTATATCTAGCATTACACCATTTTCAATTTTCTCTGTCGCCACACGTTTCATCGGCACGTCCAACACCCACGTTTTTCCGTTCTCTTTAAGATATTTCAAATCATCAAGCACTACTTGATAATTTTTCAATTTTTCATTCACATAACGCCAATATTCTGGTGCATATTGCTCTGTATCAATCTTCATGCCAACTTCCACCTCACCAATTTCAATAGGGTCAGCAATCCAATCCCACGTATTCTCATCTCGGAAAATAATTTTCCCGACTACTCCACTCTTTTCACTCATTTTCACACCAGATTTTCTCATTTCTTCCGCATACGTCTGAAAAAGTGTCACACCCAATCCCAACAACATCAGGAACGCAAGCAACGCAAACAATTTTTTTCTACTAAAAGCCATAACTTCCCTCTTTTCTATCTTTAATTTCATTATATACACATTTTAATCTAATGTAAATATTAGTTTACAAAACTTTCCTATCGCTTAATGATTTCTTTAGGTTTTGTTTGGTGTAAAAACGAAAAAAAGCCAACTCTCAAATAAAATTTGCAACAATGCAATTTAGCATAAATACCAAAAAATCGGACGTTCCAGAAAACATCAAAATTTTATTTATTCTACCATATACACCTGAGATGAATCCGATTGAACAAGTGTGGGCGAAAATAAGAGAGAGCGGATTTTTAACTTCTTAGAGGGAGTGACGGAACAAGTTTGTGAGGCGATAAAGAATTCAAGAATTTTCTGGACTTTTTCTATGAAAAAGGGTATTATATAATATAGGTGTTCTAAGCCTATCCTATTGCTGAATTTAAGAATTTTTAAGAAAATAATTCTAGTATCTTTCCACTTAAAACGGTATCATATAAAGTGATTGAATTATGTACTTATTAATTTTTGAACGAAGAAATAGACGTTTGTACTTGTTTTTGTGACGTTGTTGTAAGGGAACTTGACAAATTTAAGAAGTAAGAGAAAATTAATAAGGAGAGCATATGCTTAAAGGCATCTCTAAAAACTCCGATTAATACCAAATTAGATAGTTTTTCGTTTTTCGAGGCAATTGACGAAGAAAAACAGAAAACTAGCAGTTTAGGATAAGTGTGAATTTTTAGAGGTACCCTTAAATTAAACAAAACGGAGGAGAAGTAAATGAACTTTGCAAAACGTGCGTTACGTAGCGTAACACGACAGAAAGGGAAAACAATTATCTTGTTTGCGATATTGTTTGTCCTTGGAAATTTAATTGCTGGAGCAACATCTATTCAGCAGGCGACTGGAAATGTCGAAAAAGAAACAAAACGAAAATTAGGGGCAACTGCTACGGCTGAAATTGACTATGAAAAATATGCAGACAAACTGAATAGTTCAGAAGTCGATGTGAAACCGTTAAAAGTGGATACTATCAAAAAAATCGGGGAATTAAAATATGTAAAATACTATGATTATTCATTCCCCGGAAACTTTATGACGGAAAAACTCAAATCTGTCCCTGAAGAACAACCAGAGGGTGAAGAAGTGATCAATTCTGTCGGTGGAGATATGCCGTCAAACTTCTTCTTTGTTCGTGGAATTGGAAGTGAAAAATTCCTTCCTGTTCAACAAAAGGAAATTTCACTTAAAAGTGGACGTGTATTCACTGCAGAAGAATTAGAAAAAGGAAAAGACGTTGCGGTTGTTTCTGCAAAATTTGCTGAACTCAATAATTTATCTGTCGGCAAACAAATGATTATTGACAATACACTTATGCTTGGTTCTGATGGCGGAGAAAAGAAAACAAATGATATTCCTGTGGAAATCGTAGGTATTTTTGAACCTGCGAAACTAGAAACAAACAAAAAATCCAAAGAACAAGATTTTAATCAAATGATGCAAATGAACGAGCAAAACAATACGTTCTATATGCCAAATAATTCAGTTAAAGCACATGTGACGAAAATGATGGAGCAATTTCAAGAAGCGAACAAAGCGGCAGGTGCAGCTGCTCCCGGAAGTATGGAGGATTATTATGTTCCTACTTTTGTCTTGAACTCTCCTGATGAAGTGGAGGCATTCAAACAAGAAGCAAAACCACTTTTACCAAAATACTATGCGATTATGGCATCAACTGACCAATATGATTCTATCGGTGGCTCTTTGAAAACTTTGAACAAAATTTCTGGCTATGTAGTCATCATCGCTGTTGCCTCAACAGTCTTGATTGTCTCACTCCTTGTTCTACTCTTCACACGTGACAGAAAAAAAGAACTGGGTATCTATCTTTCTATCGGTGAAAAACGTACGAAAATTATCGGACAAGTGATTCTTGAGATTTTAACGATTAGTGCAGTTGCACTCATTCTTTCCTTGATAACAGGAAACTTTATCGGTAGCGGTGTGTCTGATGTATTATTAAGAAGCGACTTACTTGAACAACAAAAAAGTTTGAACGACTTTGGATATACTTTATCTCAAGCATGGCAGCGAACGACACTTACAAGTGAGGAAGTACAAAAAGCATATAAAATCACATTCTCCTCTACTTATATCTTGAGTTTCCTAACAATCGGTCTTGGCACGGTGCTACTTTCTGCCATTTTACCGCTTGTCTATATTCTTAGACTAAACCCTAAGAAAATCATGTTATAAGAGTGGTTTGACTAAAGTTATGCTAAAATTTACGAACGGAGAAGAAATATGAGTCTACAAACAAAAGATTTAAGTTATTATTACCAAGACGGTGACTCTCGCCGATATATTTTAAAAGATGTCAATGTTTCATTTGAAAAAGGGAAGTTTTATACCATTTTAGGACAATCTGGTTCTGGAAAAACAACGCTACTTTCTATTCTTGGTGCTTTGGATAAAGCAAAAGAAGGGCA
Organism: Pilibacter termitis; assembly: GCF_900167335.1. Classification (GTDB taxonomy): domain Bacteria; phylum Bacillota; class Bacilli; order Lactobacillales; family Streptococcaceae; genus Pilibacter; species Pilibacter termitis. The sequence continues at coordinate 4,024 of NZ_FUXI01000008.1, forward strand.
AGTGTTACTTGATGAACAAGATATTCAAGCAATTGGTTTTGAAAACTATCGCCGAAACAATATCGGAATGATTTTCCAAAGTTACAACCTCGTTCCATACTTGACAGCCGTTGAAAACGTGCTGGTGGCAATGAACGTGACGGATAATGAAATTCCAAGCGACCATGAAAAAGTTGCCTATAACTTACTTGATTTCATCGGAATTACTCAAGAAAAGGCAAATCGTTTGGTCAATCAGCTTTCTGGTGGAGAGCAACAGCGTGTGGCGATTGCACGAGCTTTGGCGACAAACGTTGACATCATCCTAGCAGATGAACCAACTGGAAATCTGGATGAAGAGCGTGAACAAGAAATCGTAGACATTTTTAAACGACTTGCAGACGAATACAATAAATGTGTGATTGTTGTTACCCACTCACAAGAAATCGCAAGTCAATCTGAGGAGGTTTATCTTCTGAAAAAGGGGGCGTTAGTCAAGCATGAGTGATTTTTTATCCAATTTTAGCGGTGATAAATATCAAAAGTCTCAACCAAAACCAAATACGAGCGAGAAGAAAAAAACGCCTGAGCCTAAACCTGAGCCTGTAAAAGAAGAAAAGAAAGAAACTACAAAAGAAGAAAAACTTCCCGTTCAAAAAGGAAGTCGTCTTGAGCAAATCAGAAATAAGATTTCTTCTTCTATCGAAGAGTTCGAACACCAAGAGGCACAAACACAAGAAAAAACGGTTGAGCCAAAAAAACAACTCGCTAAAAAACACGTTGCAGAGGAGGAAAAAGAGTTCACTTCACCAGATGAATTGTATGAAAAAGACCCCGATTATCATAACAAACGGAAGAAAAAATTCATACTCATCGGTGTTGTCTCTGCACTACTTATTCTTCTACTTAGCATTGCGATTTACAACATGACTCACGTCAACGTGCCAAATTTTACAGGAAAAGACCTTTCTACTGCAAGAGAGTGGGCGGTGGAAAACGGTGTAAAAATTGACGTCAAACAAAAATACGACTTTGATATTGAGGTCAACAAAGTCATTTCGCAAAGCATAAAAGAAAAGAAAATAAAAAAAGGGAACACGCTAAACGTCACTGCAAGTCTTGGGCCAGATGAAAAAGAAAAAATCAAACTACCAGATTTTGCAATTTTAACACTTAGTGATGCGAAAAAATGGATTGAAAAGCAAAAAGCCGATAATGTGACGATTGTCGAAAATTATAGTGAAACAGTCGAAAAGAACAAATATTTGAGAATGGATTTTCCAGATAAGGAAGTAACTGCAGAAAATTATCGTCGCCGTGATCGATTAAACGTCTACTATTCCAAAGGAAAAGAAGTGTATCAAAAAGACATTACGGTGCCAAATTTTGCAGGAAAACCTGTCGAGGAAGTCGATGATTGGGCGAAGAAAAACGAAATCGTTGTAGCAAAAGAAGAAAAACCGTCCGATAAAGTCGAAGTCAAGAAAGTAATTTCACAATCTGTTGCCGCCAACGAAAAAATGGCGAAAAAAGAAAAATTGACCATTACCCTTTCACTAGGAAAAGCGGTCAAAGTTCCTGACTTCTCTGGACTTACCGTTGCAGAAGCGGAAGAATACCAAGGTGCTTTTGAGACTGTTATCAAGCGTGTCTATCATGATAACGTAGCCTACGGTCACTTAATCTCGCAATCTGTCGAGGCAGACAAAGAATATTACGAAGGACAAGGAAAACCAAAAATCACGCTTAGCTACTCACTAGGCAAACCTTATTTGAAAGATTTGCGTGAAAGCACACAAGAAGGCGACCTTGCCAAATTCTTCTACGAGGAATTTGAATCCAAAGGTGCAAACGTGACGTTCTCAACCTACTATGTCAACTCTGACAAGCCAAAAGGAACTGTCGTTGCAATGAGCCGATTTAGCGAATTTATCCCAACAAAATACAATGTGAGCATTGGCATTAGTTTGGGAAATATTAAAAATTAAAAATGGAGGCTGTGGCAAAACTCTGGATGCTCTTTGTGCAATCATTGCATGAAAAACGTCAGAATTTGCCACAGCCTTTTTATTCACTCCCTCTCAGTCTCCTCGCCAAGCGTTCACTCACCAATCTCAAACTACTCTCCTCCACTCCAGCAGAGTCAAAGAAAACTAAACTTCCATACCAACAACTTCGATTATCTATCACACAAATACTCTGTCGAATGACCTCAGCATAAGAAATTTCCACTTGCCCTTTCGTTAATTCTGCAAGCAACTGCTTATCTACTTCTCCTTTTTTCGTCAAAATTTCGATTTCTACCCCTTTTTCTTTCAATGGTAAAAGTACATGAACGATTTCTTTTGTGATTTTTGGCACTTGTAAAAATAGTGTTTCTTTCATCTCTTGCAAATCTTGCTTAAACCTCGCAAGATAAGTTTTTCCATCGTATAAATAGGCTTGATATTTTCTAGTTTCCGCATCTTCAGCGAGTTCATAATGGTTATTTTTATACACTCGAAAACGTTTTTGATACATTTGGGCAAACGAATTATCTGCAATGTCCACATAATCATACACTCGCAACTCATCTTTTTCCTCAATATTCCTCTCCAAACGACCTAAATATTGCTTTTGATTGCCTTTCCATGAAAATGGCAACGTGAAAAACAATGTGTCTAACTGTGGCAAATCAAACCCCTCACCTACATATTTAGACGTTGCAAATAAAACAAACGCTTGCTCACTTTTTTTCAAAGATGAAATCATTTCCTTATTCGACTTTCTTTTTCCTTTCCCTGTCAAAACAAACAGCTGTTGCTCTGAAATTTTCTCCTTTACTTGCTCAAATAAAGCGTGAAGATGTTCCACTCTTTCACTCAATACCAAACTTGTTCTGCCAATCTGAAAATTTTCTACTACATCATGTGCAATTTGAGTATTCCGCTCTTGTGAAAGTGATAACTTCGCCAATTTCCCTGCATATGTCAGCTCCTCAAAATTTTCTTCTAACTCACCGATAGAGGTAAATCTCGGATATAAATAACGATGCAACAACACATTTTCACTCTGCTGAGCATTACTTGTAAAAGAAATTTCGCCACATCTCATGAAAATAATCGGTGAAAGCCCGTCTTTTCGCTCTGGCGTTGCACTCAATCCTAAAATATACCTGCTCGTCACATTTTTCATCACACGCTCAAAACTACTTGCTGCCACGTGATGCACCTCATCAACAATCACCAAACCATAATCTTCCAAAAACGAAGTCAAATCTTCTGCGGACATTTTGGAAAGTTTTTGAATGGTCACAACATCAACCAACTTTGTCTGTTGCACACTAGAGCCTGTGATTTTCCCAATTTTTCCTTTTTTCTTCACCCTCCCTGTTTTCGTCCACTCCTTAAACGGTTCACTTTGAATCGCTAAAAATCGACTCAACGACTCATGCCATTGTTCTACAAGCGTTTGTTTTTCAACCAAAACAAGTGTGCTTACTTTCCTTTTCGCAATATAATTTGCTCCAACAACTGTTTTTCCAAATGCAGTTCTTGCTGAAAGCACACTCATTTCATGCTTTTGAATAGCCTTTAACGCCTCTTTTTGCTCTTGTTTTAACGTACCTAAAAACTCCACTTCTATTTTATGACCCTTTATTGTTTTCTCAACCCACTCAATTTCTTCGATTTTCGACTGTAATTTTTTCTCCACACCACGTGGAAGGTAGAGAAATTCACTATCCTCGTTTGCACAAGAAATCATTCTAGGTGTATTCCAAAGTCTTGCACGCATTTTTTGTTTCTTAAAATACTCGGGATTATGAAAAGTCGCCAAGTACATTAGCTGAATTTGTTCTTTCCTAGTCAAATTTTTCTTTGAAATTTTTAGCTCACTTCCTCTTTCCACTTTGATTTTTTTCGGAAAATAAAGCGAGGTTTTCGAATGTTTTTGATATTCTTCAAGCACTATTTCTTTACTTAGCACCTCTAAAAATCCCGTTACTTCGTCCAGTGAATACCTTGGAATGAGCGATAAATGTTGCCACAATAACGACGGAGAAACCTCATTTAGCTGTTCATCTAAAAAAGTAGAGCCCCGTTTTGAACATTCTGATATTTCAACGGCAATGCAATCAAATTCCCAAAACCTTTTTTCAAATGTCTATCTTGTGCTGGAATCATACGGTCATAAGCTGTAAAATTCATTTTCTCGCTCAACGTCATAGCAAACGTCAACAAATAAAAACCTAATTTTCTTGCTAAATGTGCAGGAATTGCTTGAGAAAAGAATAACCAAACATGAATCCCTTTCCCCGATTGCGAACATTCAATCAACGGCTGAACTCCAAAGTTTTTACAAGAAGCAATCACCGATTGAGCCTCTTCCCTGGCAAACTCCTTATCAAAATCAAGCACGAGCAAATGCGTCGTATCATCTGCCAAAAGTGGATAAATACCATAAAAATACTTTTCATCTTTTGTGATGTGTTCACGCACATTCTCTGACGTAAAAGGAACAAACTGCCGAACGCTACAATCCTCACACTTAAACTTACTATTCACCGTTTTCGGACAATGAGCTGCCATATTCCATTCAATCGCACAATACGGACTATATCCTTTTCCATTATTCCAACGTTTTGCAAAAACATCCTTTCGCCCTTGAAAATAACGCATAAAAAGTGCCAATTTCTCATTTTTTGTAAATTTTTCTTTCACACGCAATTCATCAAGCTGAACTTTACTCACCACATACTTCTCTCCTGAACTTTCTTGCACGATAAGATCTTGATGATTCGTCGCTAAATTTCGTATATACTCTACAATTTTTACTTTTCGGTTATTTTTTAACAAAATATATTCACTCATATCTCTCTCCTTTTCATTATTTTTCACAATTTCCGTTCTTAATTAAAAATATAACGTTTTTTAAAAGAATTGTCTATGAAAAAGCGAAGAAAACATAATATATTTTTATAGATGTTTGGGAAATAGAAAGTTTTATAAGTTTGCAGATTTAACCTTGAGAAAAAAAAGCACCTCTCGAACAATCTCGAAAAGTGCTTGAAACGTTGATAAACAATAATATTAACGTTTTGAAAACTGACTAGCTTTACGGGCTTTTTTAAGACCTGGTTTTTTACGTTCAACCATACGTGCATCACGTGTAAGAAGTCCTGCACGTTTAAGTGAAAGACGGAAGTCTGGATCTACTTGAAGTAGGGCACGTGCGATACCATGACGGATAGCACCTGCTTGACCAGCATATCCTCCACCGTTTACGTTGACCATTACATCGTAGCTACCAGCTGTTTCTGTTACAGCGAAAGGTTGGTTGATAACTAAACGCAAATCAGCGTGTGGAATGTATTCTTCCACTGGTTTTGTATTTACAGTAATTTTTCCTGTTCCCGGTGTTAAAAATACGCGTGCTACGGCATTTTTACGACGACCAGTTCCAAGGTATTGTACTTTAGCCATGTGTGAAATCTCCTCCTTAAATTAATCCTGTAATATCTAATACTTCTGGTTGTTGAGCTTCATGTTTATGCTCGCTACCTGAGTAAACATGCAACTTCATTCCTTGTTTGCGACCCAAAGTGTTTTTAGGAAGCATACCTTTTACAGAAGTTTCGATTAAGCGAACTGCATTTTTCTCACGCAATTCACCAGCAGAGATAGATTTCAAACCACCTGGATACATTGAATGACGGTAGTAAATTTTATCACTTGCTTTTTTACCAGTAAGCTTGATTTTACCTGCATTGATCACAACTACAAAATCACCTGTATCTACGTGCGGTGTGAAAGTTGGTTTGTTTTTTCCACGTAAAATTGACGCTACTACCGCTGACAAACGTCCAAGCGGAATATCTGTTGCATCAATTACATACCATTTACGTTCTACTTCATTTGGCTTAGCCATATACGTTGTACGCATCATGAGTCTTTAATCTCCTTTAGTTTTCCTGTTTACATTTCATTTTTCGGTTTCCGGGGCCTTAAAATGGGGTAAACAATACCGACTACTATATTACTTGTTTTTTACACGGTTGTCAATGAAAACTTATTTCTTTTTTATATCATTTAACTCCCCCTATCCTCCAACAAAACAAAAAAACACCCCTTAAATAACAAAACCTAAAAAAATTAACAAGTAAGAAACATAAGTATTTTTCCGTGTAAAGAGATAAATAACACCAAAGAGAAGTGCATCGACGGCTACAATTCCAGCAGAAATACTGCCTTTTGTCAAAATGTGAGGTAAACCCCAAAGAATTGCAGTGACAATTCCGCCCCATGGAATTTTTCCTGTTTTTGAAAAAATACTTTCGCCTGCCTCTTGTCCGAACGCTACCATTAGCAATACAAGAACTGTTTCAAAGACATAATAAACATATTGAAAAATAAATTTTACTCCTCCATTATGTGCTAATTCAATTGCGGGTTTAAATCCTTGCCAATCCCAAAATCCCACAACTATGCAAATCGCAAGAGCGACCAACGCAAAAATCCATTGTGATTTTGATAACCTCTCTCTTTGGTTCAATAAATCTAACCCCCATTTTTTGAGGGAATAGCGTAACAGTAAGAAACTTACCATTCCCCAAAGGAAAGATGTTATCAGCCAGTGCAAAATCATCTGAACAATACTCCACTCGTCCATTGCTCTACCATACAGAGGTGGTTCTACTCCAAAACCAACTACTGCCTCTAATGCTAGTCCGAAAAAAACTAATACTGATAATAATAAAAATGATACTCCTCTTTTCATATAAAATCCCTCCATAATTTGTAATTTTTAATAAAATCCTTTTACTCTACATTCATCATTTTCTTGCTCGCCATTTGAACAACTTTTTTTGGCAATATTTTTGTAAATATGACTAATAGTTTGTTATACAAACCGATAATATGAGTAGACTTACCTTTCATCAAATCACGATAGGCAACTTGTGCGACTTTCTTTGCTTCCATTACACCAATTTTAAATAATAACGCCTCTTCAAGATTTGCTTTTTCTGCAAAAGACGTTTTCACTGCTCCCGGAGAAATTGCTGTAACAGTAATTCCACTCCCTTTTAATTCAATGTCAAGAGCCTTTGAAAACGACAAAAGATAACTTTTCGTTGCCGCATAGACCACATTATACGGACAAGGAATGTAAGAGCCTGTTGAACAAATGTTCAAGATTTTCCCGTATTTTCTCTCTTGCATTTCTATTAAAAGTAACTTGGTCAATTCTGTTGTGAATACAATATGTAGTTGTATCATATCCAACTCCTTTGCAATATCCGTCTTTGCAAACTCTCCAACTTCATTAAACCCAGCATTATTGACGAGAAAGGAAATCACAATTTTCCACTTTCTCAGCTGTTCTTTTATTTGCTCAACAGCATTTTTTTCAAGCAAATCCACCCGAATACTTTTCACATCAACGTTGTATTTCGACAATAATTCATGCTCTAACGCTTGTAATTTGTCTTCATTTCGACCAACAATGACTATATCATGCTGATTTTTAGCAAATTCATAAGTTAACTCACGCCCTATCCCGCTTGTTGCTCCTGTAATCAATGCGTACTGTCTCATTTTCATCTCCTCCTGTTTCTTCTTCCCAAGACAAATACACCGACAAAAATGAATGGATATGCTTTTCCAATAGATTCACCGCACGTTGTTTGTCTTGTTTGTTTGTGTATAAATTCATTATCAAATGCAATGGAGCAATATATTCTAAAGCTAATACTTCTACATCTACTTCTTGATGATTGCTCATGCGTGCAAGTTCTTGAATGAACATTTGCGTATAATCGACAACTCCACCTGTCAAATATTGCCAAAGTAAATCTGCCATTTTTGTGTTTCTAAATTGCTCAATGATAAGCATTTTCTTAAAATTCGAGGCAAATTCATTTTCCGTCCAAAAAACAAATTGAGAAATCGTGAAATCTTTGATTGTCTTTATCATTTCATTTCTATTTAAATCTTCAATTGAAACCTCAAATTTTTCCGCCTCTTCATTTGCTACTTCCTCCATTCTACTGACAATACTATCGAATATCGCCTGTTTGTTTGGATAATGCCTGTAAATCGCTCCTTTCGTTACACCAACAGAAGAGGCAATTTCCCTAATTGACACCCCTTCATAGCCGTCATGAGCAAACAGCAGTAACGCCTCTTGTAATATTCTCTCTTTCGTTCCCATGGTAGCCTCCAATTATTCAAATATCGCTTGTTTATTAGGAAAATGCCGATAAACTGTTCCTTTCATTAAACCTGCAAAAATTGCAAACTCTCCAACTGCAACCTGCTCTTCATGTGCAAAAAGTATCATGTTTTCATGAAATAATCGCTTTTTTATCCTCATAACATTCCCTCTTTCTTTGTATTTATTGATAAACAAAGTAAACGAACGTTCACTTTTAATTTTATTTTAGTAAACGAACGTTTACTTGTCAAGTGTTATCATACGAAAGAATTTTCATGAAAAAAGTTTGCACCCCTCCACAAAAACTGTTACACTTCCTTTTGGATAGTTTGAGAATCAAAATATTATGTAAACGAGGACAACCATATATGAAGAAAAAAATATTAATTGCGTTAACCGCAATTCTCTCTGTTATCATTATCACACTCATTGCAGCGGGCTGTTATTTTTTCCATGTTGCACAAGTGCGGAGCAAAAAAGACTTTGTCAATAGCGAACCGATTGCCAAAACGAATCCGATTTATCCAGAAAGAGAATCATTTTTAAAAGCTAAAAAAGAAAAATGGTATTTGACAAGCAATGACGGGTTAAAACTTGATGCTTACTATTTATCTGCAGAGAAAAAGACGGATAAAACTGTTATTGTGGCACATGGTTTTGCCAATAGTAAGGAGGGCATGGCACAATATGCTTGGCTGTTCCACGAATTGGGCTACAATGTGCTAGTCCCAGATGACAGGGCTCATGGTGAAAGCGAGGGGGATTTGATTGGCTTTGGCTGGAAAGATAAAGACGATTATGTCAAATGGATTCAGCAAGTCATCGAAAAAAACGGGAAAAATGAAAAAATCGCTCTCTTTGGGCTTTCCATGGGAGCTGCGACGGTTATGATGACAAGTGGTGAAAATTTACCTGAAAATGTAAAAGCAATCATTGAAGATTGCGGATATGACACTGTTTGGAACGAGCTAGTCTACCAAGCAAAAGATATGTATAATCTGCCCGCTTTTCCAATTCTTTACGAAGTCAGTTTCATTAGCCAACTTCGTGCAGGGTGGAATTACAAAGAGGCATCAAGCATCACCCAACTTGCAAAAAATAAACGTCCAATGCTCTTCATTCACGGAGATAAAGACGACTTCGTCCCAACGAGCATGGTCTATAAAAACTACGAGGCTACAAAAGGCGAGAAAGAACTTTTAATCGTCAAAGGAGCCAAGCACGCTGAAAGTTTTCAAACGGATAAAAAATTATATAAAGAAAGTATTGAGAAGTTTTTAAGTAAGTATTTTGATTAAATAAGGGCACCTCTAAAAACTCCGGTTAAGCCAAAATTAGATAGTTTTTCGATTTTCGAGGAAATCGACGAAAGCTATGTGGTTCATAGAAAAGCTAAGAGGGGCGGTCAGGAGTTTGTCGTAGTGAGCCACAGCATTTATTTACTGGAAACGAAGTTTCAAGTAGCATTGCGAACTGCGACCCAACTCCTGCCCCTCGTAGCTAGACAAGGTTGAGGAGACTGACGAAGAAAATCGGGAAACTAGCAATTTTGGATAAGCGTGAGTTTTTATAGGTGCCCATAAAGGTACCTATAAGCAAACAAGCATGAGAGTCGTTTCCCATGCTTGTTTATTTGCAAAAGAGTTGAGAATAAAATCACATACTCCCTTTAAACACATCAGCATTTTTCGCAAAATAATCCACTCCCGAGTAAACTGTCGCAATCAAGCAAATGTAGAGCAAAATCGCACCAATTATCTCAAAATGTAAAAAGAGGAAAATAATCGCAAGCATTTGAGTAGCTGTTTTTATTTTGCCGGGCCAAGCGGCTGCTAAAACTTCACCGTTTTCTTCGACAAGCAGCAAGCGTAAACCTGTTACTGCAAGCTCACGACAAATGATAATCGCCACCACCCAAGCAGGAGAAAAATCAAGTGCAACAAGCACCACAAAAGCTGCCATTACAAGCATTTTATCCGCAAGAGGATCGGCAAATTTGCCAAAATTTGTGACCATTTTCCATTTTCTCGCAAGAAAACCGTCTAACCAATCTGTCACGCTTGCAAGTGCAAAAACAACTGCACCCACAAGATGAACGAGTGGAATATCGCCCACATTCCCCCAACTATTCGTTGGAAGTGAAACAATGAGCAAGAAAAGTGGAATCATAAAGATTCTTAATACTGTTAGTTTGTTGGGTAAATTCATTTTCTGTCCTTTCTTCGAAATCACTTTGTGATTTCTTGAAACTTGACTTACGCTTCGCTCCAGCCAAGCGGGGTCATTCGCGAACTTAAGTCCGCTCAAAGTCTTTTCTGCGAAATCTCTTCGGGATTTCTTGAAACTTGACTTACGCTTCGCTCCAGCCAAGCGGGGTCATTCGCGAACTTAAGTCCGCTCAAAGTCTTTTCTGCGAAATCTCTTCGGGATTTCTTGAAACTTGACTTACGCTTCGCTCCAGCCAAGCGGGGTCATTCGCGAACTTAAGTCCGCTCAAAGTCTTTTCTGCGAAATCTCTTCGGGATTTCTTGAAACTTGACTTACGCTATCGCTCCAGCCAAGCGAGGTCACTCGCGAACTTAAGTCCGCTCGAAGTCTTTTCTGCGAAATCACTTCGGGATTTCTTGAAACTTGACTTCCACTATCGCTCCAGCCAAGCGGGGTCATTCGCGAACTAAAGTCCGCTCAAAGTCTTTTCTGCGAAATCTCTTCGGGATTTCTTGAAACTTGACTTACGCTTCGCTCCAGCCAAGCGGGGTCATTTGCGAACTAAAGTCCGCTCAAAGTCCTTTCTGCGAAATCACTTCGTGATTTCTTGAAACTTGACTTACGCTTCGCTCCAGCCAAGCGGGGTCACTCGCGAACTTAAGTCCGCTCGAAGTCTTTTCTGCGAAATCACTTCAGGATTTCTTGAAACTTGACTTACGCTATCGATACAGACAAGCGGGAGCATTCGTGAGTTTCTACCTCACTTCGTCTCCATATCTCGCCACACGCTTACTCTAAAATATTCTCTATGGTCACATTTACCGTCATTTGACCTAATTGTGTAATTTGCGTTAAATCAATTTTTTCGCCGTTCAATGTCATTTTTACATTGTCTTCACTGTGTTCTACATAATACCTCGTAGCAGAGTTGTAGACTTCAAATTTAATCGAAAAGACTTTGCTTTTTTCAAGTTGTTCCTTATTCAGCACAAGCTCTCCTGTTGTTCCTTTGATTGCTGTGCTACCATTTGGATAGTTTGCCACACTTGTACTTGGTGGACTTGCCACATAGGCTAAGGCAACGCCTTGTTTCGTTTCAATCGAAAGTTTCAATGGAAGTTTGACGTTTTTCGCAGTCATATCCATCTCAAGAGGCGTTACATTGTCAACATTCAATGAAAAAGGCTCTGCTTGTGTTGAGGATGTTGTCGAACTGCTTGATGATGTACTTTCCGTTGTCTCGCTTGAAGTTTCGCTACTCGATGAAGAAGTCGAAATCAAATTATCCACTTTAAAAGAGGAATTTGTAAACGAGGAGGAATTATTGTTGCTAGACACCATGATATAAATCACGCCACCCAAGATTGAAATTGCCAAAAAGGACAAAATAATCAACGGTAAAAAATTCGATTTTCCCTCATGTTTCCCTCCACGTTTTGTGGTTACTTCTTGGAAAACAGGCTCTTCCTCAGCTATTTCTTCTACTTCTCTCTCTGGAGCTTTTCCTTCAAAAATATCTACCATTTCTTGAGCGTTAAGCCCTACGGCATTGGCGTATTGTCGGATAAATGCCTTGGCATAAAACAACCCCGGCAACGCATCATAATCATCTATTTCCAACGCCTCTAAAAAGCGTACTTGTACTTTTGAAATTTGCTGAACTTCCATCAGCGACATACCACGCTCTAAGCGTGCTTGTTGTAATCTTTCTCCCACAGTAAGATTATTTCTCACGTTCTCACACTCTCTTATCTATTTTCCACACAGGGAACATTACCATCCACCATTGATGTCCAATGTCGCTCCTGTAATATACTCGGCATCATCTGTCGTTAAAAAATAGACCAACGAGGCAATTTCTTCTGCTTTTGCTAATCGCCCCTTTGGGATTTCCATTTTCAACTCATGTATTTCTTCTTCTGTAAATTCTTCATTCATCTTCGTTGCAACTGCACCAGCTGCCACAACATTTACGGTAATATTCCGTGAGGCAATTTCTTTGGCATAGCTTTTGGCAAATCCAGACTGTCCCGCTTTCATCGCACTATATACCGTCTCCATTGCACTTCCCTTGCTGCCGTAAATACTCCCGATGAAAACAATTCTTCCCGACCCATTTTGAGCAAGTTTGTCCTCTAACTTTTGGCATAGTAGCATAGGTGTTTTCAAATGCACCTGCCACAACTCATTCATTTGGTCACTTGTCACATTTTGCAACAAATTGTAATGCGTGCATCCACTTGCAAATACAAGTACATCCACTTGAAAAAGGTGGCTTAAAAATCCTGCTATTTCTTCTTCATTACACATATCTAAGCATACCATAAAAAAGTCTTGTTTGGGGTACTTCTTTTGAACTTCTTCAATGATTTTTAAAACTTTTTTTTCGTTACGACGATAATGCAGAACAACCGAGTATCCTTGGTGAGCAAATTTACGAACAATCGCACTTCCTATGTCTCCACTTGCCCCCATGACGAGTGCTGTTTTCATTTTCTATCACCTCGTGGCAATATTACAAAACTCGTGAAATACTCTGGATTTAAAAAGGCTTTTCCATATTTTTCCACGTCTGCAAGCGTCAATTCTTCGATAACTTCTGGCAAATCAAAAAGCGTAATTTCACCAAAAAGGCTTTGTGAAAATTGGTTGGCGATAAACTCAAGCGAATTAAGTGATTGGAAATATTTCCCTAACATCCTTTTCTTCAAAAGAGCCAATTTTTCCTCGGTAAATTCTGGACTTTCGTCAAAATGCTCAAAAATTCTCTGCACTTCTTGGATTGCTTTGTGATAATTTTCGCTATCGCCTGATACAGAAAAGAAATGAAACCCTCTATCTAGGCTAAATTCTTCATCAAACGTATCATCAATAATCCCCGCCTCGTAAAGATGTAAATAATGCTCGGAAGAATGGCTGAAAAGCAATTGCCCAATCGCTGAAATCGAAAGTTTGTACTTCAAAAGTTCTCGTTCACATTCTGGCAGATTATCCACACCTTTTTGCCCGAAAATAAACTTAGGACGAACGACTTCCATTTCAATTTCACGATGAGAAAGAACTTCGCTCGTTTCATTTATCTCACTACGCAAAATTTCTTTCTGCTGAATAAATGATTTTTCCGCTTGATTTTCACGAATGAAATGGAGCATTTCGTTTTCATCAAAATTCCCTACGACAAACAACGTCATGTTGCTTGGGTGGTAAAATGTTTCATAGCATTTATACAAATCATCAGCTGTAATTTCTTGAATACTTGCAACGGTTCCTGCAATATCAATGGAAATCGACGTTTCTGGATAAAGATTTTGCAATAAGCCAAAAAATAATCGCCAGTTTGCATCATCTTGATACATTTGAATTTCTTGTGCAATAATTCCTTTTTCCTTATCCACACTTTCTTTCGTAAAATAAGGAGTTTGCACAAAATCCAACAATAGCTTCAAATTTTCATAGACATTGCTCGTAGCATGGAACAAATAGCTCGTTTTTGAGAACGTTGTAAACGCATTGCTGCTCGCTCCTTGCATGGAAAATTTTTGGAAAACATCTCCGTCCTCTTTTTCAAATAACTTATGCTCCAAAAAATGTGCAATTCCGTCTGGTACACGTTCCATTTCCGTTGAAGTAAGTGGCACAAATTCATTGTCAATTGATCCATAATTTGTCGTGAATACCGCATAAACCTTGTGAAAATCACGTTTTGGCAAGAAATACACTTGCAACCCATTCTCAAATTTTTCTACGAATAATACCTCATTAATTTTTTTATAACTCTTACTCTCCAAGTCCTTCGCCCTCACTTCCTTCTAAAAAGAATATCGCTGATAATTTCAATGCTCTTGCGATTTCAACAACCATTTCTTTACTTACCGCATCAATTTGCGTTAGCCATTGTTCTTTCTCTCGATTGACAAACGGCATTTTTCTCTTCATAAATGCTTCTTCTATCAATGTTGAAGACGAGTCTTGACTGAGTAAAAAGGCATTTTTTAGCATTTCCTTTGTCTGCAATAATTCAAGGTCGCCAACATTTCCAAGTTTGATGCTCTCAAGTTCTTTGTGAATGAGATGTAGCACCTTTTTCCGATTTTTCCCGTCAATTCCCGTTTGAATGGTAAATAAACCACGGAAACTGTCAAAACTCGAGCTTGCATAGTACGCCATGCTCTCTTTTTCACGAATATTTAAAAACAACCTAGAATGTGCGAAACCGCCAAAAATCCCGTTAAACACTTGTAGAGCATAATACTCCTTGCTGTCAAATTTGACAGGCATACGATAGGCAAGATTGAGTTTGCTTTGTGAAAGTTTTTCTTGCTTTGCCCCTTCACGTATGATATTGCTCTCTTCTGGCGAAAAATAAAGAGACACTGGTGTGAGCAAACGGTCAACAAAAGGCATTTTGGAAAATGCTTGAATCATCTCATTTTCTTCGACGTCACCTGCGACAATAATATCCACCTCATCTGTGGAGAGCATTTCACGATAGTAAGAAAACATCTCCTCACTCGTCAATTTTTCCAAATCTTCACTTCTGCCAATACTTGACATTGCCTGCTCGCCTGCATTGTGAAAAAATAGCTCGTTAAGTTTGAGACTGGCGAAATATTGCTTGTCCTCACGCATGGAATCCAAATATTGCATTAAGTTTTGCTTTTCAATTTCAAAAGTTTTTTCGTCAAATTTTCCATTATATGCGTTCGGTTTGAAAAGTAATTCTTGCAAAAATGCAAGAGCATCTTCCAATACACCTTTTTCTTCCAAATATTTATCATTGACAACAGATAATGCTACGTTGAAAAAATGCAATTGACCTTTTCTAGTCACGTACATATTGATACTCGCACCGTATAGCGATGATAACTTTTGAGCAATCGCCGTCTGTGTAGGGTAATTTTTGCTATTCGTTTCAAGCAAACTTGTCAATAACGCACGCTTGCTCACCACTTCTTCCGTCAATTTCGTTTGAAAACGAAGTAAAATACGAATCGTTTTAAATTTTTGTGTCGGCACAACCGATAAATAAATTCCATTTCTTAATTGAATACTCATAATTTCACGCCTCTCAAGAATGCTCTTGTCCTTTTCATATGGTTCTTCTGAAATAATTTTTTAGAGAACCTCTTTATTCATTATACTGTTTTTTCCTCAAAAAACACATTCTAAGGGGAAGAAATTCATAATATTTTTCTCTGAGGAAAATGTTTTATATAATAGAATTAGCTAGAAAATAAACGGAGGGTTTTTAATCCTTCTCTACCAATATTTTGGAGGTATTCAAATGATTAAAGAGTTTAAAGAATTTATTATGCGTGGAAATGTCGTTGACTTGGCAATTGGGGTGGTCATTGGTGGTGCTTTTACAGCCATTGTGAAATCTATTGTGGACGGATTGATTACACCGCTTGTCGCTCTTGTTATCAAAGCATTTACAGGTAGTAAAGATACGAATTTTACTGGTTTGAATGTGAAAATAAATGGAATTGATTTTAATTTTGGAAGTGTGGTAAGTGCCATTCTTACATTTTTGATTACAGGAATTGTTTTATTTTTCATTGTGAAATCTATCAACAAACTCAAAGCTCTCTCAAGCAAGGAAGAAGAAGAGGCAACACTTGCTCGCAATGAACTAGACTACTTAGAAGAAATTCGTGATTTACTCGCACAAAATATAGAGAAAAAAGATTAAGGATACTTCTAAAACTAAGAATATCTTGAAGTTCTGCAAATTGTGGAGCAATTGCAGTATACAAGGAAAAACGCAGAACTTCCTGCGTTTTCTTTTTTCATCGGAGCATGGGTAATCATGCTCTTTTCGATTTCCGAATGCTACCTCTCAATGAATTTCTTGCATTTTCTTTTTTAGCAGAGCATGAAAAAACAAACGGTTCCTACTTTCTTTTCAAATACATAGAGAGCAGACTTTCATCTGCTCTCTAACCCCATTTTATTGCCCAACACAATACCCAGCTTGTCACTGGCATTTATACCTTACGGCACTATATTCAAATGCCACTCAAGCTCTCCTTGATAATCTCCGTATTCAGGTAGAGTTCTACCGTCAAATTCCATACGGAAAGTGTTTTTGTTGTTCTTCCAAAGATTTGATAAGTTCCATTCATTTTGTGGCGGAGTAGTTGTGCTCCATCTAGTGCTTTCTAGCACTTTAGAATTTCCATACTGAATGTCTACTTCCTGATTTGAACTATTCGTTAAAACGAGCGTTGGAGATAGTTCTTTCCCTCTATTATTGGTAAATTTCTTGCTCAACGAAACGGTCAAATTCCATCCTCGTGTATTAATTTGTGTATCACTAATAATTAAGTTATCTTTGATTGTATCAATTGGTGCTTTCACTTTCGCCGCACTTACTTCAACTGTCCCAAAGTCAAAAGTCGGTACTTCTTTAATCGTCAATGCCCCTTGGAAAATGTAATAAACGTCTCTATAATTTGGTAAGACTTCTACTAGATTTTCATCTAAGGTGTTGGCAGAAAGATTTGCTCCGTCTTTAAAGACTGGCACTCTGTAATATTGATTGACAATGCGGTTTACAGTTTGAGAAATATCAACATTGGAATCATTGTTGGCATTCTTCATGCTGATTCTATCCCCAACTTTATGAGTAATCTTAATTGGAGCGTGCAAGTCATTTCCTAATTCATCAATAAAGTGTACTCTAACTTCACCCGTTGTCACTTTCCATTTTGCATAAAGATCCATTGTCCCGGGAGTGCTATTGTTCATGGTGTATTGCTGATTTGGAAGATAGTCTTGACCTGACCCGTTAGCTTGAGTGTTCCAACAAACGAATGTGTATCCTGTTCTTTGCAAAGTCCCTTGACCTGCCATAGTATAAGTCGTTCCATAGCTTATTTGCTGATCTGCAGGAGCATTTCCTGAAGTTGCATTATTTCCGTGATACTTAATCAGCACTTGAATTGGTGTCCAGACTGCATAAAGTGTTACATTTGTCGCAGTCTCTTGCCATGTCGCTTGTTGACCTGCTTGATAACTTCTACCACTGCCGTCTCTTGCCGTATTCCAACCAGTGAAATTGTAACCTGTTTTACTCCAACTTGGTGAACCACTTGGTGAAACAAAGATTGAGCCAAATGTCGCTGTGTTTGGATTGGTCGGTGCGTTTCCTGAACCACCGTTGAGGTCATACGTGATAGCACTTCTCACTGGTGCCCACTGGGCATAGAGCGTTACATTTCCTGCTTTCTCTTGCCATGTCGCTTGTTGAGCAGCTTGATAGTTTCTACCGCTACCGTCTCTTGCCGTATTCCAACCGGTGAGAGTATAACCTGTCTTACTGATATTGTTGCTATTTGGCGACACAAAGATTGAACCATATGTCGCTGAACTTGGAGCGGTCGGTGTCCTTCCTGTCCCGCCGTTGAGGTCATACGTGATATTACTTACTACTGGTTTCCACTTCGCATAAAGTGTAACGGCAGAACTACTATTTGTCCATATAATCGAGCTACCAGCAGAATAATTTGTTCCTGTTCCAGCATTATTTGTATTCCAGCCGTCAAATTGATAGCCATCTTTCACTAGACTCCCTTGATTTGGGAAAGTAAAGGATGAATTGAGCGTTGCCGTTTGAGCAGACGGTGCATTCCCAGAAGTCTGTCCATTTCCGTCAAAAGTTACTCTAGTCGTTGGCGGTGGATTGTTACTCCAAATCGCATAGAGCGTTACCGTATCCTGTGTCATTGGGAAACTTACCGTTTGGTTTTGCTCAAAATAATATCCTCTATCGTTACTTTCAGTCGCCCAACGTTTGAAATATTTCCCAGCTGGTGGGGTGAAAGTATTCATCGGTGGAGTAAAGTTTTGACCATAGTTTGCCGTTGTCGGTCCTGTCGGCCCATTTCCTGAACCACCATTGGCATCATAGGTAATTCGAGTCGGGTCGTTTATCCCTCTAAATTTCGCCATAAGAACAATAACACTTTGACGATTATGAGGATTTACCAATTGTGCAGCCGTACTACCGTTGGTATAACCTTTAAATGAATCTGGGTGAAACATTTGTTTATCAATATAGAAGTCTACCCCTCTACCTCTATCCATATTGTAGTCATAGTAAATGGTTTCCCCGTCCTGAAGTTTAACCCATGAAGCAAGTCCAGAAGGCAATGACCAATGAGAGAATTTTTGACCTGCTGGAGCCTTATTACTAGGGTAAGTTTGTAAGACATAACTTGATCCGATAGCAGGAGTAACACCATTTATACTCAATTGTTCATGTTGCTCAGCACGGTGCAAGACATTCCCATTTCTATCTTCTGCATAGTAAAGTACCCAAAAATCTCCACTCATCGCTCTCGGACGAGGTCGCATGGCTCTGTCTTTCTTTGGTCCAATTATTTGCGGTTCTTCTTGAGCCATTAACTGCTCAGCAAGCGTTAGCTGTTCTGTTTGACCAATTTCTTGCACTGGCGGAGTGGCTAAATCGTCAGCTTGTACGCTCGTTGATTTTGCGAATAAAAAGATATTCAACAACAGTGAGAAGAACAGAACTGCTCCTATCTTCTTTCCCGTTTGTATCTTCTTTTCCCTTTCCCTTTTGTAGCTCCACATTTTCTTTCACTCTCCTTACGTTTTTTTATTCTTCCTACTATGAATAGCAGGAAAGAAAATATCCCTATTCCTAAAACAATTGGATAAAGAATTTGACTTTTTTTCGTTTTATTCGGAGATTTACGTTCGTCCACCTCCTTTTTTGTTTTTTCTTTTTTCTTATAAACTACAAAATCCTTTGTAAATGTCCATTCTTTTCTTTCTTCCTCATTGCTAGGTGTTGTTACTTTGAGGTTATACGTGTAAACCCCCTCAGTTAGCTGTTCATCTAGCTTGAGCAATAAATCATAATATGAATTAGGGGCAAGTCGTTTTTTCTTTTGGCTAATCTGATAGAGAGGCTCTTGGCTATCTTTTTTCGTTATATACCCCTCATATTCCACGTCTTCGACTATCATAGGCTGGTCATTTTGAACCTTTGCAATCACACCTTCTGGATAAGTAGGATTTAACCAAACGTCTAGCAAGTTTACATTCACTTCTTCGCATTTCTCGTCAACGGTAATCTTGATTCCTTGTGTAATCGTATAGATCGAGCCAATGCCTTCTTGTTTCTTTTTCGAGCGAACTTTAAACTGCCAGCTCCCCAAAATTTCTCCGCTTGGAATGTCTTTTGGCAAAGTAATTTCAGCAGCTACAACCACCTTAGATTCTTTAGGAATTTTGACTTCTTTTGAAGAAGTTTTTATAACGTCCGTCAGCTTAACCTTTAAACTTTCATCATAACTTTCTGCGTTCGCATTGTATTCTATTTCACCATTGCGATTGGTGTAGGCGGTGAAAAATTCACTCGTTAAATGAAGGTCTTCCTTTGCGGGATTGAATAATTCTAGCTTAATTTCTCTTTTCTCCTCCGGAGACATTAATAAATCAAAATACCCTTCTTCTTCATTTACCTCTTCGCCTGCTTCCGCTTTGCGAATGGTGAACATTGCTTGTTTATTGGCTAGTGTGATACTCGGGCGAAAAATCATCGACCCGAATATAAGAAACACTAGCACCAGCATAAACGAAGACTTTCGTTTTATAAACATTTTTCCTTGTTCTTCTTCCTACTTATATAAACTAAAAAGACAATAAAGAGAATCACCACACCGACAATTGTTAAGACCAATCTTCTCGTTTCACCTGTGCTAGGTAAATTTTTTCCAGATGACGCTGTGTTTCCTCCACTTGATGTGGTGCTACTCGAGCTTGACGTATTTCCTCCGGAATTGTTTGTTTGTGGAAGTTTTGGTTTGTCCGGTTTTAACGTGCTTTTAAATGTGATATTCCCCGGTGTCGTTTCTGCATTTGTTTGTGTTACACCCCAAAATAAACAAAATGCAAGTCCAATCAAACCTATGGTTTTCAACACTTTTTTCATTTTATTCCCTCCGTTTTCGTTTCTTGGATACTATAATGTAAACAAGTAAAGAAACAAATCCTAAACCAAATACGGTTAATAGTACAATCAGCCACACCGGAATCGTTTCCTCTGGTTTTGGATCATTCAAACTTTCTTTGTTTATCTTCTCCGCTTCCTCTTTTGTAATGGTGAAGTCCTTTTCCCAACGCCAATTTTTGCTTTCCCATTTAGGATCTTCGCTTATCACTTCTAAACTATACGTGTACTCACCTGCTTGGGCTTGCTTTTCGTTTAGATGTACTGGAAATTGGTAGTTAGAATTAGGTGCCATGCTTCTTCCAGACATTTCGTTTTTAAATAGCACCTCGTCGCTCCCTTTTTTCGTTACTTTCGCTAAAAAGGTCAACTTCGTCATCAATGCAGGTTGATCATTTTGTACTCGTCCTAGATAAGACTTTTTAAAGTAATCCATACCCGCTTGTATGTCAACTAAATTCAGATTGGGTTCGGGAATTTCATTTCCTACCGTGATTTTGATTGGCAATGAAAAAGCGATTTGTGTTTTTACACCCATTCCTTTTTTAGTAGATTTCGCTACTTGATCGTCTTTTAGAAAATACCATGAGCCAAGTAGAATACCTGTTGGCACATCTTTTGGTAATTTTATTGTTGCTGTCAATTCTTTCTCACTTTGTTTGTCAAGTTTAACTTTTCCCTCTTCTTTCAAAGTGATGATTTCATGCAATTTCACTTTCAAACTTTTATCATATTCTTTTGCAAGTGAGGTATAATCTGCCTCACCATTTGTATTCGTGTGAGAGGTGAAAATTGACTGATTTACGCCGATTTCCTTGTCGGTATTGTTTTTTAAGATTACCGTAATTTCTCTCGTTTCACCCGGTGTCATTTTTAAATCATAATATCCTGTTTTCGGATTGATTTCTTCGCCAGCTTTCCCTTTCGTTACTGAGTAGCCACCCATTTGCTTTTCATCTGCTCGTGTTCCTTGAGCCGTCAAAGCACTCCCAAATAATAGTGTAAAAATAACGCCGATTTTCAGTAGTTTCAATTTTCTTCCTCCGATTATGTAATCAACAACATTAGTGGAGCCAAAAGGGGAAGTCGCCTCCACTAATGTTGTCTATTTTTTTGTTACGGTAATACGCTTGGTGATAAAGTGAACGTAATAGTAGAGCTGTAAGTTCCTTCTTCAAATGATTGAGCAGGTACTTCTAACTCAACGTCAGCTTCTTTAATTTGGTAAGTTGAGAACAATTTCGCAACGTTCCCTGCTTCTACACCGATTAAGTCTGCTGCTACGCCGTCCATTTTAATTGTTTGGTTTTTGTCAGTAACTTTTGCGTTAGGTGCTGTATCATCTAAAGCAATAGTTGCTGCTGGCAAGTTAAGCTGTGCACCAACGTAAGATTTTGTAGTGCTTGGTGTAGCTGTTGTGTTACCAGAAAGTTGAGTTGCTTGAGCTGATACTTTCCAGTTTTCACCTGTTGCTGACAAACGTCCGTCATAAACGATAAGGTAACGGTCTGCTTCAGCCAAAGCACCAGTTTTTGGTGTAGCTTTTACTTTCAAACCATTACGGTCATGTGAAGCGTCGATTTGAGCTTCAAAGTCAAAGTCGTTCAATCCACGGTAAAATCCTAATTCATTTGCAAGTGGTGGGTTGATTGGGCCAGGGCCAGGACCAGGACCAGGAGGTACTACTGGACCGTTGTTTGTTGTGAATTTCGCATTCACTTGTGAGTCTGTTGAAGTTACTGCTGCGTTTGCTACGCTCGCACTAAGTGTTACGCCTAAGCTAAGAAGTGCGACTGCTGAAAATAATGTTGATTTTTTCATTTGGATTACTCCTCCTAAGTTTTTTTATATTTTCTACTAGATATTCAATCTAGGGAAAACCAAATGGATAATAAATTTTCCGCCCTCTACTTGTCGGGCTGTGTGACCAATGTCCAGCGAATCGCAAAGGAATAATTTTTTTCCTTGGCTAATTGAGCTGGCACTTGTAATGAAATATCTTTTGTTGCCCAAGTAATTGTGCTGACTCCTTTACCTCGCAAGCGATCACTTGCGATCGTTTCAGCAATTGTTGTAGGTGCTTCGTCATTAATTCCTTGAGCAAATGTTGCGATATTCTTTGTATCTTCTTGTGCTGGATTGTCTGTTAAGGAATTTCTTGCAATTCCTTTTGGCAAAAGAAGTTTTACACCTACTAATTGATGTTTTTCCTCATCTGTACTGACGAGTTTGTCTATAAACTGTGCTTGCAATTTCCAGCCTGTATCACGACTGCTACGATTGTCAGTCAATTGCACGAACATTTTCTCTTGCTCGTAAAATGCTGGATTTCCGATTACAGTATAAGTATCAATTCCGTCCTTTTCTGTAACATCACCAAAGTCAAATTCTGTGATGACATGATCCAAAGCAAAAGGGCCTTTGTTGCCTGTGCCGATTAGTATTGGTTTGTCTTTATCAGCTTTTCCTCTGTCGCTTTCTGGAGAAAATTCGACTTTTTTTCCATTGTCCTCAAATGGCTGAGATGGATTTTCTGGATTTACAGGCTTAGTGGGTGTCCTATCAATTGCAAAGCTAACATTTACTTCATTCGTTGTTTCGTCTGTATTTGCACTTACAACGGTTGCTTGAATTAATGGAAGGACTAGTAGCCCCAAAAATACTTTCTTCATCTCTTTTTACGTCCTCCTAACTTGTACATACCTAAACCTTGAATTTACGCTTAAACTCAAGGTTTAGCTATGAGCTAAATTTTTAGCTTCTCCTCTTCCTAATAACCCTTGATATTGAAACCCTTTTAAACCCCATAACTTCGCTAAGAACAGGTGTTTCTTAACTTGTGATAAGTATAATTCAAAATGCATGAAAAAACATTGCCTATTTTTTGTCGTACCGTTGTTTTTTTTGTTTTTCAGTTGTCATTTTTTACCGAAACCATTGTCTTTTTCTGATTTTGATGTTAAAAAAATTATAAAAACAAATTTTTCTCTTGATAATCAATGTTTATTCATTTATATTATTAATTGTTGATTTTATATATATAATCAATTTAACTTTAAGTTGGGAGAAAAAGAAGAGATGAATAAAAAAATTGTACTATTAGAAAAATGGGAAAAAGAATTATCAAAACTCACTGGGGTGACAATTTCTATTATTTTAAATGACGGAAGTATTTTGTTGCCCGGTGAAATTTCAACAGAATTTTGTACGAAAATGCAGTCGCAACTCCATATTGGGTTGGGCTGTCAGTGGAATCGACTGCTTGCGATTACCCATTTTCATTTTAACCGCACGCCGATTCGCTATCTTTGTCCGTTTGGTATGGTGAGTGTGGCTATTCCAATTTTGGACCAAAATGACCATTTGATTGCTATTTTATTTGCAGGGCAACGACGTGTGTCAAAAGAATATGAGAGTGAATTGCCGTATCTTACAAAAAAAGCGGGAGGTTTTCCTGATAAGGAATTTGAAAAATTATATGAAAAAGTGCCAATCGTTGATCAAGAGCATATAGACAACATTATGCCGATACTAGAATTATTTGCAGAGGCGATTGGCGAGAGAATCACGGAAGACGAGATAAAAAATCTCAATCAAAGTGTAACAAATCATATTTCAGATGATGAATTGATGAATTTGATTGATTTACAACTAAAAAATGAAGCGAAATATTATTTTAACTTGGACGATCTTGAGCAAATTTTTAAACGGAAAAAGAAAGAAATTAGCAGAGTAATCAAGAAGTATCGAAATTCGACTTTTGTGCCGTATTATCAAAGGATAAAAGTGCAGCAAGCAAATCATTTGCTTGTGACGACGGATTATCCTGTAACGAAAATTAGCGAATACTTGGGATTTGTGGATAATGCTCGCTTTTGTAAAGTGTTTAAGCAGGAAACTGGATTGACCCCGAGTGCTTATCGGAGTAAGTATTGTATGAAAAAGAATCGACCATTTGCATAGCTAAAAAACTCGCATGAAATCATCATGCGAGCTTTTTAGGTACTCTTAACTATTATTCTTCAAAGCCAGACATTACTTCTTCTGCAAAGTTTTCTTTTAAAATCTCTGCACATTTATGGCAAACGTCTTTCAAATGCGGATTTTCGTCGTCTCCTACTGTTGTACTTGTTGCACGACAGCGAACACAAACTTCACCTGTTGCGTGTGTAACGCTTAGTTTTGTATCGCCAAATGTTTGAGTATCATTGTTTGCATCTGTTGACAATTCAAACTCTGAGACAATCAATAATTGAGCAATATCAGCATTGAGACTTTCAAGCAAGACTTTTTGAGCTTCTGTGGCAAAAACTGTCACTTTCGCCTCAAGAGATTTCCCGATAACTTTTTCGTTTCGTGCGTTTTCTAGCCCTTTTAGGACATCATCACGAAAATCAAGGAAAGCATTCCATTGTTCCAAAATTGCTTGTTCATCTGCAAACGAGCGAGCTGTTGGAAATTCAGAAAGCTGAACAAATTCTTCCTCTTCTTTCGTCTCTTTCCAGATTTCCTCTGCGGTGTGTGGCAAAATTGGTGCAAGTAATTTTGTCAAGGCAACCAACGTTTCGTACATGACTGTCTGCATTGCACGGCGAGAATGTGCGTTTTCCGCCTCGATGTAAACCACATCTTTTGCGAAATCCAAGTAGAATTGTGACAAGTCAACGGTGAGGAAGTTGACAATTGTTTTGTAAATGTGAATAAAGTTGTATTTGTCATACCCTTTTTCACGAACGGAGCGAATAACTTCGTTTAAGCGAATCATCATGTATTTGTCAACTGAACGCAATTCTTCAAAAGGAACGGCATTCGTGTTTGGTGTGAAGTCACTTGTGTTGGCAATCAAGAAACGCATTGTATTGCGGATTTTGCGGTAAACTTCAGCAACTTGTGTCAAAATATCCATAGATACACGCACATCTGCCTCGCTATCCACACTTGCCACCCAAAGACGTAAAATGTCTGCTCCAAATTGTTTGACCACTTTTTCTGGCAAAATGACGTTGCCTAGTGATTTACTCATTTTGCGACCTTCACCGTCAAGGACAAATCCTTGTGAAAGAACTGCCTTGTATGGTGCCACACCGTTAATTGCGACACTTGTTGTGATACTTGAGTTGAACCAACCACGGTATTGGTCACTTCCCTCAAGGTACAAATCAGCTGGGAAACTTAATTCTTCACGCTGACGTAACACTGCCTCATGACTACTTCCAGAGTCAAACCAAACGTCCATGATGTCTTTTTCTTTGGTAAAAATTCCATTTGGGCTACCTGCGTGAGTAAAGCCTTCTGGCAATAAATCTTTCGCTTCACGATTCCACCAAATAATCGAACCATGCTCGCTAAACAGTTGTGCAACGTGAGCAATTGTTTCTGGGGTGATAATTTCTTCCCCATTTTCAGCGTAAAAAATCGGAAGTGGCACACCCCACGCACGTTGACGAGAAATCACCCAATCACCACGGTCACGTACCATGTTGTAGAGGCGAGTTTTCCCCCAAGGGATAATCCAGTCCACTTTTTCCACTTCGTCTAAAATATTTTGACGGAATTTGTCAATAGAGGCAAACCACTGCGGTGTCGCTCTAAAAATAACAGGTTTTTTCGTCCGCCAATCGTGTGGATAGCTATGCGTGAAGAAATCTAGCTTGAGCAACGCTCCAGACTTCTCTAGCATTTCTGTAATCATTGGATTTGCTTTGTCATAAAACATTCCTGTAAACAATGGTGCTTCATCGGTGTAAACTCCACGTGAATCAACAGGAGAAAGAATAGCTAAGCCATATTTTTTCCCTACATGATAGTCGTCCTCACCATGCCCCGGTGCTGTATGCACAAGTCCAGTACCTGCCTCGTCTGTCACGTGATCTCCCACCATTACAAGACTTGTACGGTCGTAAAACGGATGTTGAGCTGTCATGTATTCCATGTCAAGACCTTTGAGTGTTTGAACAATTTCAAATTCCGTCCAGCCAATCTCGTTTGCTACTTTTTCTAGCATAACTTGTGCAATGACGAATTTGCGGTTGTCTACTTTAACTACGGCATAGTCAAAATCAGGATTTACTGAAATACCAAGATTTGCAGGCAATGTCCACGGTGTTGTCGTCCAGATGACCATTTCAACATCATCAGACAAAATGCCTTTTCCGTCTACCACTTTGAAAGCAACGTAGATACTTGGGCTTTTCACGTCCTTGTACTCGATCTCTGCCTCGGCAAGCGAACTTTCAGATGACGGCGACCAATAAATTGGTTTCAATCCTTTATAAATATAGCCATTTTCAGCCATTTTCCCAAACACACGAATTTGAGCCGCCTCATATTCTGGGTTGAGGGTGATGTATGGATTTTCCCAATCACCTGTCACACCTAGACGTTTAAAATCTGCACGTTGTGTGTCAACTTGTGAAAGAGCGTATTTTCTACATTCTTCCAGATACGCTGAAAGCTCCATTTCTTTGCGGTTAATTTTTTTGTTGGTCAACACTTGTTCAATTGGCAAACCGTGTGTATCCCACCCCGGCACGTAAGGAGTGCGGAAACCTGACATAGATTTGCTACGAACAATAATGTCTTTTGAGATTTTGTTCAACGAATGACCTAAATGAATATTCCCATTTGCGTATGGAGGGCCGTCATGCAGGATAAATGTTGGTTTCCCTTCGTTTAATTGTTGACGTTTCGCGTAAACTTCTGACGTTTCCCATTCCTCTTGCCATGCAACTTCTCTATTTGGTAAATTTGCACGCATTGGAAAAGCTGTTTTTCCTAGATTGAGTGTTTCTTTCATTTTCATGATTTGTTCTCCTTTTTCTAGCTACGAGGGGCAGGAGTTGGGCGACTGCTCGCAATGTCGCTTGAAGCTAACGCTTCAAGTGAATGAACGACATAGTTCGCTGTCGCAAACTCCTGAACGCCCCTCTACGCTTTTATTTTTCTAGCTACATGGTGCTGAAGTCTGGCAACTGTTCGCAACAGCACTGGAAACTTACGTTTCCAGCAAGTAAATGCTGTGGCTCACTGTTGCAGACTTCAGAACGCACCATTACGCTTTTATTTGTCTAGCTATGAGGGGCAGGAGTTGGGCGCCTGCTCTCAACGTCGCTCGAAACTGACGTTTCGAGTAAATAAACGACGTGGTTCGCTGTCGCAAACTCCTGAAC
The DNA here is from genome assembly GCF_900167335.1 of Pilibacter termitis. Taxonomy (GTDB): domain Bacteria; phylum Bacillota; class Bacilli; order Lactobacillales; family Streptococcaceae; genus Pilibacter; species Pilibacter termitis. The sequence goes on from NZ_FUXI01000008.1 coordinate 31,555, forward strand.
GCCCCTCTACGCTTTTATTTTTTTCTAATATAAACAAAAACCCTAGTCATAGGACTAGGGACGAATTTTTTTCGTGGTGCCACCTTAGCTTTGCATAAAAACAATATGCCTCTAAGATGAATATCGACATCAACCGTTCATTATGAGTATAGCTGATTTTTCCTTATGGTAGGGAATGCGAAACTTGCACTGTCTTTCGCTCGCTTGAAATATATCATAAGGCTTTTTTGGTCTATACTAATGAATGTATTTTTACCCTTCAGTAGAAAGTGCGTCTGAAGTGATTTCATCTTCCAATTTTGGTGCCGCATCAAAAATTGCTTGTGCTTTGGCAATTGGGTCTAATGGTTCTGCTTGTATTTCTGGCTCTACTATGCTCTCTAGTTCTTTTTCAACAGTTTCTTGCGTGTCATTTTCTTTCAAGACTTCTTTTAAAACTGTATGCTCGTCAACATAACTTGAGAATGGTTTGAGCAAGTCGTCCCATTCGTTTGATTTGACTGTTTGAAGTTGACTTTCTAACATTAAGCTCAAGCGTTGGTGGAAACCACGTGTTTTTTTCTTCAAATCTTCTGTTTCACGTGCTAATTGCTTGGCATTATTTGCTGATTCTGTAATCATTTCTGTCGCCTTACTTCTAGCGTCAGCCAAAATTCTATCTGCTTTTGCTTGAGCGGCAGTAATGGTTTCTTCTGCGTGCTGGTTAGCTGATTTCACAATGACTTCTGCCTCGTTTGACGCATTTGATTTCACTTTATTGGCTGTATCTTGGGCAACGATAATTGACTCGTTCAATGAATCTTTCAATTCATCAAAATAGCCCAATTTTTCACGAGAGTGTTTTAAATCTTTCTCTAATTCACGATTTTTTTGTATTACATCTTCATAATCATGAACAATTTGATCCAAGAAGTCATCTACTTCATCAGGGTCAAATCCTCCGAATTTTTTCTTTTGAAATGTTTTGTTTTGAATGTCTAGTGATGTTAATGTCATATTCCACAATCCTCTCTTATTTTCTTAATACTCCGAGCGTCACACGAATTTTTTCTTTTTTCGTCTTTCCCTCAATTCCTCTTAATTGTATTCTACCATGACCACGTACACTTATCACGTCCATAAGCTCAATTTGTGTATCACTTCGAGACTCTTCGCTCCAGTTGAGTTTCACCTTCCCTGAATCAACCAACTGCTTTGCACGTGTCCTAGAAATATTATACACGTTTGAAATAAAATTATCCAAACGTAAGCTACTAAGTGTCGTCATCTCTTCTTCCCAGTCTTCCTTAGGAAGAAGAAGTTGGGTGTAATCCTGCTCCGTTAGTCGAACAGAAATTTTACCGATTTGTTCAATTTGCGTTGCTACATAATGTTTTGTTTCATTTGCAAGAAAAATTTGCCAACGTTCTCCGTCTGTTATAATATCTCCAAAGTATTCACGTTTTACACCAATAGAAAGAAGTGTGCCTAAAATCTTACTATGTGAAAGTGTAGCAAATTTTATCGGATAGTGAATCTCAAAAATCGAAATTTCAAAATCCTCTTGTCTCGGAGAATAGTAAGCAGGATAAATCATCGCTCGTTTTCGTTCAGCTGTTTCGTAGCCACCAAAAAATTGATAATTTAAATCCCCATTTTTCCTGACAAGCACTTCTAGGATATAACACTCTCTTGGATCAAGAAATTCGGTAAGTTCTGGAGCATAGTAGGTTTCCGCTCGCTCCATTTTTTCACTTACCATGTCAATAAAAGAGCGTTCCTCCCTCCTGAAATGTTGATAAACATTTTCATTCATGATTCCTCGCTCCTTTAATCTAAAGTTTTTCTGTTAGTACATCATATATAACAAATTCATTATTACAATTTCAAATCCTTGGCGTGCAAGTTGCAAGACGAAAATTGCAATCCACGGAGAAAAATCAATGCCAAAAAATTGTAGAGGTAATTTGCTAAATTTTGACATATACGGCTCTGCCAGTTTGATGATAAGTCGTCCAAATGTCGTGTTGTAGGCATTTGGCATCCAACTTAGCAGACAGTAAACCAAGCAGACAAGCGAATAAATTTGAAAAAACTTGTCTCCTATTTGATAAACGAGTAAGAACATTTATTCACCTATCTTTCATTAAAAATCAAAATTGTGCTGATGTAATAGACTGCGTGCTGTATCTCCGTCAATAATTAAGTTTGACGGTGTGCAAAGGAAAATTTCATTTCCCACACGCTGAATGTCTCCGTCACTTGCAAAGACAATTCCTGTCAAGAAATCAATCACACGACGTGCAGCAGATTCTTCCATTAGGTGAAAGTTAATCAATACTGCTTCGCCTGCAAGCAATAAGCGACCAATATCCATTGCCTCAGAGTACACTCGTGGCTCTTTAATGGCAATTTTTTGTGAGGACGGTGGACGTTTTTGCGATTTTTGCATTCCTTGATTCATGCTCACCACTTTTTCCTCTTTGCGAGTTTGTGTAGGTCTTGGTCGTTCCTGTTTCGGACGTTCCACACGTGCGTAAGTATTGTTTACCGTTGGCGAAGAGGCAGTTGGTGCTACATATGCTCTTGGTTGTGAATAATTTGTTCTTGTTTGTGGTGCTCTTTGTTGCATTTGACTACTCGTTGGTGCGGGGTTGCTTCTCATTGCACGCATTTGAGTTTGTGAGGATGGTGATTGCTGTTGTGGTTGTTGCTGTACGGGTGCTTGCTTTTGCATAGCAGGAGCCTCTTGTGTAGAGACACCATCCTCGTAGTCGTCATAATCATCATCATTCAAGCCGAAAAAACTTGAAAAATTTATTTTATCTAGTAAGCCCATCGAAATCCTCCTCATGTTCTTTGAAAAAAGCAGAACCTATTCGTACAAAAGTAGAGCCTTCTTCAAGGGCAATAGAAAAGTCCTGACTCATTCCCGCACTCATTTCATTTAGTGGGGCATTGGGAATATTTTCTTTTTTTAGTTGCTGTGTAAGCTCATAAAGTTTGCGAAATGTGGTGTGTAGTTCTTCTTCGTTGGCATTTTTTTCTGCCATTGTCATAAGTCCTACCACGAGAATATTTTTGAAGTCGCTAATTTCCTTTAAAAAGGGTAGCACATCTTCTGGCAAAAGTCCATGTTTACTTTCTTCACCAGTAATGTTGACTTCTACAAAACATTTTAACGGACTTGTGCGACGTTTGTCTATCTCGCTTGCCAATTTCAAACTATCAAGTGCGTGAAAATAATCAATTTCGTTGATTACTTTCCGAACTTTTTTCGTTTGCAAATTGCCAATAAAGTGCCAAACTACTTTTTCTTCTATCGCAGAATGTTTTTCAAGAAAACTTGGCAGTCGATTTTCACCAAAATGTCGAACGCCTCTTGCGACTAATTCCTTGACCGTTTTTGTATCCACATATTTGCTTACGCAAACAATCACTGCTTCATTTGCTTCTCTTCCAGCTTTTTCAAGAGCATTTTTTACCTGCTCTTGAATTTGTTGAATATTTTTCTCTAACATCTTATCGTTTTGAACGGCGGAAGAACGGTGGCGTTTGTGGCTCGTCTTCCAACGCTTTTGACGTATCAACTCTTTGGAAACGATCCAAATGTGCGTTGTCAGGTGCAGTTAGAGTTGACTCCTCAATCGGCTGACGAACGCTTGGTTCACGGCGAATATCCCATTTACCAAATGCGTCATTTTCTTCAGGTTGAGGGGTTGCTTCTTCTACTGGCTCAAACGTACGTGTTTGTTGTTGAATTAAATCACGTTTCACACTTGTTTGTGTCGTGCGAGATTGTGCAGAAGTACGGTTTCCACCACGGTTCGATTTTTTCCCTTGTTGAGTGCTGCTCAAACCTGTTGCAACGACTGTCACACGAATTTCGTCTCCCATGTTTTCATCAAAGTTTGTACCAAGAATAATGTTGACATCTGTTCCAGCTGCTGCCATAACAATCTCTGAGGCATCTTGTGCCTCTGTAAGACCCATGTCGTATCCACCTGTTACGTTTAATAGCACATTGCTTGCTCCCTCAATTTGTGTTTCAAGAAGAGGGGAGGCAATTGCACGACGAGTTGCCTCGATTACACGATCTTCACCGCTTGCTGTACCGATACCCATAAGAGCATCACCTTGGTTTTCCATGATTGTTTTCACATCCGCAAAGTCAAGGTTGATCAATCCCGGACGAGTAATCAAGTCAGTAATTCCTTGTACACCTTGACGTAAGACGTTATCCGCCTCGTGTAATGCCTCAATCATCGGCGTACGTTTGTCAACGATTTGCAATAAGTTGTTGTTAGAAATAATGAGCAATGTATCTACATTTTCTTTTAATTCGCTAATTCCTTCGCTGGCAGAAAGTCCACGCTGTGGTCCTTCAAATGAGAATGGACGAGTCACGACACCTACGGTCAATGCTCCCATGCTCCGAGAAATTCCTGCTACAACAGGTGCCGCACCAGTACCCGTTCCGCCACCCATACCTGCGGTAACGAATACCATATCTGCACCTTTTAGTGCCTCGGTAATTTCTGGTTCACTTTCTTCAGCTGCTTTTTTTCCAATCTCTGGTTTTGCACCTGCACCTAGTCCACCTGTTAATTTAGGTCCAAGTTGAATAATCGTTTCTGCTTGGCTTGCCTCAAGTGCTTGAACATCTGTATTTGCAGCGATAAATTCCACACCTTGCACGCCTTCTTCAATCATGCGGTTGATTGCATTGCCACCACCGCCACCGACGCCGATTACTTTAATCACAGCACCAGATTTAAAATTTGTGTCAAATGACATCTTTGTTGTCATATCTTTGTATCCTCCTCTAATTAATCGAACATTTCATTGATTAGACCACGTGCTTTGCCAAGTATTCCCTTGCCTTTGCCTTTTGCTTTTGGCTCGTCATCGTAGTAGTAATCATCTTCATAATCTGGTTTTTGCATTTCTACTTGTTGCATTGGCGGAAGCTCTTGTGTTTTACCACCAAAGAACCCGCTCGATTGCTGTGGCACTTCTGGCATACGGCTTGGCATATATTCTCCGCCATAAATTGCACCTTTTGCAATGCCATAAATTTCATCAAGTCCAGCTGCATATTCTGCAATAGCAATTACATTTGAGAATACTGGATTTCTCAACCCCATTTGATTTGGTACATATTGCTCAACTGGGACATTGTTTCCATAAACTTCGCTTGCTAAATCTTTCACACTTGGAACACTTGATGCTCCGCCTGTTAACACAATCCCACCTTGTAAATCAAGAGCATCATGATTGGCTAAAAATTCACGTGAGTTTTGGAAAATTTGAGCGTATCTTGCCTCGATGATTTGAGAAAGGTAATGCTCGTCAACTTCTACTGGCTCTGCTTGTCCAATCACGTCTACTGGGAATTTTTCATATTCGCTGGCTCTCGTAGAATCTGCAAGTCCGTAGTTAATTTTCAATGCCTCTGCATTTTTTTGTGATGTTTTCAAGTAATTTGAAATGTCACCTGTCACATTTTCTCCACCTTCAGGGTCAACAAATGTCAAGTGCAATTCTCCGTTACTAAAGACAGAAGTAGTTGTTTGTCCTCCACCAAGGTCAACGACAACTGTTCCAAATGAACTTTGCCCTTCACCTAAAATGTTTTCCCCAAGTGCAAGTGGTAAAACAACAAAATCATCAATCACAAGTCCCGCTTTTTCAACGGCTGATTGGATATTGTGAATAATTGTTTTTGGTCCTGTGTAGAGAAGACCTGTCATTTCAAGTCTCACTCCGATCATACCACGTGGGTCTTGAATCGAATCAAAGCCGTCCACTACAAAATTTTGCGGAACGACACTAATAATTTGACGTTCTGGCAAGATTGCACGCACAAGTGCAGCACTTGCTACATTATGCACATCTTCATCTGTGATTTCTTTTGCCTGTGCATGAATCGCAATCATTCCTTGACATACTTCTACGTCAAGCTGATTGGCAGGAATCCCAACATTCACGTTGCGAATTTGAATCCCTGCTTTCTCCTCTGCTTGCGAAACGGCACGTTTGATTGATTCTACTGCTTTGTCAATATTAATGATAAATCCTTTTTTCAGTCCTTCGGATTTTGCGTTACCTACTCCAATAACGTTCATCTGACCGTCAACATACTCGGCTACTACGACTTTTATTGATGTCGTTCCGATATCAAGGGCGGCGTAAAGACCTGTTTTCGTCTTTGTTTTGTCCATGAAAGGAAGTCCCTCCTAATATTTTTTCTATTATTTCATTCATTTCGCTTATAAAATATTTCAACTCATTTTAGTCTAACACAAATCATGAATTTCATAAACGATTTTTTTGATTCGTTCACAACTTTTTCAAAAAAACTTTAACCTTCTACCATTTTCAAACGAAAATCTAAAGGAAATTTAGTTTTTTCTACTCTTTACTCTGAAGAAGAAGTCGTTGTTGTAGAAGTTTCAGAAGTTTTTTCTTTCTCTTTTTTCTCCTGTTCTTCTTTTTCTAGTGAAAATGGATAGCTGTAAACACCCACTTCCATGTCAACAATTCCTTTTTCTTTCATTTCCTTGCTTACTTGTGGATAAAGTGGAAGTTTGCTTGGTATATCTTCGATAGAAATTTTGACAAAATTTCCGTCGTTCATCGCAATTGTCACCAAATCTGGATTGCTCTTACTAGGTGTGAGCGTAAATCTTGTAATCGCACTTTTCATTCCTTCTTCAAGTTTTTCATATTCTTGAATCAAATTCATCATTTGCTTTTCATGCTTGGTGAATTTTTCAAGAATCGGGAAACTCTTGTTCGGATTTTTTTCTTCTTCATTCGTCAGACAAACGCCACTTTCCAAAATAGGAAGATATTTCGTCTCCTCTAGCTCATAGGCGACAATCGGAAATTCTTTGATTTGAATTTGAAAAGTATTGATCCCGTTCAAGGTAATATCCACACTTTTCACCCGCTCATTTTTGGTTATGATATTTTTTTCATTTGTCTTACGGGAAAAATATTGCTCCCAAAGTGTATCGCCCAACTTCAATCCACTTGTCTTGAGAATGGTTTCTTTTTTGAGATGTTCTCCTCCGACAATTTTGATTGCCTCTAATTTGCTTAGCGGAGAAACCCAGTAAACCAATATCAAAATCGCTGTTAAAGCAATCCCACTAATCACCGCAAGGCGACGCATTAATAATTTATTTCGCTGCTTTTTCAACTTTGGTAATTCCGTTGAAAAACTTTTATATTCAACCTCTGGAAATTCTTCTTCTGCCTCTTCTAGCTCAGTTTCCAAATATTCCTCCTCATCTTCCTGTCTCGGACGATGATTTTGGAAAACAGGGTCGCCGTCTGCGTCCACACTTGTTTGCACCTCTTCGCTCGCCTGAGTTTCCGCTTCTTGCTGTGCCAAGTAGGCTCGATTATTTTTCTCCCAAGGGGTCAATTTTTCTTCTGTGTCTTTATTCATTTATTTTCCTCTTGTGATTTCTTCAACCAAATGCAACAAGCGAACGCTCGCATCTGGCACGCCTTCTTTTAGAGATGCCGCACTCATTTCGCTCAAGTGCTTACGGTTGAGTAAAATCTCATCCATTTTTTTCACCAACAACTCGCCTGTCAAATCAACATCTGCAACCAATTCTGCCGCTCCAACTTCTACAAGGGTTTGAGCGTTTTTCGTTTGGTGGTCATTGGTAACATACGGGCTTGGAATTAAAATAGCAGGCAAACCTAACGCCGTCATTTCCGCCAAACTCGTGGCACCACTTCTTCCAACCAATAATGTTGCACTTGCTAATACTTCTGGCATTTCATTAATATATGGAAAAACACGAACATTCTCCATTTCTTTTTGTGCCTTGATAAATTCTTTCTCGTATTTTTCAAAGTAACGCACACCTGAAGCATACAATACTTGATAGTCTTTCTCCTTGAACAATGGAAGTGCCTCAAGCATTGCCTGATTAATTTTCAACGCTCCTTGACTACCGCCAAATACCACAGCTGTCGGAGTGTGCAACTTCAAACCATAATTTGATAAAATATCGCTTTGCTCGATTTCCGCTACTTCTTGAGCTCGTGGATTGCCTGTATAGACGACTTTTGCTTTTGGGAAATATTTTTCCACCCCGTGAAAACTCGTTGCCACCACATTGGCATATCGTGATAAAAATTTATTCGTGACACCCGGCACACTATTTTGCTCGTGAACGAGTGTCGGAATGTTCATCTTTGCTGCCGCATAAACGACACTTCCAGAAACATATCCGCCTGTACCAATCACCACATCCGGCTGAAAGTCACGGAGTAATCGTTTCGCCTTGCGAATAGATTGTAAAAACAATTTGACTGTTTTCAAATTCTCCAGCGAAAGTGAACGTTTAAAACCTTGTATTTCAATTGCCTCAAATGGAATATTTGCCTGTGGCACTATTTTACCCTCAAGACCTCTTTTACTTCCAATATAAAGCACTTGAGTATCTGGCTGAATTTCCTTTAAATAACGGACGAACGCAAGAGCTGGGTAGATATGTCCGCCTGTTCCACCACCTGTTACGACAACACGCATTACTCTGCACCTACTTCCTCAGCCAACTGTTTCACCGCTTGCACAAATTTTTCCCCACGAACTTCAAAATTTGGATACTGATCCCACGAGGCATTTGCTGGCGAAAGTAAAATAACATCTCCCGCACTACTCATTTCATATGCCAAACGCACCGCAACTTCTGCGTTTTCCGTCATCAACACTTCACCAACGTTCGCCTCTTCAGCAGTCAGCATGAGTTTTTCAGCTGTTTCGCCAAACGTCACCATGCCCTTTAGTCCGTAAATAGCAGGGAGCAATTCATCAAAATCATTGCCACGATCCAAACCACCTGCTAATAAAATCACACGATCGTTTTCAAAACCAGACAATGCCATTTTCGTTGCCAAAATATTGGTCGCTTTTGAGTCGTTATAAAATTTTCGCTCGTTGATACTTCCGACAAATTGTGTCCGATGTTCAACACCGTGGAAATTCCTCAACACTTCGCAAATCGCCTCATTCTCTACGCCACGCAATTTCGCTGCGGTCACTGCTGCCAACGCATTTTCCACATTGTGCATTCCCACAATCGCCATTTCATCAATGGAAAGAATCATCTCTTCGCCATAAAAAATCGTATTCTCCAAAAGGTAAGCACCATTTGTTTTTTCTTCCGTGGAAAAGGTGACTACATGAGCTTTCGTGTTTTGTGCTAATTCACGTAGTTCCGCTTGGTTTCCGTTAAGAATTAAAATATCTTCGCTCGTCATATTTTCCTGAATACGCCATTTTGCCTTCACATATTCCTCACGTGAGCCATGGTAGTCCAAATGTGCGGAATAGATATTGGTAATCACCGCAATTTTTGGACGGAAAGTGCGAATGCCTAAAAGCTGAAAACTCGAAAGTTCCGTTACAAGCTCATCTTCGCTTGTTGCCTCTTGAGCAACGCTACTTGCTGGAAATCCGATATTTCCTGCAAGATAGGCTTTTCCATTATTTTCACGAGTGTAATTTAACATTTCAGCAATCATTGTTGTCGTGGTCGTCTTGCCATTTGTTCCCGTAATACCGATAATATCCGCCTCACTAATTTGATAAGCAAGCTCCACTTCGGTAATAATTGGAATTTGTTTATTTACAGCTGCTACAAGCATTGGATTAGAATACAAAATCCCGGGATTTTTCACGATAAGCTCAAAATCTTCATCTAAAAGTTCCACAGGATGTCCTCCTGTAATCACACGAATCCCTTCATCTAAAAGAAGTTGTGCCTCAGGATTTTCATCGAAATTTTTAAAATCATTGACTGTAACAATTGCACCAAGTTTGTCCAAAAGACGTGCTGCACTTACCCCACTTCGTGCTAAACCTAGCACCAATACCTTTTTATTCTCATAATCAGAAATCTTTTTCAAGTTCATTCACCATTTTCTTCTCTATCAGTATATGGTTGCCCATATCTACACACTCTTTAAAAATACCACTTATGGAGGGAAATTTCAATTTTCAGGCTGAATTTTATAAAAAAAATCATATAGACAACATATTTGTAAGCGATTTGTCACAAAAAAACCTCACACTTGTGCATGAGGCTTTCATTTTTATTTCGTTGAATCTTTCTCATCAATCCCGAATGGTAAGATGATGTTTTTTTCTTCGATTTCTTCGTGGTTCATCATTTTCGTAAGCAAACGCATAGCAACTGCCCCTAAATCGTATAATGGTTGAGAAACAGAAGTTAAACGTGGGCGAACCATATTCGTAATTTGTGAATTGTTGCTCGTTACGATTTCAAATTCGCTCGGCACTTTGACACCTAAATCAAGTAAACCGTCAAGTAAACCTACCGCTAAATCATCATTAACCACAAATGCTGCGGTTGCTCCACTTGTTTTCACACGTTCTGTAATTTTCAACCCTTCTTCAAAGCTATAATGCGACTCAAACACAAGTCCTTCGTTGTACTCAATCCCATTTTCTTCAAGTGCTTCACGGTACCCTTGCAAACGTGCTTGACCGTTGATTGGGTCAAGCAATGCTCCTGTTAAAAAGGCGATTTTTTTATTGCCATTTTTTGCTAAAAGATTGATTGCATCTTTTGTTGCTTGTTTGTAGTCGATATTTACAGACCCAACTTGTTCGTCTGGATCAATAGAGCCAGCTAGTACAATCGGTGTTCTGCTACGTGAAAATTCCGCACGGATTCGATCGGTAATTCTATGCCCCATAAAAATAACGCCGTCAACTTGTTTCGCAAATAGTGTGTTTAATACATTGATTTCTTTCACATCATCGCCGTCTGAATTTGCCAAGATGATGTTGTATTTATACATGGTTGCCACGTCATCAATCCCACGAGCAAGGCTTGAGAAGTAAACATTTGAAATGTCGGGTATAATTACCCCAACCGTTGTTGTTTTCTTAGAGGCAAGTCCTCGTGCCACGGCATTTGGGCGATAATCTAAGCGTTCGATTACTTCCAATACTTTTTTTCGTGTAACTGGCTTTACATTTTGATTGCCATTGACAACACGTGAAACAGTTGCCATTGACACGTTTGCCTCACGTGCCACGTCGTAAATTGTAATTGTTTGTTTGTCCATTTTTTTCTCCTTTTTCTAGCTATACAGTGCCGAAGTTTCACTCAGTGACAAACTCCTTGACACACCATACACTTTTGCTTATATGATGGTGACTGCGAACGTTTTTTTCAGTCTCTCATACTTTCATTTTGAAAGAGCGTTTTCAACATTGATATGATAACAAGTTTTCAATTTCTTTTCAAGAGAAATGCTTTGTTTTCTGAAAATGACTCCCTTACTTAACTTTATCTTATCATTTACTTAAAAAATATGCTCGTATTTTTATAAAAAAACACAATTTACCGAAAAAATTCTACTTCCACTCTTAGACTTTTTCCTAGGAAAAGTGTAGAATTGTAGCAAAGTACGAAATCAATGAAATTCACGAAAACGAGGAAAAAAGAATGAATAAAACAAAATTAGTTGAACTAAAAAAATGGATGGAAACTCAACAAGTAGATTGTGCGTATTTGTCTGACACGACACATATCGCTTATTTTACAGGATATGCGAGCGACCCACATGAGCGTGTGCTTGCGTTATTTATTCCACTTGAGGCGGAGGCGTTTCTTTTCACTCCTGCTCTTGAAGTAGAGGATGCACAAAATTCTTCTTGGAGCGGAGATGTATTTGGCTATCTCGATAGCGAAAATCCTTGGGAGAAAATTGCTGAGATTTTGAAGAAACGTTTGCCTGTTTCTGCGAAAAATTTTGCCGTAGAAAAAGGACATTTAGTTGTGGAACGTATGGAAGAAATGCGTTCTGCTTTCCCAAACATGGAGTTTTCAAAAGATTTGACACCACTCGTTCAACGTTTGCAACTTATCAAAACGGAAGACGAAATTAAGAAATTATATGAGGCTGGCACGTGGGCTGATGTTGCTTTTGAAACTGGTTTTAAAGCCGTTCACGAGGGGGCAAGCGAGCAAGAAGTCATCGCTGAAATCGAATATGAATTGAAAAAACGTGGCGTTAGCCAAATGAGTTTTGACACAATGGTGCTTACAGGGAAAAATGCTGCAAGTCCGCACGGTGAGCCAGGACTTAGCAAAATTCAAAAGCACGAACTTGTACTCTTTGACCTTGGCGTTGTTTGGAATGGATACAATTCTGATGCGACTCGAACAATTTCCTTCCACCAACCAACTGAATTTGATGAAAAAATTTATCAAATTGTCCTTGAGGCTCAACTTGCTGCTCAGGATTTTGTAAAACCAGGGGTAACTGCAGAAGAAATTGACAAAGTGGCTCGTGATGTCATTACTGGCTATGGTTACGGAGAATATTTCAATCACCGCCTAGGGCATGGGATTGGCACAACCGTTCATGAGTTTCCGTCGCTCGTTGAGGGAAATGATTTGGTGATTGAGGAAGGAATGTGCTTTTCTATTGAACCGGGAATTTATATTCCTGAAAAAGTTGGCGTGCGTATCGAAGATTGCGTTCACGTGACGAAAAATGGCTGTCTACCGTTTACGAATACAACAAAAGAATTGCAGGTGATTATTTAGTGGCAGTTTTACTAGCAATCCTTGCAGGAATAGGGTCATTTTTCATTTACAGTTTTTGGCAAGTGCCAGAACTTTTGGGAAATCTAGGACTGTTCATTGCTCAAATTGTTATGTTTTTATTTGCACTAGTGGCTGTATTTTCCTATAAAGGAAAACGATTTTCAAAAATGTATTTCCTTGACAACACACACGTTTTTACTATCCGTTTTCTGATTTGCCTTATCTCTTTACTTGGAAGTGGGAGCATTTTGGTAGTAATGGCACTCTTTATATTGGGGAATTAGAAAAGCGGAGAGGGCGGTTAGGGGATTGTCGCAGTGAGCCTTGCCATTTACTTGCCTGAAGCAGAGCTTCAGGTGGCATTGCGAACAGCGACCAGACTTCAGCACTTCGTAGCTAGACACAGAAAAGCGAAGTGGGGCGGTCTGAAGTTTGCAACAGTGAGCCATGCCATTCACTTGCTTGAAACGAAGTTTCAAGTGGCATTGCGAACAGTTGC
>NZ_FUXI01000008.1:45644-63655 GCF_900167335.1 Pilibacter termitis
AGCTAGACAAAGAAAAGCGAAGTGGGGCGGTCTGGAGTTTGCAACAGTGAGCCATGCCATTCACTTGCTTGAAACGAAGTTTCAAGTGGCATTGCAAACAGTTGCCAAACTCCTGCCCCACGTAGCTAGACAAAAGGAGAGAAAAATATGACAGTAATCTGGCTTGTTTTAGCTATTATCGTGTTAGCTTTTACGCTAAATACAGTTGATGAAATCAGGCGAAAAATAAAAATCCGCAAAGAAATCAAAGAACAATGGGGAAAACTTCCGAAAATGACTCGTTTTGACCATGAAGAAAGTTTGCGAGAGGCTTGGCAAATTGGGCAAGAGGACAGAAAATTTGACAGCGAAATTGACGAGTTGACATGGTATGACTTGGATATGATGCACATTTTTCAACAAATCAATGCGACAAAATCAAGCATAGGCTCAGAATATTTGTATCGGAAAATGCGGGAATTTGACTTTGACAACGAAAATCTCAAACGATTAGAACATCTGATTACTTATCTGGAGGAAAATCCCGAGACACGTGAAAAATTGCAGTATTTATTTGCAATGATTGGGAAAAAGGACGCAAACTTGGTGCAATATTATCTAAAACACAGCAAAAAATCGTTCTTGCCAAGAGTGGAAATCTATATATTTTTAGGTATTTTGCCAGTCGTTTTACTGCCTGTGGCAGTGATTTTTCAAACCCCACCAGCAATTCTCATTTTTCTTGGTTCAATTTTACTCAATATGTCTCTCTATTTGAAAAAGAAAATTGAGATTGAAAAAGAACTTATTTGCATGAGTTACCTCGTCAACACGTTTGTTGTGTGCAAAAAATTTTTACATCTTGATTTTCCGTCAAAAGAAATACTTGAGAAAAATTATCACCACTTTTCTTCTGTGAGAAAATTTGCGTTTACTTTCCGTGTGAAAAGTGGCAGTGATTTGGAAGTGATTTTCGATTATTTTAACGGTTTGTTTCTTATACCACTTCTGTCGTATAATTTTGTGCTAAAAAAACTTTCTAGCCACAAACAAGAGGCAGTTGAAATTTTAGAACTACTTGGCGAGTTAGAATTTGCAATTGCTATCTTGAATTTCCGCTACGCATTGCCTTACTTCTGCGTACCAAATAGAACAACGCAATACAAAGTAAACGCTCAGGACGTTTGCCACCCGCTTTTACTTGACGGCGTGGGAAATGTAGTAGCATGGAAAAAAAGCACACTGGTTACTGGCTCGAATGCTTCAGGAAAATCTACTTATATCAAGGCAGTTGCAATCAATACCATTTTATCACAAACTATTCACACTGCTTTTGCCACGGAATTTTCATGCACAAGCGGTCACGTGTTGACTTCCATGGCGATTGAAGATGATTTATTTGAGGGAGAAAGTTATTTCATCGCTGAAACGAAATCTATCAAGCGAATTTTAGATGTCGTGGAAACGGGCGAGTTTGTGTTTGCTTTTATTGACGAAATCTTAAAAGGCACCAATACAATTGAACGCATTTCCGCCTCTTCTTCGATTCTTGAGTGGCTAAGCGAGAAAAACGTTCTTGCATTTGTCGCAACGCATGACATTGAGCTATCACAAATTTTGCAAGGGAAAGTCGAAAACATTCATTTCTCTGAACGATTTACAGAACATGGCGAGTTGACATTTGACTATTCTTTGAAAAAAGGAGCCGCCAAAACGAGAAACGCTTTAAAACTTTTAGAAACCCTCGATTTCCCAACAAAAGTTTTAGAAGTAGCAAGCAAACGTGCGAATGTTTTTGATGAATGTAAAAAATGGAAATAATGAATTTAGAGTGGGAAAAGCGTCCAAGACTTTTTTTCCCACTCTTTTTCCTCAAAAAAACTTCTCTTAGAATAATTCCAAGAGAAGTCAATTTCAACATTATTTCGCAACTGGATAAACAGAAACCTGTTTTTTGTCACGACCTTTACGTTCAAAACGAACGACACCTTCTACTTTTGCAAAAAGTGTATCATCGCCACCAATCCCAACGTTTACGCCCGGATGGATTTTTGTTCCACGTTGACGGTAAAGGATTGAGCCACCTGTTACAGTTTGACCGTCAGCAGCCTTAGCTCCAAGACGTTTGGCTTGTGAATCACGTCCATTAGATGTAGAACCGCCCCCTTTTTTGTGGGCGAATAATTGTAAGTCTAATTTCAACATAGGGTTACACCTCCTGTTATTCCTTATTTTCTTTCAACTGAATAAATTTACTGTATTCATCTGCCACTTCTTTGATTGCACCAACAAAAGCTGTTAGTAAAATCTGAGCAGTTTTCTCTTGTTCACTCGTCAAATCTTTTGGAAGTTCTACATATAAGTAGCCTTCTCTCATTTCAGTGATAGGGGAAATATCCGCCATTCTCTCAAGATTGTTCGCTGTGGTAATGCTTAAAACAGAAACAGCGGAACAAACAATATCATGACCATATGTGCCACTCATTGCGTGTCCTGAAATCTCGTAAGAAATGATATTTTCAGATTTGCGTTTGACATACACTTGAATCATCTTATGCGTTGATTGCTTCGATGATTACTTTTGTATATGGCTGACGGTGACCTTGTTTGCGGTGAGAATGTTTTTTAGGTTTGTATTTGAAAGTTACTACTTTCTTTTGCTTACCATGTTTTTCCACCTTACCTGTTACTGTTGCTCCAGATACTGTTGGTGTTCCAACTTTTGTCGTTTCTCCACCTACGAACAATACTTCATCAAAGGTAACAACTTCGCCAGATTCTACGTTTAATTTTTCAACGTAAACCTCTTGACCAACTTCAACCTTGATTTGTTTTCCGCCAGTTTTGATAATTGCGTATGCACTCATTACGGCACCTCCTTATAAAATTTGATTTAGACTCGCCTTCATAGGTGGCTTAGCACTTAAAACCTACTCGGTGCGGTTGAAAAACGGAAGTTTCCGCATTTACAACATTTCTATTATATCTAATGTTTCATTGTCTGTCAATAAAAATTTGCTACGAAACATTTGATTTTGTAGAAAATTTCCCACACCCCCTCAAAAAATGCTACAATAAAGCAACTATAAAAACAACGGAGGGGTATTTTGAAAATCTTAACAGAACTCATTCCAAAAGATGAAAACGAAGAAATTATTTTCAAAGTTCATGAGGTAACAGATGAAATTCTTGAGTTAATCGCACGAGTTGAGCAAAGTTCTAAACAAGAATTGGTCGCGTTTCTTGGCAAACAGGCACACCTTGTCAACATTTACGATATTTTTTATATCGAATCTGTCGATAAACGAACTTTTTTATATGGGGACCTCTAAAAACTCCGCTTAAGACTAAATTAGCTAGTTTTTTGATTTTCGAGGAAATCGACGAAAACTATGTGGGGCATAGAAAAGCGAAGAAGTGTGTTAAGGAGTTTGCAACAGTGAGCCGTGTCGTTTATTTACTCGAAACTTTAGTTTCGAGCGACACTGCGAACAGTTGCCAAACTCCTGCACTTCGTAGCTAGACAAGGTTGAGGAGATTGACGAAGAAAACCGGAAAACTAGCAATTTAGGATAAGTGCGAGTTTTTAGAGGTGCCCTGCTATGTAAAATTTTAAAAGCACCTCTAAAACGGAATTTTTAGAGGTACTTTTTTTACTTTCTACGCATCATGAATAAAATCACTCAATTCCGTACCTTTCAACTTCGCATTCAAACCAATTAATAATTTTAAACGTGCTTTTTGTGAATTGATTCCATTTGAAAACATCACACCTAATTTTGCTAATTCCATTCCGCCTCCTGTATAAGCGTAGACAGGCTCGGCAATGCCGTTGAAACAACGAGAAACCAAAACGACAGGAATGTCGTTGAGCAAAACTTTCTTGAGTCCTTCTAGCACTTTTGGAGGCAAATTGCCCGCACCTAGTGCCTCAATCACAAGACCGTTTGTTTTATGAAAATCAAGCATATTGAAAATTTCATCAGTCATTCCAGCGTATGCTTTGATAATCGGGATATTTCCGTCAACTGTTGAAATATTGTACTTTTCTTGATATTGCAGTTGGTGGAAGAAAACAATTTCCGTTTTGGTCACAATGCCAATCGGGCCATGTGTTGGTGTGCGAAATGTGGCAACATTGGTTGTATGTGTTTTGGTGACATATCTTGCCGTGTGAATTTCGTCATTCATCACGACCAGTACACCCTTGCCAATTGCTTTATTGTCGCTTGCCACACGGAGTGCAGAAAGAAAATTGTACAATCCGTCACTTCCAAGCTCATTGCTACTTCGCATAGCACCTGTTAAGACGATTGGAAACATTAGTTGAATGGTGCTATCCAAGAAATAAGCCGTTTCTTCTAATGTATCCGTGCCATGTGTAATGACAATTCCTTGTACATTTTCATGCTGTATGGCATATAAAATCCGTTCCTTTAATTGAAGCATATGAGCAGGGGTGATATGTGGTGAAGGCAAATTAAAAATTTCTTCATTTATAATTTCCACATTTTCAGGCAGAGCAATTTCCGCTCGTGCAATTGGATTTTCCTCCCCTGGCAAAACTTGCCCAAGCTCATCTTCATGCATTGAAATGGTACCACCTGTATGTAATGCTAATATTTTTCTCACGATTAATTTCCCCAATCTTTATCTAATATCTGTTATAATAAAGAACGAATGAAAAAAATGCAAGTAAGCATAAAAATATTTTACGAGGAGGTGAAATCATGATTAAAATCGTCTTTTTTGACATTGACGGAACGCTTTTGAATAAGCAAAGTAGACTTGAGAAATCGACTGAGATTGCTTTAGCAAAAGCGAAAGAAAAGGGGATTTTGTGCGGGATTGCCACAGGGCGTGGACCGAGTACGATTGGGCATTTGCTAGAGGAATATGCTCTTGATTTTGCTGCCTGTTACAATGGACAATACATCTACACGAGAAGTGGGGAAGTTATTTTATCCAAGCCACTAGACAAAAAAACGCTACATTCTCTTGCGGAATTTGCAGATGAGCATAGCAGAGAAATTACGTTTGGTGCAGCAGACAAAATTGTCGGCTCTTCCCTTTTGCGTGTAGGGAACACGAGTTTTGTTCGCATGATTTCACCATTTTTACCACGAAAACTCTCTGGAACGCTAAAAACAGGCTATCAAAATGTCGTTAGAAAGCATAAAAAAGCCAATTATCAAGAAAACCCCGTTTTACGTGAGCCAATTTATCAAGTAGTAATGGTTTCGCCAGAAAAAGAGCAGGCAAGAATAGAGGCATATTTTCCGACGTGTACGATTACACGTAGCAACCCGTATTCGATTGACATTATTCCACGAGGGAGTTCCAAGTTTAAAGGAATTGAGGCGGTTTGTGAATATTACGGCATTTCCTTAGATGAAACCATGGCATTTGGCGATAGTTGGAACGATATAGAGATGATTCAAGGCGTGGCATACGGTGTGGCAATGGGGAATGCGGTAAAAGAGCTGAAAGAAGTTGCCGATTTTGTCACAACGTCAAATGATCGAGACGGTATTGCACGAGCTTTTCAGCAATTTTGTTTGATAGAGGATGAGGAAGAAATCAATGAAGTCATGCAAGAATTGTGCATAGAGGATATTTCGAGTGAAATGAAGTACCTCACACAGAAAATGCCAAAATCCAAAGATGAAAAATTTAATAAGGTAAGAGAATTTCACCAAACATTTGACAAAGAAGTTCTCCAAAAACCAAAGGCGTATGACCCACAACAAGCAAGTTTCCGCTCAGGATTTAAAGTAGAAGAAATCGTTGAATTTTTATATGCAACAAGTAACAATGACCAAGTGCTTTTTGAGGAACTGGTGGAAAATCTAAAAAGTGATGTTGAGAAAGCAAAAGAAAAAGTATTAGCAAAAAATGAACCGACAGAAGATGTCTTAACCGATCAAGCAGATGCTTTAATTGACTTGCTTTACTTCACCTATGGCTCGTTCGTTTTAATGGGGGTTGACCCAGACAAACTCTTTTCAATTGTTCACGAAGCCAATATGGGCAAAATTTGGGCTGACGGCGAGGCTCATTATGATCCGATTACGCACAAAATTTTGAAACCAGAAAATTGGGAAGAACGTTTTGCTCCTGAAAAGAAAATCAAAGAGGAATTGGCGAGACAACGAGAAAATAGTGTTTAGAAAAAGGCACAAAAGCAATGAAAACAGCTTTTGTGCCTCTTATTAACTTTATTCACCGTCTTGCAGTTCTTCCACGTGATTGGTAATAGGACCGAACTGTTCGATTGGCCAGAATGCGAATTTGACGACACCGAGGACGGCTTTCTGGTCGATGTAGCCAATCATTCTGGAGTCTTTTGAAATTCTGCGATTATCACCTAGGACAAAATATTTTCCCTCAGGTACATGAACTTCACCGAAAAGACCGTCTAAAGTAAAATCATGTGTGAATGGTTCACCGTCACTTAGTTTGCTCTTTAATTCTTCTACATATGGTTCTTTGTAGATTTTTCCATTGATGTAAAGAACGTCATCCATACATTGAATGGAATCTCCCGGCAAGCCAATCACACGTTTCACATAATTTTTTCCAGAATCATCGGGTGCTTTGAATGTGATAATGTCAAAACGTTCAATTTTTTCATGCTTTAAGGCGATGACACGCTCTTTATTGCTTAGCGTTGGGTCCATTGAATGACCGAGGACAGTTACAGGTGTAAAGACAAATTGTCGTAACAAAATCAGGATAACCCCAACGACGACAATGAAAATTCCACTTTGGATTAAATCTTTTTTACTCATGTTTTTTATCTCTTTCTCTATGAAATTCATTTCACTATACGAATGCTCAACTTATTTTATCAAAAAAATTTCATTTTGTAAGCTGATAGTAAAAAGCTTTAGAAAATTTTATTTCACTGCGAGCTTTGTTATAATAAAGGAAATATAGAAACATAGAAAAATGAGGTGAGAACTTGAGTTTGCAATTTATTTTAGGAACAAGTACGAATTTGCATGAAGATGAGCTTGTTAGAATAAGTCATGAATGGTTAGCAGAACATGAGGCGGGGGAAGTTTATTTTTTGGTGCCAAACTATATGAAGTTTGAAAGTGAACTTCGTATTCTTAGGAAACTCGGGAATTTTGAGCAGAAAGAAAAACGTGTTGCAACAGCAAAAACAAGGTTGCAAGTGCTTAGTTTCACACGTCTAGCGTGGTTTTTGATGAATACGGAAACACGAGAAGTGGAGCTAAGTGAAGAAGGACGCAGTATGCTTTTCCGTAAAATTTTACTTGAAAACAAGGAGAATCTGACACTTTTTCGTGGGGAATTTGACAAAAAAGGCTTTATGGCATCTCTCATGGATTTTTTCGCAGAGTTAGAGCAAGGGACAATGACGGCGAATGATTTGGAAAAAATCATTCATGATGAAAGCAAAGGAATGGCTCAAAGACGTAAGTTTGCAGAGCTTTTGTTACTGTACAATGCGTATTCTAATGCAAGAAAAGCGTACAATTTGTCCGAAGAATCTTTGCTTTCTCGTTTGGCAAAACGTGTGAGAGAGCGTGATTTATCGAATGTTTTGGTGGTCGTTCATGGATACACTCGTTTTTCATCGGAAGAATTGAGTTTGCTCAGAGCGTTTATGAAACAAGCTCGTGAATTGAAAATTTCCATGTTAAGTGAAAAAGTGGGAGAAAATGACACATTACAACCGTTGGAGCTTTTTTATGATAGCAAAAAAACGATTCAGCGAATTTTGAGATTGGCAAAGGAAGAAAAAGTCAAAATTTTAATAGAGAAATACGCACCAAAGGCTGAAAACACAAGACTTTTGGCGATTGAAAACGCATGGCGAAATGCTTCAGACAATGGCAAATTTCCCTTGCCAGATTTTGACAAAACGACTGTTCAGATTTGGCAAAGTGAAAATCATTTTGTGGAAATTCATCGTGTGGCAAAAGAGATTCATCGCTTGGTGAGTGAGGAAGGCTATCGTTACAAGGATATTCAAGTGCTAGTGCGAAATATGGAGGACTATCATACGCAAATCGCTCCTATTTTTGAATGGAATAACATTCCGCTTACAATGGATAGACGAAGTACAATGAAAAGCCACCCATTAGTTGAATTTTTCCAAAGTCTCTTTCGTCTCAAGGAATTTTATTTCCAATATGAAGATGTCATACGTTTACTTCGTAGCGAGCTATTCACTCCACTTTTTCAACTGTCAACGGAATTGGGCAACTCTCTTGATTTGTTTTCAGAAATTCAAGAGCTTACGCAAGAAGAATGGCAACTTGCAATGGAAGAATTTCGTGATACGGTTGATATTACGGAAAATATCGTCTTGCAGTATGGCTACAACGGTCGTGATTGGACAAGTCAAAAGGATTGGCGATTTGTCACGTATGATTTCGAGGAAAATGAGGTGAGCGAAAATCGTGATGTGCAAAAAGAGCGACGTAGCAACGAATTAAGACGTTTTGTCGGCGGAAATTTGTCATTATTTTTCAAGGAAATGGAAAATGTTCAAACTGTTCGTGAGGGAGCGGAGTGTTTTTATCGCTTTTTGACAGAAATTGGATTAGATAGACAAATGACCCATTTTAGAGATTCTTTTGCAGCAACGGATATTGCTAAGGCAAAAGAGTACGAGCAGGCTTGGAGTGCATTTGTGCATTTGCTTGAAGAATATGTGTTCATTTTTGGAGAGGACACGTTTGATTGGGCAACGTTTTCTGACATTTTTTCCACAGGATTGGAAAATGGTCGATATGGAAAAGTGCCAGCCGTGCTTGATACAGTGCAAGTTATCTCAAGCGAACTCGTTCAACCTATGCAGTCAAAAGTCGTCTTTGCCCTTGGTTTAACCAATCATACTTTGCCAATGAGCTATGAAAACAAGTCTATTTTGACGTTAGAAGAACGCACAATGCTAGAAGAAGTAGTTGCAGATGAAAAATTTTTCATGAATGATGTCAACAATCGCAATGCGAAGGAAATTTTCGTTGCCTATATGTTGTTTACCTCAGCAAGCGAGAAACTGTATCTTACCGCACCCAAACAAGTGGAAGGAGCAAAAGAAACGAGGCTGTCGCCATTTGTCGAACGATTTTCTAAGGCTTTGGGGATTGCAATAGTAGAGAAAAAAGACACACAACTTTTGGAAAGCGATGCACTTTCTCAAATTTCAACGTACCGCTTATTAATTCGTGATTTAGTTCGTTTGAAACAATTTGCCGATGAAAATGAAGAAACACCGAGCATTTTGTGGAATATGCTAGAAGAAGAAGTGAAAAAATCTGATTTTAGTGAGCTATATCATCACGCTTTGCTTGGGCTTGAAAAGAAAAATATCCCACACGCACTTTCTCATGAAACAACAGAGTTGCTCTATGGTGACAATATCGAAGCGAGTGTTTCGAGGTTTGAATTACTCCACCAATGTGAATTTAAACACTTTGCCAACTATGGTTTGCAATTAAAAGGACGTGAAATTTTAGATTTAAATCCTGCAATGAAAGGAAATTTCTTCCACGAAGCACTGGACGAATTTTTCAAATTGTTACAGGAGAACCAATTGGATATTGAACATCTCAATGAGGAGCAACTTTTGCATTTTACTGAGCAAGTAATCGAGAAAACACTCGCGATTCCGCAATTTGATTTATTAAACAGGGACAGTCGTATGCGTTATTTGCGTTTTCAATTGTCCGAAGTGACCAAACGCGTATTGTGGGCGGTGAAACAACAGGCAGATAGAAGTGGCTTGAAAACCAAAGAAACCGAGTTGATTTTTGGGAAAATTGCAGGACAAAAAGGAATTGAGGGGCTAACACTTGCTCTTTCCAATGACAAAGTGGTGAAATTGCGTGGGAAAATTGACCGATTAGACGTATTAGAGCAAGACCGCCAGCAGTATTTGTCGGTTGTTGATTACAAGAGTGGAGCGAAAAAATTTGATTTGCTCGATAGTTATTATGGTTTGGCAATGCAAATGGTGACCTACCTTGATGTTGCAACGAGTAATGCCACAGCAGAGCTAGAAAGTAAACCACTAGGGGCATTTTATCTTCATTTGCAAAATCCGACATTGGATTATGATGAAAAAACGCTTGAAAATCTGGATGAAAACATTTTGAAAGAGTTCAAAGTAGGTGGTCTGTTGGTAAATTATCCTGAGGCGATACCAGAAATGGATAAAACACTTGACGGCAAGGCAAGTATTCTCTATCCTGTTCAACAGCTGAAAAGTGGAGAGGTGAAAGGGACAGGAAGCAATTTCTTCACAGAAGACGAGTTTGCCACGATTGCAGAACACAATAGACAAAATTTCACAAGTGCAGCAGAGAAAATTTACTCTGGAGATATTGCACTCAATCCAGTAAGACAAGGCACTAATCCTCGTGCTTGTAGTTATTGTTCGTTCAAGAGCGTTTGTTTCTTTGACCCAATGTTAAAAGAAAACCAGTATAAAAAAATGGAGCCGTTTGGCGATAGAAAAGAGAAAAAAGCCAAAATCCTTGAGGCGAT
The DNA here is from genome assembly GCF_900167335.1 of Pilibacter termitis. Classification (GTDB taxonomy): domain Bacteria; phylum Bacillota; class Bacilli; order Lactobacillales; family Streptococcaceae; genus Pilibacter; species Pilibacter termitis. Next base: position 56,151 of record NZ_FUXI01000008.1, read on the forward strand.
GAAAATTGATTTGGAAAGTGGGGAGAAGAATGATTAATTTACCATTAAAACCAGAAAACTCACGTTTTACAGATGCACAATGGCAATCCGTTTGGGAAAGTGGCGAAAATTTGTTGATTTCAGCAAGTGCAGGAAGTGGGAAAACGACCGTTTTGGTTGAGCGTGTCATTCAAAAAGTGTTAAGTGGGATCAATGTTGACGAGCTTTTAATCGTAACGTTCACGGAAGCTGCGGCAAGTGAGATGAAAGAGCGTTTGGAAAATAAGTTAAAAGAGACGATTGAGCAAGAATTAGACGGCAAAAAACGTGCTTTTTTACTTCATCAGTTGCAATTGTTGCCACAAGCACATATTTCAACGTTGCACGCATTTTGTAAACGAGTGATTGAACGATTTTATTATTTGATTGACCTTGACCCGAAATTTCGTTTGATGAGTGATGAAACAGAGAAATCTTTGCTGAAAGAGCAGATTTTCCATGTGCTACGTGAAAAAATGTATGAAGTTGACGGAGTGGAAAATGAATCGTTTTATCAATTAACTGAGAATTTTTCTGGTGACCGAAATGATGAAGGCTTACAATCACTCGTATTCTCGTTAATGGATTTTGCACTGAGTCACCCTGCACCAGACGAATATTTGGATAGTTTAGTGAAAGGTTATGAAATAAACGGAGATTTTACAGAAAGCACGCTTTATCAAGAAATACTCAAACCACAACTTTTAGACGAGCTTTTTGTCGCTAAACGTATTGCAAAAGAGCTTGAAAATCTCGCTCGGTCAATTGAATTTGACAAAATGCTTGAGCAGAGTGAGGAAATTTTACTGCTCCTTGAGCGATTGACACAGTATTTAGAGCAAGATAACGTAGAAGAAATTTATCTACTTGGCAAAGAGAGTAAATTCCCAAGGAAAATAAGTGCAAATTCTAAAGCATTTAAGGAACAAGAAGACATTGTTGCTCCATATGGCAGTTATCACGCAAGGTTAAAAGAAGTTGTTGACGGGATTTTCAAACAAAAGATATTTACGACACCCCCTGAAGTAACAGCGAAAGTTTTAGGTGATGCTAAAGAGGTTGTCGAAACGTTAGTAGTGGTGACGAAATCTTTTATGCAGGAATTTCAGCAAGAAAAATTTGCGAAAAATGCTCTTGATTTTAGCGATTTGGAACATCTTGCGTTGAAAATTTTGCGAGATGACTCTGGCAATCCTAGTGAGGCAAGTCTTTATTATAAGGAAAAATTTCACGAAGTGATGATTGATGAATACCAAGATACGAATGGTATTCAGGAAATGATTGCAAATTTTGTTTCCAAGGAAAACAATCGCTTTATGGTGGGAGATGTCAAGCAGTCTATTTATATGTTCCGTCAAGCTGACCCAACGCTTTTTATTGAAAAATATACAAATTATGGTGAAAACAATGGCGGAAAACGAATTGTTTTGGCAGAAAATTTTCGTTCAAGAAGTGATGTGCTAGATTTCACCAATTTAATTTTCATGCAGTTGATGAACCGCACGCTTGGGCAAATTGAGTATGATGATGCGGCACGTCTTATCAATGGAAATACAAGTTTTCCAGAAAACGAGCAGATGAAAACGGAAATTTTGATTTATGAAACGCAAAAAGATGAGGAGCAAGAAGTCGTTGAAATTGAGCCAACGTTTGACGTGGAGAGCAAAAACGAGGGGGAAATTACCCTTGTGGCGATGAAAATTCGTGAAATGGTGGAAAATGGTTTTGAGATTTACGACAAAGATTTAAAGACCAATCGTTTGCTTGAGTATAAAGACATTGTTTTGCTTGCTCCAACAAGAAAACATAACGCTGAAATTCAAGAAATGTTTGCTCGATTTGACATTCCACTTGTTATGAATGATGTGGCAACATATTTTAAAACGACTGAAATCCGCATGATTATGTCGCTTTTATCTATTATTGATAACCCTTATCAAGATATTCCACTTGCAAGTGTGTTGAGAAGTCCAATTGTTAATTTGAATGAGGAGGAACTTGCAAGAGTTCGATTAAATAACAAAACAGGAAATTTTTATGAGGCAGTGCAGGATACGAAAAATATTCAAAAACTAGAGGTATTTAAGAAACAACTGAACGCTTGGCGAAATTTGGCGAGAAGTACAAGTATTCACTTGCTCCTTTGGAAAATTTACGAAGAAACGGCAATTATTGAAATTGTCTCTGGTATGCCAAACGGACATCAGCGTGAGGCGAATTTGTACGCTTTAGCCGAAAGAGCAGAGCAGTACGAGCAAAGTAGTTTCAAGGGATTGTTTCAATTTGTACGTTTCATTGAGCGAATGCGTGCCAAAGACGAAGATTTGGCAGAAACGGAAATGGAAAATCTTCAAAATGCAGTGCGTGTAATGACGATTCACGGTTCAAAAGGGCTAGAATTTCCAGTGGTCTTTTTGCTTGATTTGTCGAAAAAATGGAATTTACAAGACATTCAAGGAAAGACCATTTTTGACGGAAAATTAGGTGTAGGGATTCAATATTTGGATAGAAAATCTCGTTTGAAATTTACCACGCTAGTTTTTGAGGCGATTAAAGCGTATAAGAAAAAGAAAATTTTAGCCGAAGAAATGCGGAAACTCTATGTTGCCCTTACACGTGCGGAGCAAAAACTTATCTTGGTTGCAAGTTATAAAGATAAAGAAACAGCACTTAAAACTTGGTCTCAAGCAGGGAGCGAGGAAAGTGAAGTATTAAGTGAAACCGTTCGTCTAAAAGGGAAAAGTGTTATGGACTGGATAGGTATGACGCTGATGCGACACAAGGATGCAGACGTTTGGAACAATGAATTTGCAGTCGCAAATGTGCCAACAGTGAAATACCATGCGACAAATTTTGAGGTAACCTTTATGTGTCAACAAGATTTGCTCGTGCCAGAAGTGGAAAAAACTTCTCTAACGGACACAGAGGAGAAGAAAGAGAAAATAACGCCTGAGATATTTCAGCGTGCGAAAGAACGGTTGAATTTTCACTATCGCTATCAAAAAAGCACGAATACGGCGGTTTATCAGTCGGTTTCCGAAATCAAACAAGTCTTTGTCGACCCGGATTTTCCGAATTTACTTGAGGCAAATGTTAGTGAAAACGGAGAACTTAGGGCGAATATCCGTTTTGGTGAGCTTGCGAAACCTGCATTTTTAGAACAACGAGCGAGCAGTGTTTCTTCAAGAGAAATTGGTAGTGCGACACATTTACTTTTACAAACGATAAATCTTTCACAAGAAATTTCCGAGCAAGCACTGGAAAAACAGCTAGAGCTTTTGGTGGAGAGAAAACTGATTGAAAAAATAGTTGCTGAAAGAATTGATTTAACGAAAATCCTACAATTTTTTGAGACATCTTTTGGGCAATTACTTCAGGAAAACAGTGAAAATGTAAAAAAAGAAGTGCCGTTTTCTTTACTTGTTCACCCGAGCGAAGTGTATGAGGATTATCCAGATGAAATTGAAGATGATTTATTGATTCACGGGATAATTGACGGATATTTTGAGGGAGATGAGGGGCTTGTATTGTTTGACTATAAAACGGACTTTATTCGGACAACACAAAAAGAACGAGAAATTGAGAAAATGAAAGAAAGATATGCAGGACAGCTCAATTTGTATGCAAAAGCCTTGCAACTTGCCACAGGAAAACAAGTCGTGCGAAAGGAATTGATTTTGCTTTCAATCGGGGACGTGGTGCAACTCCCTTGAAAAAAATGTGAAAAGGGGTTACTATATTTTTGATAGTAATAAGGGTACCTCTAAAAAATTCACGCTTACCCAAAATTGCTAGTTTTTAGAGGTACCCATAAAAAAGAATGAGGGAGAAAGATATGGAAGTATTAGCAAAAGAGGTTGATTTTACCCTTTGTCCTAAAATAGAGGCAGCCTTTTCTATTTTAGGTAGAAAATGGAATGGTTTAATCATTCATACTTTGTTGCACAAGGAAAACGTCCGATTTTCAGAATTGGCTCAAATTGTCAACAATCTGAGTGACAGAATGTTATCAGCAAGATTGAAAGAGCTTGAGGAAAATGGGATTGTAGAAAAAAAAGCAAGTTGCCAAATGCGTGGCGTATCTGTTTATCAGCTAACGCAAAAAGGTGTTGCTCTAGCAAGTTCCTTGACCGAGCTTGAACATTGGGCAGAAGAATATTGCTAAAAAAAGGCACTTATTGATACTGTTATCGGTACAATAAGTGTCTTTTATTGATTTTCTTACAAAATAATTTGTTCTTTTGGTTAATTGGTGGAGTGAGTGAATGAGACGGTTTATTGTTGTAAATTCCTTACCGCACTTCTCCGATTTTCTTTGTCTAGCTAGGAAGTGCTGAGGTCTGGTGGCTGTTTGCAACATCGCTCGAAACTTTCGTTTCGAGTATATAAACGATGTGATTCACTACCACAGACCTCAACCCGCCCTTCTCCGCTTTTCTTTTATCCTAGCAATTCCCGAGTAAATTCCGATTAGGACGATAAATATTTCTAGTCTTCCTAAGATCATGCCGAACATTTGGATGATTAAACTTCCTTCGTTTGTTGTATTGTCTGTTAAGCCAATGGATAATCCGACAGTGCCGAGAGTTGAGGCAAACTCAAATGCAGCTTTGGTGAGTGTGCTATTGCTCGTTAATGTAAGAAGAAGTGTACCGATTATCATGAGAATAAGATAACTTGAAACAAATCCTATCGTATCATTTGTTAATTGTTGGTCAATCGGTGTTTTCCCTTGTGCTTTATAATAAAACGGCGAAGTCACTAAATGATTTGGGCGACAGCGTTTGTAAATGTTTTCCGCAGTGATACGAAGAAGTAAATACACTCGTGTAAGTTTTAATCCGCCAGCAGTAGAGCCAAATCCTCCGCCGATGAGCATGAGCAGTAGAAGAATCCCAATGGCAAACGGTGGGAACTCTGTATAAGTCGTTGTCGAGTAACCTGTTGTCGAAAGTGCCGAGATGATATTGAACACTGCAATTCTCATACTCTCGCTTACATTTGTATAAAGAGTACAAAATAAGGAAATTGCAAGAAGTGGTGTGAATATCACAAGTACAACCGAGAAAAATCGAAGTTCGCTGACACGTAGCAATTGTTTCCATTTTCTTTTTGTCAACAGTAAAAGAACCGCAAAATTGGTTGTGCCGATAATCATGAGAAGAATGGTTATTATCTCAATTTCAAGACTATGATAAGCACCAATGCTGTCTGCTCTTGTAGAAAATCCGCCAGTAGATAAGGCGGACATACTGTGTAGCAACGATTCAAACATTGGCATACCAAAAAGACTATACAAAACAGTTCCGAGAACTAAAAAAGTTAGATACATTTGCAAAATTAAGCGAGTAGTTTTCTTCAAATTCGGCATTAATTTGTCGTAATGCCCTTCTGCATTGTAAAGATTCATCGCTTGTTTTCCTTGCATGAAAGTAACCAATACTAACACAAATCCCAACCCGCCACAAAACTGCATAAAACTACGGTAAAACAAAAAAATATTCGGGGTATTTTCAACATCTACAACAGACAATCCCGTTGTCGTCCAGCCACTAATCGACTCAAATAATGCTTGCACAAAGCTCAATTTTCCAGACAAAAGAAAAGGGATAGCTCCTATGAAACAGCCGTAACCCCACGTCAATAAGACGGTCAAATGGCTTGATTGCAACGAATGTTGCCAATGAGCGAGTGGGTTGATTTTGATTGTTCGGCAAAAAACAAGCCCAAGTGTGATAGAAAACAGCGACGGAGCTAGAAAAGAAAAGGCAAACTTTGTATCATTCGGGAAAAACGGCAAGACGACAAGTGGTGTTAAAAGTAAACAGCCGATTAAGAGAATTAATTTCCCGCTATTGCTACTTTGATGAAAATATTTCTTTAACATTCTCTTTCACCTGTCAGTTTATGAACGACTTCCATTTCTTGTTTGTCAAATAAAATTAAAATTAATAAATCCCCAGCTAAAATAGTTGTATCGCCTCGTGGAATCATTGTCTTTTCTTCACGAAGAATACAAGCGATAATGACTTCACGTGGCAAAGGGATTTCCCAGATTTTTTGATTGACCACTGGCGAGGTGGAGAAAATTGGCACTTCGACAATGTTGATATGTGCCTCACCTGTTGGAAAAAAGCTCGTAATTCCTTCAAGTAAGGTCTGTTTTTCAATAATATTGCTAATTGTATTGACGGCACAAATGACCGAATCAATCCCCATTTTATAAAAGAAATCCGTTTTTTTCGGATCGTTGACGAGTGAAACGGTTTTTCTAACATGAAATTTCTTTTTACATAATTCACAAATGACCAAGTTATCTTGGTCACAAGGAGTGAGTGCAATGGCAATATCCACTTCTTGAACACTCGCTTCCTCTAAAACAAAAGGTTTCGTGGCATCACCGTGAATGACACGAAGTCCGTCAATTTCAGCCAATGTCAAACAATTTTGATAATCTCGGTTGATTGCAGTAACCTGATATTTCTTCTGCAACAAAGATTGTGCCAGAGAGCGTGCTTTGTTCAAACTCCCAATTAAAAGAATATGTTTTTTCATTCGATTCCTCCAACAAACTTGCAAATTTCTTTTATTGACAAGGCAACAGGTGAGAGAGTCTCAATGCCTGAATGTTCATATACGCACTCTTTTTCAGGATTGTTCAGCCTTGTAATCACACGTTTTTTCTTAAATAGCTCTTTTGCTAATTGTGCAATCATGATATTTGTATTGTCGTTATCGGTTACGACAATGACAGCAGTCGCTTTTTCGATTTCTGCTTTTTCCAAAACATCAATATCTCTAGCATCTCCTGTCATAGTCAACCCGCCAAAAGAAACGGATAATTTGCGAAAAGAATTGGCATCGCAGTCTAAAACGAGTACATTTTCATTTTGATCAGAGAGCATATTGGCAAAACTAGCCCCCAATCGGCCACAACCGATAATCAGTGAAAAATTTGTTTGTTTTTTCAATTGGTTTGTCTCCTCTAAAAATTTCGATCAATCATGCGATTTGAAATTTGACCTCACATCTCCCCTGTCTGCAAGGTCAAATTTCTTCGTTATTTTCCCTTTTTCCCAAAACAATAAGCAAGCGTTTCGAGAGTTTTGACCTTTTCAACTATCCAAAGCTGTGAATGGTAAAGTGGGAAGCTCTTCATACGGGAAAGGAAGACTACAAAACGCTTGCTTATTCTGTATGAATCTCATACATTAATTTCATGATAGCAAACAAGCTGTGAGTATGCTGTGAGAAAATCGATTTTCTTGTGAGAATGTTGTGAGCAATCAGTTTGTCTTTAAAATAAACGACTTAAAATAGAAAAAATCGCATGAAATCAACATTTTAGAAAATGAAATTTCTGCGATTTTTCTATTTTTGTTGCAATATCTTTAGATCGCACTTCTTCGCTTTTCTTTGTCTAGCTACGTAGTGCTGAATTTTGGTCGCTGTTCGCAATGCCACCTGAAGCTGTGCTTCAGGCAAGT
>NZ_FUXI01000008.1:64520-102235 GCF_900167335.1 Pilibacter termitis
ACTACTTCGCTTTTCTTTGTCTAGCTACGTAGTGCTGAATTTTGGTCGCTGTTCGCAGTGCCACCTGAAGCTGTGCTTCAGGCAAGTAAATGGCACGGCTCACTGCGACAAACTCCTAATCGCCCCTCTCCGCTTTTCTTTGTCTAGCTACGAAGTGCTGAGGTCTGGTGGTTGTTCGCAATACCGATCGCAACTGGGGTTGCGAGTAAATGAACGGTATGGCTCACTACCACAGACCTCAACCCGCACTTCTTCGCTTTTCCTTTAGCCGATACCCTATGCCGATTTCTGTTATGATGTATTCTGGTTGTGCGGGATTTGTTTCTATTTTTCTGCGAAGGGCAGACATTAAGGCACGAAGTGCTTGTGTGTCTTCACCATATCCAATGCCCCAGATTTCTTTTATAATCATTTTGGTTGTCAGCACTTTTCCGATATTTTGGAAAAAGAGAGCGAGCAGTTTGTATTCCATAGGAGTTAGGTGAATACTTGAGTTATTGAGAAAAACGAGGTGTTTTTCAAAATCAATGCGAAGATTTCCTACTGCGACAATAGATTTTGTTGTAGTGTTATTTTGCTTTTTCAAATGACGAAGTGCTACACGAATACGTGCGAGTAGTTCCACCATAGAAAAAGGTTTGGTCAAATAATCATCAGCTCCTGCATCTAAAACTTCCACTTTTTCTTTTTCTTGGTCTCGTGCAGAAATCACAAGGATAGGAATGTCCGACCATTCACGGATTTTGCGAATCACTTCCAAACCGTCCAAATCTGGCAGTCCTAAATCAAGCAAAATCAAGTCAATTTTTTCAGCTACCACTTGCTCCATTGCACTTTTCGCTGTTGAAACAGAGAGATAATGAAATTCCTCTAGCTTGAGTGAATAGCAAATGAAATTTCTAATTTGAGCATCATCCTCGACAATTAGAATAGTTTCTTTCAGCTTACGCATAATTTTTTTCCTCCATTGGCAATGTAAAAATAATTTCGGCACCTGTATGATTTTCTCGATTTCTCGCAAAAATTTCACCACCGTGTGCGTTGACAATACTTTGACAAATCGCTAGTCCAAGTCCTATCCCGCCTTTGTTTTGTGCGGTATGAAACATTTCAAAAATATGAGGTAATTCATTTTCCGAAATGCCACGACCTGTATCACTTATGATAAAACAAACGTTTCTTTTTTTCCTATCTTTTTTGACAGTAACAAGAATTTCATTGCCAGCTGGTGTATGAGTGATCGCATTGTCCAAAAGATTGATAAGAGCTTGTTCGATGAGTTTTGCATCCATTGGCACAAGGAGAAGTTCTAAGGGAATGTTAACGCTAAGTTTGTATGGTAAAAGTAGCTTATCCATGCGATTTATCGCACTTCCCACCACTTCCTCGACAGCCTCTAATTCCTTGTTTACCAATAATTTCCCCTCCTGTATTCGAGTGAGATTCAAAATATTTTCAACGAGCGAATGTAACCAATTGGCATCTTTGTGAATATTTTGGAGCAATTCTCGTTCGTCTTCAGACTTCGTCATATCCAAAAGCATTTCCGTTGACCCTAAAACGGACGATAAAGGCGTTCGTATGTCATGTGAAATAGAACGCAATAAATTGCTACGAAATCTCTCTTGCGTTACTCTCTCACGTTCTTTTAGGCGAGATTCTGTTGCATAAAAACTTTCCATTGCAAGAGAAATGGTTTCTATCATGGAAAGAAGTAAATTCATTTGTGCAGAAGAAAGTTTGTTCGCTTTTTCATTTGGCAGACGAAGGACACCAAAAAGATTTTCTCGCCCAACAATCGCCCAATCGTGAAATTCTTCGCCAAGAATTACTTTTCCTTGAGAGTGGAGCAATTGATTTTGAAGTTTTTCAAGTTGAGACACTCTACGATGTACGATTTCTCCATTTGGATTTTCTTGGAGGAAAAAATTTTCTAGTTTGTTATCATCATCACAATAAAGAATCCCCACAGAACAACGAAAATAAGTACTTAAAACATGAACAGAAATACTTGCAATTTCTGGCATTTCACGAGCAATTGTCAGCTGTTTAATCAATTCGTACACCGCTCGACTCTCTGCCTCACGCTCTTTAGCGGAAAGTGCGTTTTGCAAAGCACGAGTGGTTAAACTACTTGTGATGAGAGCTGTGAGAATCATGATAAATAGCGTAATAATGTAACTTGCCTCATTTACCGCAAGAGCAAAATAAGGTTTTGTAAAGAAAAAATTAAAGGCAAGTGTTGCCAAAATCGAAGAGGCAATACCAAACAAAAATCCCTCGATTAACCAAGAAGATAGCACGACTGCCAATAAATAGACAAGCACAATTGTCGCCTCTGGAAATGCTAAACGCTGAAAAACATAGCCAATACTTGAGGCAAGAAAAAGAAACGTCAGCAATAAAAGCAAATGAATAGCTGTTTTTTGTAATGGTATGTTTTTTTTGGTGAACAAATGAATCTTCCTTTCTAGTTTGCTTTTCTTTTTCATGTAAAAAATCCATGATTATTCTAGCATATTATGTGAAATATAAAAAGACAAGCGTGATAAAATCAAATATAGAAAGAAAACTCTACAAATATAATAAAAGAATAGCCAAATAGAGAATTATGGAAAACCTTTCTTTTTTGTAAATTTGACTCGTAGTAGCAAGGTTTTATTGTCTTTTTTGCTTGGTTTCTTATAAAATAAAGATATACAAAAGAGATAAGGAGTACGAAATGTCACACGCAGTTAAAATGCTAGAAGCACTACACAATCAAGAAATGGAGCTTGCAGAAAAAGAGTTTCATTTAGCATTGGAAAAAGAGAAAAACGAAGAACTGTTTTCCCTCGCAATCGAATTACAGAGACTTGGTTTTTTATCAGAGGCAAAACAAACTTTTGAAAAATTATTGCTTGATTTGAATTATCAAGATGAGGCGAGAATACAGTTAGCTGAAATTTTAGTTGAAGATGATTTGTATGACGAGGCATTTGCACTCTTAGATGAAATCCAAGAAAATAGTGAGCAATATATTGCACGTTTGCTCGTGGAGGGAGATATTTATCAAATATTAGAATTATCTGAGGTAAGTCTTGCCAAACTGCATAGAGCAAAAGAATTGGCACCTGATGAGTCGATTATTCGTTTAGCTCTTGCAGAGTTGCTTTTTAGCCTAGGCGAATACAAAAAAGCGGCAAAAGAATATGCCACGCTTGACCCAATAGAAATAAAAGAGTTGACAAGTATTTCGATTTACGAGCGAATTGGTACAGCGTACTCTCTTTTGGGACGGCTAGAGCAAGCACTCCCGTTTCTTGAAAAAGCGTTAGAGGAAGACCGTGACAATGAGGAATTGCTTTACAAAATTGGACTTGACGCTTTCTTGATGAAAGATTACGAAACGTCTATTCGTCACCTTGAGCGTTTGCGTGCGATTAGCGAAGAATTTGAAAATTATCAGCTCATTTTGGCAAAAGCATTGCTAGAAGAAGAACGCACGAACGAAGCATTTGAAGTGTTAGTCGAGTCTTTACGTTTGAATCCTTATCAAGCTGAAGTTTACCAATTGGCAAGTGCTATTAGTTATCAAAAAGGCGAGGTCAATCAAGCGGAAGACTATTTACTTCAGGCGATTACGCTTGATGATTTACGAGATGAAAATTTGTATCGCTTGATGAATTTATATTTGGAAGAAAATCGCCTGCAAGATGTGCTTAGAGCATTTGAGGAGATAGAATTTCAAGAACACGCTCTGGCAAATTGGACAGTTGCAAAAACTTATCGAAAACTTGAGGAAGACGAGAAAGCGGAAAGTTATTTTGAAACAGCACGACTTGAGCTTTTAGGGGATGCCGAATTTTTAAAAGACTACGCTCTTTATTTGCGAGACAACGGAAAATTATCAAGAGCAGAAGAATTTTTACAACAAGCAATGGAGGAATTTCCAGAGGATATAGAAATTCACCAACTTGCTGATGAGATAAAGGAGTGGTAGCAATGAGTGTTAAAGAAAAAAAAGAATTTCTTCGTTGGTTTATTACTCATGCAAAATTTTCAAGACGAGAAATTTATTGGATTATCAACTATCTTGAAAGTCATGAGTCGATTTTAGAAAATGTGCATTTTGTGGAACACGCAAATAAAACACCACGTGGGATTTTATTTGCCACGACAGAACAGGAATTTAGCAAACAAATTGTACTTTTCAAGGATAAACAAGAATTTTTAGATGTCGATCAAATTTTCCATGAAATCCGCCTAAACTGGCGAGAAAATTTGTATATTGAAGTGCTTTTTGAAAATGCGTGGAGCAATGAAAAATACCTCAAAGTCTTAGAAGATAATCCATTTTCTTCATGGAACGAAGAAGTAGACGAGGAAATCTCAGAAGAAATCGAGCATTATTTCTCCGAACAAGAAGTTCTTGCCAAAAAACAACTCCTCTACGACAAAATCAACGAGGCGTTGGATAAGGGCGATGAGCAAGAGTTTCAAAAACTTTCTCATGAGCTACAAGAGATGAATTAATAACAAAAGCCACTTGCATAAACGAGTGGTTTTTGTCTTGTGAAAAACGTATTTTTATTAATGTTCGCCTTGAATCATCTCCACACGATAAGCAATCATTTTTTCAATTAATGCAATCGGTAATTCTCGACTTTCTGGCAATTGTACCGCACCTTTTGAAGTTTTATACTCACTCAACTCTTCTTGAAATTTCGTGATAACGTTAGGTGTCGGGTAAAAACCAATATGTTTTTTACAGGGAGCAAAGTAAAAAATGGGTTTTTGATTTAACTTAAAGCATGGCATATTGTAGCTAATGCACTCCGTAACATTTGGCAAAGAACGACCTAATTTTGCCAAAGCGAATAAACGCTCTTGTCTATCAACAGGCTGTTGTAAAATAAATTGTTCAATTTCGTTCAAATGTTTTACCTCCTTTAAATTGTACCTTTATTATACATGAGTATAGGATTAAAAAGACAAAGTAGCACCAAAATTTGACTTGGAAAATGAAGTTTTTACCATATTAAGAATTATTTAAGAAAATAAAGCATTTTTCTGGTTATAATAGAGTATGAGCAAAAAAATTTTTTAGAAAGAGAATAGTATAATGGATATAAAAATTTTAGTAGCAGATGATGATGAGGCGATTCGTACTGGAGTGAAAATTTATCTCAAACAGGCGGGATTTGTTGTTTACGAGGCTGAAAATGGTCTTGAGGCATTAGAAAAAATTAAACAGGAGAAGTTTCAGCTGTTAATTTTGGATATTATGATGCCGAAAATGGACGGTTTTGCAGTTTCCGAAAGATTGCGTAGCGAGGGGAATAATATCCCGATTTTGATGCTCTCAGCGAAATCAGAAGAAGCAGACAAAGTAAACGGGTTAATGCTTGGGGCAGATGACTATTTGACCAAACCTTTTTCACCAGTAGAACTAGTCGCACGTGTGAAAAGTATGCTGAGAAGATTTATGGATTTAGGAAAATATACAAATTCTGAAGAGGCGGTGTTGACGCTTGGTGGCTTGGTGTTAGATGAGAAAAAACGTACGATTTCTGTTGACGGAGAAATACGAAAAATGACACCTAAAGAGTATCAAATTACAGAATTGATGATGAAAAATGTCGGCAAAGTGTTTTCGATAGATGAAATTTACGAGGCAGTTTGGCACGAGTCAAGTCTTGGTATGGCGGATAATACGGTGAGCGTGCATATTCGCAAAATACGTGAAAAAATCGAGGCAAATCCGAAAGAACCGAAATATTTAAAGGTGGTGTGGGGCGTTGGTTACAAAATGGAAGACTCTATTTAAAGGAGTAAGTGTAAGGAAATTCTTTTGGAACTACAAAGGTTTGATGATTTTGAGTGTGTTGTTTACGCTATTGGGATTGCTGTATGGCATTGGAGAAAGTTATAGTTTTACGAAAAACAACTCTCATGACGGGTTTGATAGTTTTATTTCTTATGAAATTCGCCGAGAACTTTTTGCAGCAAACCAAAAAGCTCTACTAGAGACTCCTTTGAAAGCCGAACAAATAACCAATGAAGAAGCACGCAACTATGCAGATGAACAGCCGGATTTAAGTTTGCGTGTGACAGGAATTGAGGAAGAGGCAAAAAAAGATTTAAAAGGTGTTTCAACGGATAAGGAAAAAGCGGATATAAAAAATTCGTTAAAAGAAGATATTAATAAAGAAGTAGAGTTTAATTTTCTTCCCGAACAGGCACGGTTAGATCGTTACAAGGAAAAAATTGCAACGGCAATTAATAATGAAATACAAGATATGTATGGAAAAGATAGATATATGCTACTCAATTCCCAACAAAATTGGGATCAATACGGCAATCCACGTTCATTAACTGACTATCTTTATGTGGCAGAAGCACAAGGGTTGAAATCAGTTCAAAGTGTGAAGAATGCGAAAAAATTATTAGAGGATGTCTCCAGCAAAGAAAAAGTTGAGGGAACTGCAAATATAAGCGAATTTAGAATATTTGAATCTCCTGCACTCAATACGGTGTTGAGCAATCACTATAATTATCATTACACGCTTTCGATTGCTTATAAGAATAAAGAAAAACAACAAGTTTATACCGTACAAACGAAAATCATGGAAAAACTGAAAAAATATCAAATGCTCCTTGGTGTATTAAGTTTTGGTGTTATCCTCCTTATTTTATGGCAAATATTAAAGCAAAAATCAATTGGAGAGAGTGTTAAGAAGATATTCGAGCTGATTCCATTAGAAATTCGCATAGTGATTTTGTTATTCTGTCTCTTTTTCTATACATTAATAATGAAATATTTAGTATCATTTATCACTAGTTATGAATATTTATATGATTCCTCTGGTTTTAGAATGGTAGAACAGTTAATTTCAGTATGTTTACTCTTTTTCTTTGTGTTTACGAGTATTTTGATTGTCAAACATCTTTGGCTTTCTATTTTTCGCAGTGGTACGGCAACGTCCATTCGTACGCAATTTCAAAACGGCATCATTATCAAATTGATTCATTGGGTGGGGAAAAAAGTGAATCGTTTGAGTGCAAAAGTTTATTTTTACTTTTTACTTTTGAGTGCAGCGTTTTTAGGTTCGGTCTATATTATTGGTGCGTTTATTGCAGTTTCAGCAAGCTCTTACCCAAATGCGTTACCGTTCTTCATTTCATGGTCATCTTTTATGGCATTGGTATTTTTCGGTATTTACCAATTCCCTGTAAAACGTTTTGTGTCAGGGCTGTTTAAGATGAAAAAGGTGCTTTCAGAAAATGACTTGCAATTTGCAGACGGTGAAACACTTAGTGCAAATGATGAAAATATGAAACAAATTGCCACTTTCGTTGCAGAAAATAACCGAAAAAGAAGTGACAGTGAACAATTTAAGGCAGAATTATTAACCAATATTTCACATGACTTACGTACTCCGTTGACAAGTATTATCACGTATGGCGATTTGTTGACACACGCAGAATTGTCTGGTGAAGAACAACAGCAATTTTTATCGGTTATCAACCAAAAAGCCTCGTATATGAAAGTGATGTTAGATGATTTATTTGACGTTACCAAAATGGATAACGGTCAGGTGGAGTTAAATTGTCATACGGTCAACATTGTCGAGTTGGTTCGTCAAATTCTCGGTGAGCGAACGGAGAATTTTGAAAATAAATCTCTTACTCTTGTGACAAAATTTCCAGAACTTCCGATTGAAGCAAACGTTGATGCGGAAAAAATCTGGCGTATGTTTGAGAATTTATTGACAAATGCAGAAAAATACAGTGCTGCTCATACTAGAATTTACGTGAAACTTTCTGTTCAACAGGATGAATTTATTTTTGAAATCAAAAACACCTCTTTCTATGAGTTAAATGAGGATGCAGACAATCTTGTCCAACGTTTCAAACGAGGAGATGCAAGCAGACAAAGCGAAGGAAGTGGCTTAGGTCTTGCGATTGTAGATTCTATCGTCAAACTTCATTCTGGCGAATTAAACGTGATTGTAGACGGCGATTTGTTCAAGGTGATTGTTTCGATTCCAATGGAACAGAAGAAAATCGAAGAATAGGAACCTGAGGGTATTGATTTGTGTCAATATCCTCAGGTTTCTTTTTTAAGCATTATGCTTTAAAATAAAAGAATACAAAGAAAAGCGAAGAGGGGCGTTCAGGAGTTTGTCGTAGTGAGCCACAGCATTTATTTACTGGAAACGAAGTTTCCAGTGCTGTTGCGAACAGCGACGCAACTCCTGCCCCTCACAGCTAGACACAAAAATAAAAGGAGCAAACAATGATTTACTATTTACTAGGTATAAATATCCTCCTATTTTTACTAATGGGAGTAGACAAATTTAAGGCGAAAGCTGGGCTTTGGCGAGTGAGTGAGCGTGTTTTGTTAGGGTTAGGTATTATCGGTGGCGGATTCGGTGGTTTTATAGGCGGACGAATATTTCGACATAAAATACGGAAAATTTATTTTCAAATTGTTTGGGTGCTGGGAATGATTGTTGCGTTACTATTGTTCTTTAAAATAAAATAAAAAGGTCAAACAATTATTTTGACCTTTACTGACTAAAGAGGTATAATTTTTTATGTAGGGAAAAAAGAAAAACTTTTTAGAGGTACCCTTATAGTTATTCAAAGGAGAGAAAACAAATGAATATAGAAAAAATGACCACAACTATGCAAGGAGCGATTGCTGAGGCACAGCAAATTGCTCTTACTCGTCAACATCAAGAAATTGATATTCCACATCTTTGGAAGATTTTTTTACAACCAGATCATTTTGCTTACAACTTTTACAAAGATTTAGGAGTGGACAATGAAAAATTTTCACAGGTGATTGACACTGCACTCGATAAAATTTCGGTTGTTGCAGGCGAAAATGTTAAATACGCTCAGGCGATGAGTGCGAATTTGTTTCGCTTGTTAAATGAGGCGGATAAGCTGGCAAAAGAGTTTCAAGATGAATTTCTTTCCACAGAAATTATTTTACTTGCTCTTTTTGAGCAAAAAGGCAATGTTTTAACAAAATTTCTGGTGGAAAGTGGTGTTGACCAGAAAAAGATGAAAGAGGAAATTGAAAAATTAAGAGGGGGGAATAAAGTGACCAGTCAAAATGCAGAGGAAAGCTACAAAGCACTTGAAAAATATGGTGTAGATTTAGTCAAACAAGTACGTGAGGGCAAAATGGATCCAATCATTGGACGAGATGAAGAAATTCGTGATGTGATTCGCATTTTGTCAAGAAAAACAAAAAACAATCCCGTTCTAATCGGTGAGGCGGGTGTCGGAAAAACGGCGATTATTGAAGGACTAGCACAGCGAATTGTCAAGCGTGATGTACCTGAAAACTTGAAAGATAAGACGATTTTTTCGCTTGATATGGGTTCTCTCATTGCAGGAGCAAAATTTCGTGGGGAATTTGAAGAACGTTTGAAAGCTGTTTTGCAGGAAATAAAAAAATCGGATGGACAAGTTATTTTGTTCATTGATGAACTTCATACGATTGTTGGAGCAGGAAAAACGGAAGGGAGCATGGATGCAGGAAATCTCTTGAAACCAATGCTTGCTCGTGGAGAATTGCATTTGATTGGTGCGACAACGCTTGATGAATATCGTCAATATATGGAAAAAGACAAGGCGTTGGAACGTCGTTTCCAAAAAGTACAAGTCAAGGAACCAACAGTTGAAGATACGATTTCTATTTTACGTGGATTAAAAGAACGTTTTGAAGTCCACCACGGTGTAACGATTCACGACAATGCACTTGTGGCGGCAGCTACTCTTTCTGACCGCTATATAACGGATAGATTTTTACCAGATAAAGCAATTGACCTTGTAGATGAAGCGTGTGCAAGTATTCGTGTAGAAATGAACTCTTCGCCGACTGAGTTAGACCAAGCAACACGTAGATTAATGCAGTTAGAAATCGAAGAAGCTGCACTGAAAAAGGAAAATGACGATGCAAGTAAAAAACGTTTGAGTGCTTTGCAAGAGGAACTTGCTGATTTACGTGAGGAAACCAATAGCTTGAAAATGCGTTGGGAAACGGAAAAAGAAGAAGTCAATGCGATAAGTAGCAAGCGGGCTGAAATTGAAAAACTTCGTCATGACTTAGAAGACGCAGAGAATAATTATGATTTGGAGCGGGCGGCAATTTTACGTCATGGTCGTATTCCAGAGCTTGAAAAAGAGCTTTTTGAGCTAGAAAATAGTACAAGCCACAACGAACTTTCTCTCGTACAAGAATCTGTAACAGAGCAAGAAATTGCTGAAGTAGTAGGTCGTTTGACAGGTATTCCAGTGACCAAATTAGTCGAGGGAGAACGTGAAAAACTTTTGAAACTAGGAGAAGTTATTCACAAGAGAGTTATCGGACAAGACGAGGCGGTAGATGCGGTGGTGGATGCAGTATTGCGAAGTCGTGCAGGACTGCAAGATCCGAATCGTCCGCTAGGGAGTTTCTTATTCCTCGGTCCAACGGGGGTTGGGAAAACGGAGCTTGCCAAGGCACTTGCGGAAAATTTGTTTGACTCAGAAGAACATATGGTGCGAATTGACATGAGTGAATATATGGAAAAACACGCTGTCTCACGTTTGGTGGGAGCTCCTCCGGGGTATGTTGGTTATGATGAGGGAGGACAACTCACCGAGGCGGTTCGTCGCAATCCGTACACGATTATTTTACTTGATGAAATCGAAAAAGCTCACCCAGATGTGTTCAATATTTTACTTCAAGTGTTAGATGACGGGCGATTGACGGACTCACGTGGCACACTTGTGGACTTTAAAAATACCGTTCTTATCATGACAAGCAATATCGGTTCGCCATTATTGCTGGAAGGAGTGGACGAAAATGGGCAAATTCCTGAGAAAGTATTAGAAGAAGTCTTGAATATGTTGAAAAATTACTTTAAACCTGAGTTTTTAAATCGTATTGACGACACCGTTCTTTTCACTCCGCTTTCGCTTGAAAATGTGAAAGACATTATCGTGAAAATGACGGAACAACTTGCGAAACGCTTAGAGCAACAAGAAATCGAACTTGATTTGAAAGAAAATGCACAAGTTTGGATTGCCGAGAATGCGTATGACGCGGCATATGGAGCGAGACCGCTCAAACGTTATTTGACAAAAGAAGTCGAAACTCCACTAGCGAAGTTACTTATCGGAGGAAAGATTTTGCCAAAATCACGTGTATGCGTAGAAGTAGTGGATGAAAAAATCACTTTTCGGATAGAAAGTTTAGAAGAATAGGAAAGATAAAAAATGCTTACAGACCATATGGTTTGTGAGCATTTTTTAGCCCAAATTATCAATTTTGAGAAAGCGTGAGTTTTTAGAGGTAACCTTATGAGAATCGTGCTAAAATAGAAAGTAGAAAAAAGAAGAAACGAGCGAGAAAATGCAATATTATTTCAAAAGAATTGGAAGAAACACTCTTGATTTTTTTAAAGGGACAAAAGGGTATTTGCGAGATGTTTTGTTGTTGCATTTTGTGATGATTTTCCTCATTTCACCGATTTTGGTACATTTGGCAAGGGGGATTATGAAAGTAGGAAATGTCGAAATTCTCTCTTATGACAACCTTGGTGTAATTGCTCGTGAACATTTTTGGGTGCTTGTTGGTTTGATTTTAACCGTTGTGTTAATGTTATTGTTAATTTATTTTGAGTTTACATTTTTTACGATTAGTATGTACTTTATTCAAAAAAAACAAAGCATTTCGCTACACCAGCTTTTACGCATAACGCTTGCTCAAATGTTGAGGATAAGGTTTGGGATTGGGATTTTTTTCTTGTTTTATTTTTTCCTGATTTTGCCTTTTGGCGTTCTTGCGGGACATTTGGATATTTTGTCAAGTATTAAAATACCTGCATTTATTATGGATTTTATTTTTGCCAATCGCTTGATGATTGTTCTTTCATGGGGATTGTTTTATCTTTTTTGCTCTTATTTAGGTCTTCGATTTATTTTTGTTTTGCCACTTTTAACATTGAGAGAAATTTCACTTCAAATGGCAATTCAAGAAAGTTGGTGCTTGACAAGGAGGAAATTTTTACGTTTGCTAGGACAAATTTTATTGATTGAGTTAGTGATTGTTTTGTCTTACGCTCTTTTTAATACGATTATATTCACGCTTCAGCAACAAATCGAGCATTTTCTTCCGACATTTGCACTGAATTATGCGGTTTTCAATATGTTATTGTTACAGATAGCGAGTATTCTAAACTTGACATTGTCTACATTTTTCATTTATTTCGTGACTATTCGACATTTGGAGTATGAAAATGAACTTCCAGATGTACCGAAATGGTTTAAAATAGAGGAAGGAGTGGCAACTGCTAAAGCGATAAAGTTCGAGTTTCTTGTTATATTGAGTGTAACGGTTGGGGTGATTGTCTATTTTCTTCACTATAATTTGAATTATTTAAAGGAAAATGAATTGTCCACCCCGTTGATTTACTCACATCGTGGCGTGAGCGGGAATAATGGTGTGCAAAACACCTTGTCGTCTCTTGAGAAAACGGCGAAGTTGCACCCTGATTATATTGAAATGGATATTCAAGAGACGAAAGACAAGCAATTTGTCGTCATGCATGACGAGAATTTGGAAAATTTAACAGGTATTAAGGCGAGTGTGGGGGAGTTGACGCTGCAAGAGCTGAGCGAACTTACAGTAAGTGAAAATGGTTTTACTTCTCCACTTGCAACGTTTGACGATTATCTAAAAAAAGCACAAGCACTTAATCAAAAATTATTGATTGAAATCAAAGTGTATGGTGAAGTTTCAGGGGAAGTAGCGGAGAATTTTTTGAAGAAATACAAAAAGGACATCAAAAAGTACAAACATAGAGTACATTCGCTAAGTTTTCAGATTGTCTCAACAATCAAAGCAAAAGATGCAGAGATTTATTGTAGCTATATTATTCCGTTCAATATTGTAGGACCACCAACAACAAATACGAACGCCTATACAATGGAATACTCTACGCTCAACTCAAGTTTTGTTGATGTTTCGCATAGAGAGAAAAAACAAGTGCTTGCTTGGACGGTAAATGATGAAAATTCAGTGGAACGAGTGCGAAGTTATGGCGTAAATGGTATTATTACAGATGACGTGGAAATGCTCCAACGTGTATTAAAAGAAAGCAAAAAGGAAATTCCTTATTCTAAAAAACTAGCGATTTATGCTTTAGGATTAGATGTAACTCAATAAAAAGTAAAGGACAATTGATGATGAAAAAGAAAAAGAAAAACCATGTAGAAATGAGCCGTCAACATTATAATAAACACGCAGTAAAATTTGACAGAAGCATGGACGGGTTATTTTCTGCACCTTTTAAACAAGAAATCGTGCGACTTGCCCCAATTGAAAATGGAGATGTTGTGCTAGATGTGGGGTGTGCAAATGGGAAGTTACTCACCATGTTGAAAGAGCGACATCAAGGAATGATTGGTGTGGGGCTTGACATTAGCGAGGAAATGATACGTGTGGCACGTGAAAAACATCCAGAATTTACGTTTGAGTGTGCCAATGCTGAGAAACTTCCTTTTGATAATGGAACGTTTGACTGGGTGATTTGTTCAGCAAGTTTTCACCATTTCCCAGCACCAAAGGAATTTTTAAAAGAGGCAATTCGTGTACTCAAACCAGCAGGGAAACTTCTGATTGCTGAAATTCATTTTCCAAAAGTAACCTTGCCTGCGTACAATTTTTACATTGAAAAATTCAATAAAGAAGGAGACGTTCGCATTTATTCACCTCAGCAGTTGAAAATGATGTTGGCAGAAAGTGGTTTTCATGTGCTTGGCAAAACGAATTATCGTTTTCAAGTGCAGGCACATATGGCGATGAAACCTGAAAACTAAAGGGAAACGGAGCAAGGAATGCAAGCAACAGGGTTAATTACAGAGTACAATCCTTTTCATAATGGGCATTTGTATCATGCAAAGGTTGCACGCAAACTTTCAGGATGTGATTGCGTGATTGCAGTGATGAGCGGGAATTTTACTCAGCGAGGAGAAGTAGCACTTGTTGACAAATGGAGTCGAGCAACCATGGCACTTCAAAGTGGTGCAGTGGACCTTATTGTTGAGTTGCCGCCACAATGGTCAGTGCAATCAGCGGATTATTTCGCAAAAGGAGGAGTGCAATTATTATCAAGTTTGCAATGCAGTAGTATTGTTTTTGGGACAGATGTAAAAGAGCGTGTTGATTATGAAACATTTGGTCGATTTGCAGTTGAACAGGAGGAAGTTATCAATCAAAAAGTGAGAGACTTTCCGCAGAAATCTGCTAGTTTCCCAGAGAAAATGACGAGTATTTATCAAGCGTTATTGCCAGAGTTTACTCTTGATTTTTCAAGTCCCAATCATATTTTGGCAATGGGGTACGCAAGAGAAAATGCCAAGTTAGCACAACCGATGAAATTACAGCCAATTCAGCGAGTTGGTGCAAGTTTTCACGATACGCTAGTAAACGGAAAAATTGCAAGTGCGACAGCCATTCGGCTTGCATTAGCAGAAAGTGGCGATATAAGTAAGGCAGTACCACCTGCTACGCTGCAATTATTGCAGGAGGCAACAATGGTTTCGTGGGAAAATCTTTTCCCCTTCCTCCGCTACAAACTGCTCTCTACCTCAGCAGAGGAATTGCACGCTATTTATCAAATGAGCGAGGGATTGGAATATCGCCTCAAGGAAAAAATTGAGCAAGCTCAAAATTTTGAAGATTTTTTAGCAAAAATTGCCACGAAACGTTATACCGCAGGCAGATTGAAACGTTTGTTATGTTATTGTCTGTGGAACGCAACCGAAGAAGAAATACGGCTTGCACAGTCAAAAACAAGTTTGCACGTTCTTGGTATGAATGAAATCGGGCAAAGATATTTGAAAGAGAAAAAAGAGAGCATGACACTCCCGGTTATTAGTAAAATTTCTAAACGTGAAGAAACAACGAAATTTATGGTGCGAGTAGACAGCATTTTTCAGTTAGCGAACCCGAAGATAAAAGAACAAAGTCGTGGTCGATTTCCAGTAAAGGTATAGACCAATTGACTTTCCTCTAAAAAGGGAGTAAAATGACAGTAACAAAAAGAAACGGAGATGACAGGATGAAAACGTACATCAAGGCAGATAAATTTTTCTATGCAGCAGGAGTCAAAAACGCAGGATATTTGGAAATTAACAATGGAAAATTTGGTCGTTGGTCTGAAAATTTACCAGATGAAACAGCAGAAGTGATTGACTACACAGGAAAATGGATTGCTCCGGGGCTTGTAGATACGCATATCCACGGATTTGGCGGAGTGGATGTTATGGATAATGACTGGGAAGGTGTCGTAACGACAATGAGCGAGGGCTTGCTTTCAACAGGTGTGACCTCTTTCTTGCCAACTACTTTAACCGCTGACCATACATTGCTAAAAGAAGTTTCAAAAGGAATTGGCGAACATTATAAAGAGGCGAAAGGGGCAAAAATTCAAGGGATTTACTTTGAAGGACCTTACTTTACAGAAGAATTTAAAGGAGCTCAAAACCCGATTTATATGACCAATCCGTCTATTGAAGAATTTCGTGAATGGCAAGAAGCGGCAGGTGGTTTGATTTCAAAAATCGCCCTAGCTCCAGAACGTGAAGGTGTCGAAGAATTTGTTCGTACGCTAACAGAAGAAGGTATCGTAGTTTCACTCGGTCACTCAAACGCTACATTGGTTGAGGCGACAAAAGCAGTAGATGCGGGTGCAAGCGTATGGGTTCATGCCTACAACGGAATGCGTGGGTTAACACATCGTGAGCCGGGAATGGTCGGAAGTGTGATGAGTTTGCCACATACTTATGCAGAGTTAATTTGTGACGGTCATCACGTTCACCCTAGTGCGTGTGGCATTTTAATGGATAAAATGGGGCATGAGCATATTGCGATGATTACAGACTGTATGCGTGCAGGAGGAATGCCAGACGGGCATTATATGCTTGGCGAATTTGGTGTTAACGTACAAAATGGGACAGCAAGACTTGAAGAAGGTGGAAATCTTGCAGGGTCTATCTTGAAATTAGAGCAAGGCGTGCAAAACGTTGTCAATTGGGGCATTGCGACAGCAGAACAAGCGATTATGATGGCAAGTTTAATTCCTGCAAAAAGTTGTAAAATTGATGACAAATGTGGGCAAATTAAAGCAGGACGTGATGCGGACTTTATCGTTTTAGATGAAGAATTACACTTGGTTGCAACTTACCTAGACGGTGAAAAACGTTACGAGGCGTAAACTTGAATCAGTACAAAGACCTATGAATGAATCCGTCATAGGTCTTGTTTTTGGATTAGAAGTAAAGAAATTATAAAGAAACTCTTAATAATCTCGAAATTTTTCTTAGAATGATATTGGTTTGAAACAAAAATGACTATAATATGAAAAAAGACCGTAACAAAGAGATGATTTTTTTTCTATTTTCGTGTATGATATTTCATGATACAGTTTTTCTTGAAGAATAGGAAAAAGTAGAAATGAGGGGGAAGTCGTATGAAATTTTTACAGAATGAGTGGGTGAAGTTTACTCTAAAAACAATTTTTTATGCAGGTATTTTACTTTTACTTTTGTATTTTTACCATTTCAGAAATGCAGGCGGTGGGAATTTCATTTATAATGAATTTTAAGGGTACCTCTAAAAACTCCACTTAAGACTAAATTAGCTAGTTTTTCGATTTTCGAGGAAATCGACGAAAGCTATGTGGTTCATAGGTTGAGGAGATTGACGAAGAAAATTGGAAAACTAGCAATTTAGGATAAGTGCGAGTTTTTAGAGGCACCCTTAAAGCAACGTTTTCGTTTGAAAAAGGAAGAAAGATAGTGGAGGAATTATGTTAAATATTATTGAAAAAATTGATTATTGGGGAGAAGCAACACCTGAAGCACCTTGTTTTGTTGAATCTGGAAAAGAATATTCATATAAACAGTTAAAAAATTTAAGTGACAAAATTGCCAAGACAATCCTTGCAAAAGGTTATCCAAAAGAACCAATCGTGGTTTACGGAGAGAATAACTTTGAGGCACTTGCTTGCTTTTTAGGCTGTGTGAAATCAGGTCACGCTTATATTCCGATTGAAGCACATACGCCACTTGAGCGTGTGAAGACGATTGTAGAAGTGAGCGAGCCTGTGGCAGTAATTGCTCTTTCAGAGTGGACGATTGAAACGGTGTATCCCGTTTTGACGATGACAGATTTAGAGAGCGAGAATAGCGAAAAAATAACAAATGCTACGTTTGTGAAAAATGATGAGAATTTCTACTTGATTTATACATCTGGCACGACAGGTGTGCCAAAAGGGGTGCAAATTTCTCATGATAACTTGCTTAGCTTTGTTTCGTGGATGAGAAGTGATTTCAGTATACCTGATAGCATACGCTATTTATCTCAAGCACCGTTTTCGTTTGATTTATCAGTGATGAGTATCTATCCTGCCTTGTATTCGGGGAGTACGCTAATGGCTTTGACAAGAGAAGAGACGATTAATTATAAAACGTTATTTGAAACCTTGCCAACACTTCATGTTAATGCGTGGGTTTCGACACCGTCATTTATGGATATTTGCTTAATGGATAAGAATTTTCACGCTGAAAACTATCCAGAAATGACAGACTTCCTGTTTTGTGGCGAAGAATTGACGAACAAAACGGCACGAACATTAAAAGAACGTTTCCCAAATGCAACGATTTGGAACACCTATGGCCCGACAGAGGCGACAGTTGCGATTACGAAAGTGGAAATTACAAACGAAATTTTAGAAGAATATCCTCGTTTGCCGATTGGTGTCGCAAAATCTGATATTGAAATTCAAATTTTGGATAACGAAGGCAATCTCTTACCTGCAAATGAAACAGGAGAAATCGTTCTTATCGGTGCGAGTGTTTCAAAAGGGTACTTTAAAAACGAAGAAAAAACAGAACAAGCCTTTTACAAAGCAGGTGAAAGACAAGCCTACCGAACAGGCGACGCTGGTTTTTTAGATGAAAAAGGGCAACTTTTCTATCGTGGGCGAATGGATTTCCAAGTGAAACTAAACGGCTACCGTATCGAAATTCAAGATATTGAAAGTCATCTGCTCCAAGTACCACTTGTCAAACAAGCAGTAGTTTTGCCAGAAATGCAAGACTTTAAGGTGAAACGATTGGCGGCAGTTGTCGTAGCAGGTGAGCATGAGTTTGAAAAGGAATTTCAGCTTACAAAAGCCATTCAGCAAGATTTAAGAGAGCGAGTAATGGACTACATGGTGCCAGCGAGATTTATCTATGTCGAAGAATTTCCGCTAACGCAAAATGGAAAAATTGACCGTAAAGCACTAGAACGAGGTGTTTTATAATGTTTATGATTCCGTATGAAACACCGTACTATTTCGTGTTTTTAGCGATTTTACTAATTCCATATGTTGTTATGATGCTACTAGGCAAAAGAATGGTTTGGTATCAAACGCTGATTACGCTGTTTTTCCTGTATATCAGCTTTGCAGGACCTCACATTCAACAAGGAATTGCGTTAATTCTCTATCTCATATGGCAAACAGTACTCATCATGAGCTATCTCGGGTATCGCAAGCGAAAAAACAGTGGCGTTGTCTTTTATTTAGCAGTCGTTCTTGCGATTTTACCACTTGCAATTAGTAAAATTTTTCCGATTTTGCATATTGCGGACACATTGTTTGCATTCTTAGGAATTTCTTATTTGACGTTCAAGTCAGTGCAAATGATTATGGAAACAAGAGACGGGTTGATAAAAGAAATCAATGTTTTTCATTTACTGCAATTTCTCGTCTTTTTCCCAACAATTTCATCGGGACCGATTGACAGATTTCGCCGTTTTGAAAAAGAGCTGAATGCACCTGTTGAACGTGTAAAATATATCGAACTCTTAGATAAAGGAACGTTTTATATTTTCCTAGGTTTCTTGTATAATTTTTTGATTTCGTATATTATCAATTGGAAATTGATGCCTCATTTGCAAGGAAATCTCTTGCTAACAGGTAGTTTAAAAGATTTACTTCTTTATATGTACGCCTATGGATTTAATTTGTTCTTTAACTTTGCAGGATATAGTTTGTTTGCAGTAGGGACAAGTTATTTGCTTGGCTACGAAACACCAATGAATTTCCATTATCCGTTTCGTGCAGAAAGTATCAAGGATTTCTGGAATAGATGGCATATGTCACTTTCGTTTTGGTTTAGAGATTATGTTTATATGCGGTTAACTTATTTGATGGTGAAAAAACGTTGGTTTAAAAATAGAGTAACGGTGAGTAATTTATCGTATTTAGGGCTATTTTTACTCATGGGCTTATGGCATGGGTTAACATGGTACTACGTTGCCTACGGTTTATATCACGCAACGCTTATCATTATCAATGACGCATGGATTCGTTATAAAAAGAAACGAAAAGACAAATTACCAAGCAACCTCCTCACACGTGGACTCTCAATTTTCATCACATTCCACGCAGTAATGCTCGGTTTCCTAATCTTTTCAGGAATACTAGACAAACTATGGTTCAAATAGAAAAGCTACGAGGGGCGTTCAGGGGTTTGTCGCAGTGAGCCACAGCATTTACTTGCTGGAAACGTAGTTTCCAGTGCTGTTGCGAACAGCGACCCAACCCTTGCCCCTCATAGCTAGACAAAGAAAAGCGAGAGGGGCGTTCAGGGGTTTGTCGCAGTGAGCCACAGCATTTACTTGCTGGAAACGTAGTTTCCAGTGCTGTTGCGAACAGCGACCGAACCCCTGTCCCTCACAGCTAGACAAAGAAAAGCTACGAGGGGCGTTTTGAAGTCTGTGGCAGTGAGCCGTGTCGTTTACTTGCTAGAAACGCAAGTTTCAAGCGGCACTGCGAACAGCCACCAGACTTCAGCCCCTCACAGCTAGACAAAGAAAAGCTACGAGGGGCGTTCGGGGGTTTGTCGCAGTGAGCCACGTCGTTCAATGTTTATCAAAGTAAACAACACTCAAATTTTTGTGCAAAAAAATAAAAACAATTTTAACTAAGGAAAGGAAGAATTTAAGTATGAAAGAGCAAGTATTAGACATTTTAGAGCAAGTAACAGCGAGTAGTGAAGTGCGTGAGGATTTAGACCTCAATTTATTTGACGCAGGGATTTTGGATTCAATGGGGAGTGTTATGCTCATGGTAGAACTTGAAAATGCGTTTGGTGTGACGGTGCCAATTTCAGAATTTGACCGTGAGGAGTGGGATACACCAAATAAAATTATTGCTAAGGTGGAGGCTTTAGGAAATGCCTAAAAAGCAAAAATTATTTTTTGCAGTTGCTCCATTTTTCTTGGCGGTATTGCTTGTTGGTGCGGTTTTGTTTTTCCCACGAACACCAGAAAAAATGACACGTCAAGAGCTAAAAGATGTGTCCGTTGCACGCAATGTTCAACTGTTCACAGGAATGGAGTTGAAACAACAAGCGTTTCAAGACAAGAAAGTGATTCCTTTCATGGGAAGTAGTGAACTTTCTCGTATAGATTTAATGCACCCGTCTGTTTTGGCGGAAAAGTATCAGCGTGATTATTTGCCGTTTTTAGTTGGAGCGGCAGGGACTTCGAGTTTATCGCATTATTTTTTCTTGAAAACCAATGAAAAAGAAATGTATGGTAGAAAAGCAGTCTTTATCATTTCGCCACAATGGTTTACACCAGAAGGTGTTCCAAGTGACGCTGCTGGAAAATTCATTTCGCCAATGCAAGTGTGTGATTGGCTCGTCAATACAGGTGAAATCAATGATGATGAGGCTTATCTTGCCAAACGTTTGTTGAAAATGCCAGCATCAACGAGGAGTCTTGTAATTAAGAATTTCATTCAGAAAGTCGCAGAGAAAAAGGAATTGTCGGCACTAGAAATTGCCTTTGTAAAAGCGGAACTTGCGGTTTATCAGCGAGAAGACAGCCTGTTTCGCCGTTTAACAGACGGCAGCATTTGGAAGAGAGTGTTACACCAAGAAAAAGAACTTCCAAAGGAGTATTCTTATGAAAAATTGGACGAATTGGCAGCGAATAAAGCGAAAAAACAAATGACCAATAATGAATTTAGAATACAAGATAGATTTTTCAAAACAAGAATCGAGGGTGGTTTGCATAAACTCAAAGGCTCGCAAGCAAAATGGAGTTATTTGAAATCACCTGAATACAATGATTTTGAAATGGTGCTAGAAGAAATGGCGAAGTTGAAAATGGACGTGATGTTTGTTATTCAACCAACGAATAAATTATGGACGGATTATACAGGACTTTCTAGCGAAATGCTTAATGATTTTTCAGTCAAAATTCGTGAGCAATTGACTTCGCAAGGATTTACGAATGTCATAGATTTTACCGACAAATCTACCACTCCTTATTTTATGAATGATACGATTCATATTGGGTATAGAGGTTGGTTGGCTCTTGACAAACACGTCTTAGATTTCATGAAACAAAGTAACAAAGCTCAATACAATATACAGGAAAAGAAATATTTTTCTAAAGAATGGGCTGATTTTAAGCCTTAGAAGAACAGAAAACCTAGGTATAAACGAATCTTTTTGGAAAAATTGGTTTGTGCTAGGTTTTCTTTTTTATTTTGTCGTTCTTTTGTTAGAATAAGAATAACTAGAATGTGAGGTAGAAGATGGGCATACAAATTGAATTTCCAAAGAATTTTGAGCGTTATGTAGATATGGGGCAAAAGGCAATGAAAGAGCGAAATTTTGCTCAAGCAGCGGAGTATTTTCTAAAAGCATATGAAATCGAACAAGATTTTCCGTTGAATTTTTTGATTGCCAATACGCTTTTTGATATTGGTGAATACAAACAGGCATTAAATTTGGCAAAAGAATTTGAGGAGGATTATCATAGCCATTTGGAATATTTTTCCTTTTACATTCAACTTTTAGCTTTAAACCGACAGTTTATTGAGGCACATAGGGAAATTAACACACGTATTTATGAGGGCGAAGAAAATGAAATGGAAGAACTTGTTCGCCTGAAAAAAGAAGTGCGACATAATGAATTGCTATTCCGTCAGTTTGAACGAAAAAAAATAGAAGAATTAAAAAACGAGATTTCCTTGTTGCCGGAAAAAGAATATTTTCAGCAAATGATAGAGGTAAAGAAAATGTCATTGCTCACTCAAGAAGATTTTCTTGAAGTGGCGAGAAATTTTTTAGCCAACGAAAACGTACAGATTTTGGTAAGAAGTTGGATATTGGAAATGCTTGTCGTAATGGGCGTTCAGGAAGAAATGGAATTTTTATGGGTAGATAAAAGTGTGCAAAAAATCAAGCCGAATGAAACTACCCTACCTTATCAAACCAAAAGCTATCAGCAAGTATTTCAAGAATTAGACGAATTACTCGGTCAAAATGACCCGATTTTAATGGTTAATTTAATGGAGGAAGTGCGTATATTTTTCGCTGTAATTTTTCCGCTATCTGATAGCATTATCACCAATCCTGAAGTTTGGGCAAAAAGTTTTCTTGTTGATTTTTGGGGTGAATACGACCTTATCCAAGAAGTTGAAGAGTTACAAAAGGAAATTTTGGAGAAAAGTCAGTGGAGACGTGGAGTTTTGCTTGGTATGGATTCAGTATAGAGGTGTCCTATAAGAGATGAGCTAGAGAACTCCCGCCTCTAGCTTGTTTTGATTTTGTAAATAGCTTTAGTTGGACATTTGGAAAGTGCTTTTTTGAGATTTTCTGACTTCTCTAGAGTGATATTTTTATCGTCTGGGTGGTGTTTAAACAGTACAATTCCCTCATCATCATATTCCAATACTTCAGGTAAAAAAACGGCACATAGACCGCAAGCAATACACTGGTCTTTTTCTATGGCAATCTGAATTTTTTCCATTTCATTCTCGCTTTCGTTGACACCAAATTTCTTTTCTTCCAAAAAAGAAGAAAAGATAAAGTGGTGGTAAATCGTATGTAGATTGATTATAATAAACAAGGACAACTTTATCAATAGTAAAAATGAAGGGGAATTTTTAAATGATTTTTTTATATTATTCAACCGTTGACGGACAGACAAAGCGAATTGCTGAAAAAATCGAAAGTGTGTTGAAAGAGAACGGGGAGAGGGTTACAATAAAAGAGATAGAAGAAAAAACAGTGACAGATGACTATACATTTTCTGGAAATGACAAAGTGATATTGCTTGCCTCCATTCGTTATGGATTTTTTCCTAAGAAAGTGTATCGCTTTGTAGAAAAGGCACGTCTTGCGAATGTTTCTTGTGAGAGCTACTTTATTGGGGTGAATTTGATTGCGAGAAATGTTGAAAAACAGAGCGTTGAAAACAATGTATATGTACGAAAATTTTTAGAAAAAATAACATGGCAACCGACAAAAGTGAAAATTTTTGCTGGAGCATTGAATTATACAAAATACAATTTTTTCGATAAAAAGATGATACAACTTATTATGAAAATCACAAACGGTCCAACAGATGCAAGCGTGGATACTGATTTTACAGATTGGGCAAGTGTCAAAGAGTTTGCGGAAAGTTTGATAGCAGAGTAAAGGAAAGGGAAGTAAGACATGACAAAAGCAGATAACATTTTCAAAGAAAATATCAAAAAAATCCTAGAGGAAGGGGTGTGGAGTGAGAATGCACGTCCCAAATATAAGGACGGCAATACGGCAAATTCAAAGTATATTACAGGAAGTTTTGCAGAATATGATTTGTCAAAGGGAGAATTTCCTATTACGACACTTCGTCCGATTGCCATTAAGACGGCAATTAAAGAGTTGATGTGGATTTACCAAGACCAAACCAATGATGTAGATATTTTAGAGGATAAATACAATGTGAAATATTGGCGTGATTGGGTACTGGAAGACGGTAAGACCATTGGGCAACGCTATGGTGCAACGGTCAAAAAATACGATATTATGAACAAACTTTTGGACGGGTTTGAGAAAAATCCGTGGAATCGTAGAAATATCATCAATCTTTGGCAGTATGCAGATTTTGAAGAAACGGACGGACTTTTGCCTTGTGCGTTTCAGTCGATGTATGACGTTCGCCGTGTGGGTGAGGAAATTTACCTTGATGCAACGCTTGTGCAACGGAGTAATGATATGTTAGTGGCTCACCACATTAATGCGATGCAATACGTGGCACTTCAAATGATGATTGCGAAGCATTTTGGGTGGAAAGTCGGGAAATTCTTTTATTTTGTTAACAATTTGCATATTTACGACAATCAGTTTGAGCAAGCTCGTGAATTGCTCAGTCGTACACCGAGTGAAAAAGAGCCGAAATTGGTGTTAAATGTGCCAGATAAGACACCGTTTTGGGATATTCGTGCAGAAGATTTTGAGCTACTTGACTACGAACCGGTCAAGCCACAATTAAAATTTGATTTGGCGATATGAAAAAGAAGTTTTTAGAGAAAAATTTTGATGTAAAAGTCTATAATCTTGAGCAAAAAACACCGTATGTCGTGCTAATTCACGGTATTTGGGGAACGCACAAAGATTTATCATTTGTCAAAGAGCGACTACTTCCCAAGAAATTCCGCATTATCAGTATTCAATATCCGAGCGTTGAAAAAATTGAGACGATTGTGCAGAAATATATCGCTCCAACGCTTGAGAAGCTTGATAGTGATGTACCTATTCATTTTGTCGTTCATTCCATGGGGGCGGTAGTGTTGCGTTATTATTTGGCAAATTTTGCCGAACAAACAGGAAAAGTAATCATGATTGCTCCAGCAAATCAAGGAAGTGATTTAGTGAGCATGGTTCCAAAACGACCGCTTTCTCTTATTCTAGGTGAGGCTATGTTTCAGCTAAAGAAAAATGGTGCGTGGATGAACGAACTTCCGTATTTGAAAAAAGATACTTTTATTTTCATGGGGAATCGCTCGAATAATTTTTTGTATTCCTTGTTTATCAAAGGGGAAGATGACGGCATGATTGCAGTTGAAAGTGCAAAAATGGGAGGATTTCCTGTGGAAATAATAGACGGTCAAACGCATACCTCGATTTTGAAAAATGAAGAAGTGTTGTTAGAAATTGAAAAACTATTAATGAAAAATGGAGTCGGAGAATGACAAAGGAAAACTATTTAGAAATGTATCGTGAGGATTTATTGCGAAATCAAGCGAGAGTGACTTCGGTGTTGTTGGAAAATGGTTATTATATTCAGTGGAAGAAAGTGAGTATTTACATTGTTTATTGTCTAACTATCTCTGTTGCCTGTATATATTTTAGCAATCTTTATCCGAGTTTATTCGCTATCTTTTTTTCTATGCTTGGAATATTAGTAGGGAATTTTATTCTTGTAGCAATTAGGTTGAAAATTATTTACAACTATCGTAAGAAAATCAAAGAAAGTTATTCAGAATTTGTTGAAGAGCACTTGAAATTGGCAACGGCTATTTCAGGAAGTAGAAAAGTAGTGGCAGAAGATGAGGAAACTTTTACAATTGAAGGATTTGTTAGAATTGGAAAAGGAAAGTTTGAAGAAAGAAAAATTACTCTGTCTAAAAAACAATACTTACTCAAGGAAAATTCTGTAAATGAAGATCTTTTATTTACCATTTCAATGGGCTATTTTTCACAAAGGAAAAGAAAAAGGAAGGCACCTTTAATTCATTACAGAAATAAAAAAGACGAAACGTTTTACGAAGACAGAAAAGCGTAGAGGGGCGTTTTGAAGTCTGTGGCAGTGAGCCGTGTCGTTTATTCCATGGGGGCGGTAGTGTTGCGTTATTATTTGGCAAATTTTGCCGAACAAACAGGAAAAGTAATTATGATTGCTCCAGCAAATCAAGGAAGTGATTTAGTGAGCATTGTTCCAAAACGACCGTTTTCTCTTATTCTAGGTGAGGCTATGTTTCAGCTAAAGAAAAATGGTGTGTGGATGAACGGACTGCCGTATTTGAAAAAAGATACCTTTATTTTTATGGGAAATCGCTCGAATAATTTTTTGTATTCCTTGTTTATCAAAGGGGAAGATGACGGCATGATTGCAGTTGAAAGTGCAAAAATGTCTGACGTTTCGTTTCAGATAGTCCATGGGGAAAATCATGTATCTATTTTAAAAAATAAAAAAGTTATTAGTGAAATCGAAAAGATTTTGGAGGACAAATGAATAAAAAAGAATATTTATTGACATTTGAAGAAGATTTATTAGCCAATCAAGAACAAATTACAAATGAAGTAATTTCATTTTTGAAAAAGAGAGTACGACTTAACTTTATTGTAGGCATAATTGTATTTATTTTATCTGTAGTGGCGGAAATTTTGTTTTACTTGGAAGGCAATGATTTTCTTTTGGGGCTATATGTGGTTTGTGATGTTATCCTATTTTTCGGTGTTTTGTTAGTAGTGCAACAGTTAAACAAGCAAAAAAAGAAACTCAAAACAAACTATTCTGAATACGTAAAGGAAAATGTTGAAACACTTTCTTTTACATCTAGTCAAACGAAACTATTGAAAGAAGATGCAGAGGCTTACGTCCTTGAAATATTTGTGAGAGCAAATAAAAATACAATAACGAAGAAAATTTTTACATTACCAAAAGAAGCATATTTGATCAAAGGAAATTCAGTAAATGAAAAATTCATATTTTACCTTTCGCTTGCTAGTTATAAGAGATTATGGAGTAACGTTCCAGCCATTCTTTTTACGTATAGGTATAAAGAAAATGGAGAACTTTTCATATTAAAAAAGGAGGGGGAGTAATGTTAACAGCAATTTGGGCAGAAGATAAAAATGGTTTAATAGGGAAGAACAATCAACTTCCTTGGCATTTGCCGAATGATTTACAATTTTTTAAGGAAAAAACGCTAGGAAACACCATAGTAATGGGGCGAGAAACTTATGAGGGAATGGGCAAACGTCCTTTGCCGAATCGCCAAACAATTGTGCTGACAAGAAATGCTGACTATAATTCAGAGCATGAAAATGTGCTTGTGATGAATAGTGTGGACGAAGTAATGGAGTATGCAAAAAATAGTGAAACGCTAGTCATGATTACAGGCGGTGCAACGGTGTATAAGGCATTTGAGCCTTATATGACTACACTTTATCGAACGGTAGTGCAAGAAGAATTTGAGGGGGATACTTATTTTCCAGAATGGGATTTTTCCCACTTTGAATTAGTAGAAACAATTGAGGGAATAGTAGATGAAAAAAATAAATATCCTCATGTTTTTGAACGGTGGGAAAGTGTAAAATAGCATATGGTCATCTCTAAAAACTCGCACTTCTTCTAAATTGCTATTTTTTAGAGTTGCCCATAAGAAAGAGGTAGCTTATGAGAACGATTAGAATGGTTGAACCACAAGATTATGCACAACTGATGAAGATTGAGAATGAAATTTGGACGAATGACAATTCTCCTGTTTTGCATTGGTATGAAAATGTTGAGGAATTTCAAGAAAAAATGCAGAATGCGACAATTGTTGTCGCACTTGAAAATGAAAAAATACTAGGTTTCTTGAATTTATCTCAAATGAGCAAACTTGAAAGCAATCGCTTTTCTATGTTGATTGGCATTGGTGTGGCGAAAAACGCTCAATCTAGCGGTGTAGGAAGGAATTTGATAAGCTGGGTGAAAGAATACGCACGAGAACATGGAAAGCATAAGATTGGTTTACGTGTACTTTCGACCAATGAAAAAGCCATTCGTTTTTACGAAAAAAACGGGTTTATTGAAGAAGGACGATTGAGAGATGAATTTTTCATTGACGGAAAATTTGTTGATGATGTATTTATGGCTTGTTTTTTAGAATAGAATAGTAGAGGGAAAATGAAAATATATTATCCGAAAAATGAAAAGAAAGTTTGGAAAAAACTTATTGCGACACCGTTATTTGAGCAAGTTTTTGCCTATCTTCTTTCGCATGAAAATGTGATTTTAAGGGAGTTAAAGCAAAAATTTCCAGAGAAGAATTTTGAGAAATTATTGGACGAAATGATTACGCTTGGCATAGTAATTCGAGAAAATCGCAGGTATAGAGTAGGTGTTCAACTGCTGGAGGAGTTGCCAAAATTTGATGTGGTCGAGCATGATTTTTTACAAGGTTATACGCAGGAGGAAGTAAGTTGCGGTTGGCATTTGTTTTTGCAGACGATTGAGTTTGATGTGGAAACTCCATTGTTTGTGAAAAATTTTACTCCGCTTGCTCTCGCACTTGAGAAACTTCCGCTTGCTCAAGAGTTGCTAGATGAAAAAAGTCAACTTCATTTTTGTTCTTTTAGCACGATTGGGCTTGATAAAGGTACGATTTCAGATTATTTTCAGAAGCTGAGTGAAAATAGTAGATTGAGCGGCGAAGAAATGGAGATTTATTCATTGTTAGGCGATGTTAACCCGAGTTATGCAATGCGTGCGTTTTCGATATATTTGTTGAAATTCTTAGAGAATACTTCGTTGGAAAAAAGACGTGAGGACATATTTTTGGATGCTTTGGTGCATTTTAATGTGTTAAGGCAAAAAAAGACAACGTATTTTTTAAATGTTCCTTTTTACCAAAAAGAGTGTGGTCAAGAAGTCTTAGGCTTGCTCAAGGAAAATTTCCCAGAAGTTACAAGAATAGAAGATTTTTTGAAACTATCGGAGTATTTTGCTAGGTATTCTCAAAAAATCAAAGAAAATTTTATAAGTTTGGAGCGAAAAGATGAAAAATAACATCATGCAGGAGATTGAACAATTTATCACAGACCGCAATTGGCGACAAAATCATAACGCGAAAGATTTGGCAGTTGCGATTTCGATTGAGTCAGGCGAGCTTTTGGAGGATTTTCTATGGCTTTCTGCCGAGGAGGGCTTGGCGAGAAATATGGAAAACATCAAGGAGGAGTTGGCGGATGTGCTGATTTATGCTTATCAGTTGGCAAGTTTGCTTGATTTGGATGTAGAGGAGATTATGCGAGAGAAAATAGCGAAAAATGCGTTAAAATATCCGATTGAGAAGTGATTTTCCAAAAAAACACTTGCATTTTTCAAAAAATCTGATATACTAAAGTTCCTACCTTTTGAAGTAGGAACCTTTTTTAAGGGGTTGTTACGGATTCGACAGGTGTAGTTTGAGCAGGGATTGCGCTTCGCAGGTTACGTCTGCGTTAAAACGTTACAGTTAAATATAACTGCAAAACAAAACAATTCTTACGCTTTAGCTGCCTAAAAAACAGCGGGCGTGAGCGTCTTGGTGTCGCCCATGCACTCAAGTAACGCTCTCATTTCAGTGGGATACGATAAATTTTTCCGTCTGCAAAATTTATAAGAGATCATCAGACTGGCAATTTGGAACGCGAGTTTTGCCGCGACCCAAATTGTAAGAAAAAATAGCAAGACTATGAGCGTAGATATGTTTGTGGCAATATGCTTGGACGCGGGTTCAATTCCCGCCAGCTCCATTTTGAGAAACTCCTTGAGCCTTTTGATTGGTTTAGGGAGTTTTTTTTATTTGGGTAATGAGTGTGATTTTTTCAGATTTTTTGTTTTATTCAATCTTTAATAACTACGAGGAGCAGGAGTTTGGCAACTGTTCGCAATGTCGAACGCAACTAATGTTGCGATTAAATAAACGACATGGCTACTGTTGCAAACTCCTGACCGCCCTCTCCGCTTTTCGTTTTGTCTAGCTCCGAAGTGCTGAAGTTTGGTCGCTGTTCGCAACAGCACTGGAAACTACGTTTCCAGCAAGTAAATGCTGTGTCTCACTGCGACAAACTTCACCCCGCCCTTCTCCGCTTTTCGTTTTGTCTAGCTCCGAAGTGCAGAAGTTTGGTCGCTGTTCGCAACAGCACTGGAAACTACGTTTCCAGCAAGTAAATGCTGTGGCTCACTGCGACAAACTTCACCCCGCCCTTCTCCGCTTTTCGTTATAACTTTACAACAAATTCTGTTCCTACGCCTACTTGACTATTTAATTCGATTGTTCCGCCAAGTAAGTCTACATAATTTTTAACAATGGATAATCCTAATCCTGTTCCGCCAGAATAGCGTGTGCGTGCTTTGTCTACTCGATAGAATCGTTCGAAAATTCGTTTTTGGTTTTCGAGGTCAATGCCGATACCGTTGTCTTTAATGCTTAGTGTAAGAGAAGTTTCGTCTATCGAAAAATGAAGTTCGATTTTTCCTTTTTCTTTGGAATATTGTATGGCATTTTCAAATAAATTTTTCACAATCGGTTGGAACAATGCAGGTTTTGTTGAAAAGCAAGGCTTACTTGTTGAAGTAGAAGAAATTTCTACTTGTAATTCTTTTTCTTGAATTTGACTAATATAACTTTTCGTCAAATCTTCCAAAAAATTTTTGAGATTAATCTCTTGATTTTCGCCCTCGTAAGTATCTCGTCCTCTAGACAATTGTAAAATTTCTTGTATGAGATGTTCTAAACGTTTCGCATCTCTTTGCATAATCTCAAGAAACTGGCGAGTTAATTCTTTGTCTTCCATCGCACCGTCTAAAAGTGTTTCGGTAAAACCGATTAGACTGGTAACAGGCGTTTTCAGCTCATGAGAAACATTGCCGACAAAATCACGTTGCATTTGCTCAAGTTGTCGCACTCTTGTCAAATTGTACGCTGATCCAATCATCGAAAGTTCGCTTGAAGTATGATCAATATATCTCAAAGTAACATCTAGCACACGTTCAGGTGAGGATAAATGAATTTCCTTTTGCTCGGAATGTTTTGCTTGTAGACTTTGTTGAATTAATAACAAAAGTTCACTTTGAGCAAATACTTGCGTATAATGCTTATTTTTACATTCGTCAACCTCTAAAATTTGAGCAAGTGCAGGGTTTATCAACAGAACGGTGCCATCTTTTTTTAGCAAAAATACACCAATCATCAATTCTTGTAAAAATTGATAAAATTGTTCTTCGGTTGATTGATAGGCTTGATAGGTTGCACTCATTTTTTGGTTGAGAGAATTGATGACCGTGTAAAATTCCTGCATATTTTTCGATTCTGTCAAAATTGCATGGACTTCTTCAGGTTTTCGCAAACTTTTTTTCAAAACAGGCAAGATCATCTCAATAGGTTCATTTTTTTGGCGAATCAATCGTAAAATGGAAATGCCAAGAATAATGAACAGCACGCTTAAAATTCCAATCATATAGCTACGAAATAGCTCGATTGCCTTGGAAAAACTTGCGACTTCGTTAGAAATTCTCAAAAAACCAATCAGTTTTCCGTCCGTTTTGACAGGAAGGGCAACGTAGAGCCAATCTTTTTTTTGCTGAGTAGGACTTTTGCGAACGGAAGTGCCAATATTTGCTCCTTTTTCAATGGCTTGAATTTCAGGACGATTTTTTCGACTGGTGCCAATTTTATCCCCCGCACTATCAAAAAGAATTGTGCCGTCGGAAAGAAGAATCGTCAAACGATCTTGATCCACACGAAGAAAATCAGCCATTGTTTTTTCTTGTTCTGCATTCAATGTTTCCTTTTCCAAGACTTGCTTGGTTGGAAATGTATCAATGAAAAGCGTTAATTTCTTCTCTAAAAGCCCTGTTTGTTGATGAATGACTTGTTCTTTGAAAAAATGATTGCCTACGAGCAAACAGGTGATGAAAAGCAACAGTAGCACAAGAAGTGCAGAAAATCCTTCACGAAACGTTTTGGAACGTAGCATATTGCGACCTCACTTTTCTTCGGGTTGCTGGAAACGATAGCCAAATCCACGAACAGTCACTAAATATTTTGGATTTTTTGGGTCGAGTTCAATTTTTTCACGCAAATGACTTACGTGAACGTCAACAATTCTCGTTGTACCGTCAAAATCAAAACTCCACATTCGATCAAGCAACACTTCACGAGGAATAATTCGCCCAAGTCGTTTCATAAAGTAACTCAGCAACTCAAATTCTTTAGGTGTGACATCTACTTTTTTGCCACGAACATTGACAGAAAAATTATTCGGGTCAACGATAATTTCCCCTGCTTGCAAAAGTGGTTGATGAACTTCAAGTTCTTGGTCGTTCATTTGTTCGGGTGTGTGAAGTTGAGCTTTGGTAATTTCTTCTCGACGAAAAATAGCTTTCATGCGTGCAATCACTTCACGTGGCGAAAAAGGTTTGGTTAAATAATCATCCGCTCCGATTTCAAGCCCGATAATTTTTTCCACTTGGTCATCTTTTGCGGTCAAAATCAAGATTGGCACATCAATTTTTTCACGGCGTAACTTCCGTGTAATTTCCATTCCGTTCATGCTTGGCAACATGACATCCAACACAAGAAAATCATATCCGCCATTTATCGCCATTTCAAACGCAATCTTCCCGTCCTCAGCAGTATCAACGGTGTACCCCTCTTTTTCCAAATTAAATTTCAAAAGCGTTAGAATAGACAATTCATCGTCTACTACAAGAATTTTTTTCATTCCGTTTTCCTCTATTTTCACTTTTTTACTAAAGGGAGACTTTAGGTTTTATAGAAATTATATCATTATTTCACTGAATTGAGAGGTGAATTTTTTGTTTTTCTATTAGATTTTAAAATTGCCTCGGTATTCACTTGAAAACAATGCAAAGTCTACCCTTTTTATGTTAAAATAAAAAGACTGAATAAGAACAAGGAGTATCAGATGAATTTAGACAAAAATGAATTAAAACAAAGACAAGAAAAAATCCGTAATTTCTCGATTATTGCACATATTGACCATGGAAAATCGACACTTGCCGATAGAATTTTGGAACAAACGAATACTGTAAGCAAGCGTGAAATGCAAGATCAGTTGCTTGATTCTATGGATTTGGAGCGTGAGCGTGGGATTACGATTAAGCTGAATGCGATTGAGTTGAATTATACGGCAAAAGACGGGGAAACTTATATTTTCCATTTGATTGATACACCGGGGCATGTTGACTTTACCTATGAAGTATCACGTAGTTTGGCTGCTTGTGAGGGGGCAATTCTTGTGGTGGATGCCGCACAAGGGATTGAGGCACAGACACTTGCCAATGTATATTTAGCATTAGACAATGACCTTGAAATTTTACCTGTGATCAACAAAATCGACTTGCCAGCAGCAGATCCAGAGCGTGTACGTAAGGAAATCGAAGATGTTATTGGCATTGACGCAAGTGAGGCAGTGCTTGCGAGTGCAAAGGCGGGGATTGGGATTGAGGAAATTTTAGAGCAGATTGTTGAAAATGTTCCTGCACCAAGTGGCAATCTTGATGCACCGCTGAAAGCATTGATTTTTGACTCCGTTTATGATGCGTATCGTGGCGTGATTTTAAATATTCGTGTTATGGATGGAATCGTAAAAGTTGGAGATACGATACAGTTGATGAGCAATGGCAAGACATTTGAGGTAACAGAAGTCGGTGTATTTTCTCCAAAAGCGATTGGACGAGATTACTTAATGGTTGGGGACGTTGGTTACCTTGCTGCAAGTATTAAAACCGTACAAGATACACGTGTGGGGGATACGATTACGCTAAAAGACAATCCAGCAAAAGAGGCATTAGACGGTTATCGCCAGTTGAATCCAATGGTGTTCTGTGGACTTTATCCGATTGATACCGCGCGTTACAATGATTTGCGTGAGGCACTTGAAAAATTACAGCTCAATGATGCTGCTTTGCAATTTGAACCAGAAACTTCTCAAGCCTTAGGTTTTGGTTTCCGTTGTGGATTCTTAGGACTTTTACACATGGACGTAGTGCAAGAGCGTCTTGAGCGTGAATTCAATCTTGAGCTTATCATGACGGCTCCTAGTGTAATTTATCATGTCAACATGACAAATGGTGAGCAAATTATTGTCAGCAATCCAAGTGAGTTTCCAGAGGCAGTGAAGATTGATAGTGTAGAAGAGCCTTATGTAAAAGCTGAAATCATGGTACCAAATGATTATGTTGGGGCTGTTATGGAGCTTTCACAGCGAAAACGTGGGGAATTTGTGACAATGGATTATCTTGATGATTACCGTGTAAATGTGGTGTACAATATCCCACTTTCAGAAATTGTCTTTGACTTTTTTGACAAGCTGAAATCCTCAACAAAAGGATATGCTAGTTTTGACTATGAAATTTCTGGCTATAAAGCAAGTAGATTAGTGAAAATGGATATTTTACTCAACGCTGAAAAAGTCGATGCACTTTCTTTTATTGTGCATAGAGATTTCGCTTATGAACGCGGAAAAATCATCGTAGAGAAACTGAAAAAACTTATTCCAAGACAACAATTTGAAGTGCCAATTCAAGCGGCAATTGGAAGTAAAATTGTGGCACGTAGTGATATTAAGGCACTGCGTAAAAACGTTTTGGCAAAATGTTACGGAGGAGATGTCAGTCGTAAACGCAAACTCCTAGAAAAACAAAAAGCAGGGAAAAAACGTATGAAAATGGTCGGAAGTGTTGAAGTACCGCAAGAGGCATTTCTTTCTGTGCTTTCTATGGATGAGGAAGAGAGTAAGAAAAAATAAGGGATGGGAACATCTATTATTTTCAGTGGAGTGAAAATAGTAGATGTTTTTTTGGTTATTTTCATTCGGATGAAATGATATAGATAGCAATTTTGGGTAAATGTGAGTTTTTATAGGTATTTATAAATTTTCTTCCTAATTTATCAACAGACTTTTTTGAACACAAAAATAAAAATAGATTGACCAAACCCCAATAAACCGTTATACTTAAACTAGAGATAATAATTGTTAGGTGAGGCTTCTGTCGGAACATAGGCTATCGCCCAGAAATGTCGAGAGACGCCAATGGGCAGAACAGAGATTGTCGTTAAGGCATTCTTTAGAATAGCTTGGAAAACCATACGTCCGTCACGTGCCAAAGCTCAACGAACGAATGTTCTTTTGCTTACGCCTATTTATGTAGGCTTTTTTTATGTTCCGGAGTGTCACAAAGCAATTATTTTCCAAAAGGAACTGTTGGTAAAAACGAACAAAATCCTTAATTTTCAAAGATGGAGAAAAAGCACATGAAAACAATTTATCAATCAACTGTTGACACCTTTCGTGAAATTGAAGAATCACAAAATGGTAGCTGGATAAAATTGGTTAATCCAACGCAAAAAGAATCTCTTGTGATAGCTGATAGGTACAATATTGACATTGAGGACTTGCGTGCTCCGCTTGACTTGGAAGAACGCTCTCGTATTACGGTTGAGGACAATTATACGATGATTTTGGTGGATATTCCAATGCTTGAGGACCGGAACAAAAAAGAGTGGTACACGACGATTCCGCTTGGTATTATTATCACAAATGAAGTATTGATTACCACTTGTCTACAAGAAACACGTGTATTGGATGATTTTGAAAATGGTCGAGTGAAAGATTTTTATACATTCATGAAAACGAGATTTATTTTCCAAATCCTTTATAAAAATGCAAAAGTGTACTTGCAATATCTTCGTGCGATTGACCGTAAAAGTTCAGAAGTGGAAAAAAAATTGCACCAATCTACCAAAAATGAAGAGCTAATCGAGCTTTTGGAACTTGAAAAATCCCTCGTTTATTTTACGACAAGTTTGCGTACAAACGAGCGTGTGTTAGAAAAGTTAGTGAAATTAAAATCAATCAAGAAATACCCTGATGACGAAGATTTATTGGAAGATACCATTGTCGAAAATCAGCAGGCAATGGAAATGGCAAGCATTTATGGAAATATTTTAAGTGGCATGATGGATGCGTTCGCCTCTGTTATTTCAAACAATCAAAACATTATCATGAAAGTGTTGGCGTTGATTACGATTGTTATGTCTATTCCTACCATGATTTTTTCTGCTTACGGTATGAACGTTGAAGGCAAAGGAATGCCGTTTGCCGAAAGTCCATTTGGTTTTTGGATTATTATCTGTATTTCGTTTGTGATTAGTATTTTTACGACTGTTTATTTTATTTGGAAAAAGTGGTTTTAGTAAATAACCCCTTGAGAACATTGCGTTTTCAAGGGGTATTTTTGTTTTTAGTTATGAAAAGTAGCACTAAAGTAGCGAAATTTTATCAAGTTTATTTACTATATTACTTTTCATATTCTCTGTAACATGATTGTATATTTCTAAAGTTGTGCTTTGGTTTCCATGTCCAACACGTTCTGAAATTGCTTTTATTGGCACATTTAATTCAGCTAAAAGTGAAATATGTGTGTGTCTAAATATGTGAGATGTTAGTTCTTTTTTTATTGTTGTTTTCTCTTTTGCTGATTTTAGGAACTTATTAAACTCTTTATTGGAAACAATTCCACCATATCGTGTGCAAAAAATTCGTTTTTCATCATTGCAATAACGTTCGTTAACAGAAAAGATTGTGTTTCTTTCAATTTGCATATTGAGAATTTCTTTTGTACGTCTATCAATTTCAATGACTCTATAAGAATTGAGATTTTTTGGACTTGTTATTTTCGGTTTTGCTATCCCATTGATTGAGTCTACACTACCAACGATTTCAATTTTATCTCCCTTTATATTTTCTTCACAAAGTGCAATACATTCCCCGTAACGCAAACCAGTTCTTGCAAGAAATTCGGCAATTAAGCAGTAGTTATTATTTTCTGATTGCATAGCTTTCAATAATTCT
The DNA here is from genome assembly GCF_900167335.1 of Pilibacter termitis. GTDB lineage: Bacteria > Bacillota > Bacilli > Lactobacillales > Streptococcaceae > Pilibacter > Pilibacter termitis. Next base: position 101,043 of record NZ_FUXI01000008.1, read on the forward strand.
GATAATTCTTCCATTGTGAGATACTTATTTCTAATGTTGTTTATTTGGTCTATCGTTTTTTCTTTCTTTGGAACTTTTACTTTTTTCACAGGGTTTATTTGTAAATATCCCATATCTTCAGCAAAAGAAAAAATCATATTGAGTACCATTTTATGATTTTTCTTATAACCATTGGACTGTTTCATTATTTTTTCGTTTTCAAAGAAAGATTGTATAAAAGAAGTGTCAATGTTACGAACAAGAGAAGAAGTATCTAGTAATTCATTTGCGTAGTAAATCGTTTGAGAATATGTTAACTTCGTCCTTGATTTTACAGACGGAAAATGCAACGCTTGCCATTTCTCAAACAATTCAGCGAGCGTTATATCGCTTTGTGTTTGTTTCTGTATCTTTCTATCAATCTTTTCATTCAAGAGCCGTAGAGCCTCTTTTTGAGCTTGTGGAGTGTCTTTGGCGAGCGTAACAGAAACGTATTTTGTTTTTTCGTTATAAGGGTCTTTGTAGCGTTCGTTGTATTTGTATTTACCGTTTTTTAGGGTTTCTATCCACATTTTTTCACTTCCTTTCTACTGTCAAATAAAAAAAGGCTAATTTCATCTTGCGATAAGTTAGCCTTAAAAGTCTAATAACCCAATCCTCACAGAGTGAATCATGAGCGAACGGTCGAACCGTTCTTTCCTTATCTATATATTATTCTTATTTATTTAGATAGTCAACTATCATTAGCGATTACTTGCCTTCTAATCTTTCAATTTCTTTGCTAAGATTTTCTAAATAATCTTTCACTATAGGGGAGTTTGGAGGATTTAACGTTTTGTATTTTATAAATTCTTCTAGTGCTTTTTCATTCGCTTGTTTACGCGTAATTTTTCCTTTGTCCTGTAAAAGAATATCGTCTGTCAATTCAATATATCTATCAACTTGCGTTATCCAGTCTACCATTTTCATTTGTTTTTTTCTTCGTGCTTGACGTTCAGCAATATCAAGAAAAGCTGACGACATTTGATTTAAATCTTCTAATTCATTTTTTAGTAAGTAATTTTTTGCAACTGTAATGTCTGCTTTTTGTGGATAATTGCTTTTCATGGTTGTTAACCCCATATTAACTTGTTGAGCATTCGCACGAGAAAACACAATTTCAGGGGCAGTATGTCCAGTGATTGCATAATGGAGCTTGTTTTGAATTATTTGGA